>JAUXFF010000047.1 GCA_030620155.1 Candidatus Cloacimonadota bacterium | reverse complement strand
CAGGGAATTTTCTTCTTCAAATACCGCAAAGACAATATCGTATATAACACTTACGGTTTAACAGTATATAAGGGAATCCCTATACCTCTCTTTGACATAATGATCTATCCTGACGGAACTTTCAGGTTAGTTGATAAAAAACATAATTTTAACAAAAGGGATATACTTACAATCTATGATAATGTTTCAAACATTCTTCTTATTGGAAGCGGCACTGAAGGAAAGGGTGGTCAGGGTTTTCCGGAAAATTCAGAGTTCCAATTTGTATTCCACAATAATACCAGACGAGGACTTCAAGTAATTGTTTTAAAAACACCTGAGGCGTGTAAAGAATTTAACAGGCTTAAAAAGGAAGGATATAATGTGCTTTTTATTATCCACAACACCTGCTAAAAAACATAAAAGCAGAAGGATGAAAACAAAAAAAGCATCTCTTACAGACAAAGTAATTGCCTTTTGTATCCTTATAATCTGGGGTTTACTTATAAGTTTTGCTCTTATCTCAATTTATAAACCAGTCTGGCTTATAAATATTTCAGAACCGGGGAAAAGTGGAGAAGCCATAAAATATAAAAAAGATGCTGACAGGTTTCTGAAAGAAGAAGATTATCCTCAGGCTGTCTTCTATTATCAGAAAGCCCTTAAAATGCAGTCGGATCTTAATGAAGCTCTGGGTAATATGGGAATAATCTATTCCAAAACAAGAAAATATAATAAAGCAATTTCCATATTTAAAAAACTTATAAAACAAGAACCGAAACTTGCGTATGTGAGTTACCTGAACATTGCTGATATATACGAAAATAAAAAAGACCTGGCAAACTCAATTAAATATTATTCAAAAGCAGCGGAATCTGCTCCTTTCCCTTTTTATGCATATACAAAACTTGGAAATCTTTATTGCATTTCACAAGATTGGGATTCAGCAATACGGGCTTTTCAAAATGCAATTGAAAATAGAACTGACATGTTAAATTATTATGAAGGAATGCTGAAAAGAGACCTGCACAGACTTGAAGATGAAAAAGGAATGAAAGAAGCAATCCAAATAGCAATTGAAAATGGCGTCACTGAAAAGGACCTGGAATATTATGATAAAGCTATATTTTATAAAAGCTTAAATCGGGACAAAGAATATGCAAAAACCCATAGTAATCTGGGTTGGGCATATGCGAACAAAAATGATCTTTCAAATGCAATTTCCCACTATCAGATTGCACTTAATATCTGGCCAGGATTCAAACAAGCTCAAAATAATTTGAATGATGCGATAAAAAAACAGAAAAAAGATATTTAACAGGATCATTCGAATATTAAAAATAAGCAATAATTTTATGGGGTCTTATTGCTTTGCAAACATATAAAATCATTGACAGCATAACTTAAGAAAAAAATATTGCTCAACTGAATTTTAAGTATATTATTTATTTGGAGATAGAAGATGAAAAAAGGTATTCATCCAAAATATGAAAAGGTGCAAGTAACCTGCGCCTGTGGAAACACTCTTGAAACAAGATCCACAAGCAAAGAGTTGAAAGTTGAAATCTGTTCAAACTGCCATCCTTTTTATACTGGTAAACAAAGGGCGATCACAAAAGCCGGAAGAGTAGAAAAATTTCAAAAGAAATATAATATTAAAAAAGACAATTAGAGTTTAGACATTTTCAGCACCACAATTACATTTAAAATGGATTGTGGTGCGTTTTTTTTAGGAGCTGGGAGAAAACTACTAATGAAGGATAATAAAAAAAGAATCGAGATAGGTGGACAGGCAGTTTTTGAAGGTGTTATGATGCGCGGTCCGAAATTACTTGCTACTGCTATTCGTAGAATGGATAAAAGTATAGAAGTAAAAAAAGATAGATTTGAGAGTATCACAAAAAGAAATCATTTCCTGGGTTTGCCCATAATTCGTGGTTTCACATCACTGATTGAAATGATGATCATAGGTATTAAAACTCTGAATTTTTCGGTTTCCAGAGCTGAACTTGACTGGGAAGAAGACAAAAAAACAAAATCAGATTCGAGAAAAAAAATGGAGGAAACCTTTGGCATTATACTCGCCTTTGGGTTGGCTTTTTTACTTTTCGCTTTTTTACCTTATCAAATTGCCGACTGGATGAAATTGAGTAAGGAAAATATCTATTTCAATTTATTTGCGGGCTCAATTCGAATAATCTTCTTTGTTATTTATGTTTTTTTAATAAGCTTAATGAAAGATGTAAAACGTCTCTTTCAATATCACGGAGCAGAACACAAATCTGTTTATGCTTATGAAAATGATAGTGCTTTAAACCCAGATTCCGTTAAGAAATTTTCTACTTTACATCCCCGCTGTGGTACGAGCTTCATATTTTTTGTTTTACTAATCTCAATTTTAATTTTTTCAATAATCGATACTTTAGTAGCGAAATTTATCGCTGTTCCGTCAGTTTTTGTACGTCTTGGTTATCATTTTCTTCTTATCCCTTTAATTTCTGGAATATCTTATGAAGTACTTAAACTTTCCGGTAAAAATATAAAGCATCCTATGGTAAAATTAATGACAGCTCCAGGATTAGCTTTACAGAAAATAACGACTCAAACTCCGGATGCTGAACAGATTGAAGTTGCAATTGTTGCGATGAAATGTGCAATGGAAATGGATATTTCCGAGCATAACAACGTTAAATTCTTATAAATCTCAAGATTAATATGGAAAACAAATGATTCCCCTGGAAAAAATTAATTCTCTAAAAAAAGAACATAGTGATTTGAAAGATGAGATTTACGATCCATCCAAAATGTCCGATCGGAATTACTATAGAAAAATATCAAAAAGGTTTAAAGAAATAGAAGAAGTATTAAACCTCTATAATAAAATTCGGGAATTGGAAAAAACCATTAGCGACAATACTGAATTCATAAAAAAAGAAAGTGATCTCGAATTGATTGAATTAGCCAAAGAAGAAATCAAAGAAACTCAAGAAGAATATGATAACGAACTTCAAAAGTTACAAGAACTTCTCACTCCCAAAGACCCGAATGATGAAAAAGATGTAATTATTGAGATCAGGGCTGGCACAGGAGGAGAAGAATCAGCTCTTTTTGTTGCCGACCTTTATAGAATGTATTCCTATTATGCTGATAAAAAAGGTTGGAAACACACTGTGCTCTCTTCCAACCCAACCGGTGTAGGTGGCTTTAAGGAAATCATCTTTTCTCTCACAGGAGAAAATGTTTATGGGACGATACGGTTTGAAAGTGGAGTTCATCGTGTTCAACGAGTTCCAGAAACTGAATCTCAAGGCAGAATTCATACATCTGCTATCAGTGTTGTTGTATTACCGGAAGCAGATGAAGTTGATGTCGAAATTAACGAAAAAGATCTCAAAATAGACGTTTATCGCTCCACAGGACACGGAGGACAAAGTGTTAATACTACAGATTCCGCAGTGAGGATCACTCATATCCCAAGTGGATTAGTTGTTACCTGCCAGGATGAAAAATCCCAGTTAAAGAATAAAAATAAAGCAATGAAGGTTTTACGTTCCAGATTATTAGACATGGAACTTGTAAAGCAGGAACGTGAAATAGCCCGATCTAGAAAATCCCAGGTAGGCAGTGGAGACAGAAGTGCAAAAATCCGCACTTACAATTTTCCTCAATCCCGGGTCACCGATCACAGAATAAATTTGACATCTTATAAACTAAACTCAATTATGGTCGGTGAGTTAAATGAATTTATTGAGGCTTTGAAATTAGCGTATAAAAATGAGAAATTAAATAACTAAGAATGTTGATATTCCATATCCTTTTAATTATCATTTTTTTTATTTTATCAAGTTTTTTCTCTGGTATAGAAACAGGTCTAATATCTATAGACAGATTTAAATTAGAAAAAGAAGCGAAAAACAGCAAAAAGAAAAAACAGATCCAACACTTTTTAGAAAATCCTGATTACCTTTTTGGAACTACTCTGTTTGGAAATAATATTTCAGTTGTTATTGTTTCATCATTAACAATGTTCTTAATTCACTATCTTAATAAGACAGGTACTATTGTCATTTCCAAACAATTAGGTATATTGATTTTAGCTGGTTTGATTCTTATTTTTGCTGAAATAATACCCAAAGCAATTTACCGGGAAAACCCCAATAAGTTAGTTACGCGTTTATTCCCGGTTTTGAAATTTTTTAGCATCATTTTAAAACCTTTTATTAAGTTTGTAGCCCTGCTAAATTCGATTTTAGCAAAGATTTTCAGACTTCCCCAAAAGACAGGATATCATCTTTTAACCAGAGAAGATATTTCTTTAATGCTTTCAGAAACCTGGGAAGATGATTATTTACATGAGCATCAACGCGAAATGCTTGAAGAAGCTTTAGAATTTGCTGAGCTGAAAGCTGAAAATGTTATGATCCACAGGACTGAGATTATTGCTTTGCCACAAGATACTCCTATTGAAGAGGTTATCGAAACTGCCAAAAAAGAAGGTTTTACACGTTTTCCCATTTACGGTGAAGATCTGGACGATATTAAAGGTATTTTGATAATTTATGATTTAATGAAGATCCCCAAAAAGAACGATATGAAAGCTTCAGATTTTGTCAGGAAGAATTTCTTTGCACCGGAAAATATGAATGTTAATACTCTTCTTACAGAAATGCAAACCCGAAAAAAGAGTATGGCAATAATCGTTGATTCCTTTGGTGGTACAGCAGGTTTAGTTACTATAGAAGATATCCTGGAAGAAATCGTAGGTGAAATAGAAGATGAATATGACATCACTACAGAAGAAATCCAAAAAATCGGAGAAAACTCTTACATTATTCAGGGATTTGTAGAAATTGATTATTTAAATGATGAATACAATATGAATCTACCTGAAGGAGATTACGAAACCATTGCAGGACTAATTATTAATAAATTAGCGAGAATCCCTGCCAGTAAAACAAAAATAACCGTTAGAAACTGGGAATTCGAAGTGATCCAAGCAACCAATACAAAAATTCTAAAAGTCAAGGTCTCTCCTTTTAAAGATGATACTAAAAACTAATATTCTAACTCCAATATCACCTGATAAATATAAATATATCCCACATGCTTTTATTACAATAGAAAATACAAAAATCCAATCAATTTCTTCATCAGGAAATAATAAAAACTTTCTAGATTTTTCAAATTGCGTATGTGTGCCTGGTTTCATTGACACTCATGTTCATCTATCGCAGTTTCATGCAAGAGGTAAACACAGTTCAAACCTTCTGGATTGGCTGAATAAAATCATATTTGAAGAAGAATATAGATCTAAAGATTTTAAATATGCTTACCAATTAACAAAAAACTTCTTCCTGGAATCAATTAAAGCTGGCACCACTACTTCTGTGATATATACAGCACCTTATAAACATGCCTGTGAAATTGCTTTTAAAGAAGCAAAGAATTCAGGTGTTCGAGCCATTATCGGTAATACCTTAATGGATACTAACTCACCGGATTATTTACAGGAGGATACCGAAAAATCTATTAATGAAAGTATTGAGCTTTTTGAAAAATGGAATAAATCAACTGACTTGCTGGAATATGTATTTTCACCAAGATTCGCACCTGTTTGTTCATCTAAACTAATGAGAACAATAGGTGCTTATGCAAAAAAAAATAATGCTTACATACAAACTCATCTTTCCGAAAATATCGATGAAAAAAAATGGGTAAGTTCTCTCTTCCCTGCATTTAAAAATTATACTGAAGTTTATGAAAAACATAATCTTTTGGGACCAAAAACACTTTTAGGACACGCTATTCACATAAATGAAAAAGAAATCGAAATTATAAAAAGAACCAAAAGCAAAATCATTCATTGTCCCGACTCTAACTTTTTCCTGAAAAGCGGTATTTTCCCCTGGGAAGATATAAAAAGATCCGGGATCGATTTCGCACTTGCTTCAGATGTAGGAGCTGGAACTTCTTTATCCATGCTGAATGTTATGAAAATGTGTAACTACCGACAGGATAATTATGTCATCTCTCCTGAAGAAGCTTTGTATTATGCAACTTTGGGTGGAGCGAAAGTTCTGGGGAAAGAAGACATTATTGGTTCAATCGAAATTGGTAAAGATGCTGACTTGACTTTTATTGAGATAGATAATCCCCGTGAAAAAAGTGGGACGGAAATACTCTCCACCTTGTTATACATTGGCAATGAATTAAAAGTGAAATCTACTTTTGTTGCTGGTAAAATTGTATATTGAATTTTCAATACTCAATCCTTTTATCTTCTTATTTTTCTATTTTTTCATAATATCTTCAGTTAAAGTATTTACGACTCAATAAATCTTACAAATTTATATTTTTATGCTTTTCCATAAATAAACTTCTATAATCAATAAAAATATTGACTAATAATTAAACAATTTTACTCGGTAACTCTCAAATTTTTTAAAAAAATATTAAAATATTCGTCTGCCTTTATCCCGAATGATTTCGGGAAGGCGTGATAAGTCCGGCTTCATCCGATTGATCTCCCCTTTCGCGGGTAGGAACTACGCCGGAACAAGGAGGATAGGTGAAAATAGTTGAATGTGTTCCCAATTTCAGTGAAGGACGCGATTATAAAATCTTAGACCAAATAGCAGAAGTAATAAAATCAGTTAAAGGAGCTTTTCTTCTGGATGTTGACCCGGGAGCTGATACAAACAGAACTGTTGTTACTTTTGTTGGTAATCCCGACTCAGCCATTGAAGCTGCTTTCCAGGCAATAAAAAAAGCTTCTGAAATCATTGATATGAGTAAGCACAAAGGTGCCCACGCTCGCATGGGTGCAACCGATGTATGTCCTTTTGTACCTGTTTCCGGGGTAACTATGGATGATTGCGTGGAATATGCCCATAGACTTGGAAAAAGAGTTGGAGAAGAACTCGGAATACCTGTTTATTTTTATGAATATGCAGCTACAAAACCGGAATGGAAAAATCTGGCAGAAGTCCGAAAAGGTGAATACGAAGCACTTCCGAAAAAAATGAAAGATCCTTATTGGAAACCGGATTTCGGCCCACAGAAATTCAATGCAAAAGCTGGTGCAACTGCCATTTCTGCTCGTGAATTTCTAATCGCTTACAATATTAATCTAAACTCTCGTGATAAGAAAAAAGCTAATGACCTGGCTCTTACCATTAGAGAAAAAGGAAGATTAAAAAGAGATAAAAATAATAAGATAATTAAAGATAAAGATGGGAATAAACTCAGGCAACCGGGTTTGTTTACTCACTGCAAAGCTGTGGGTTGGTATATTGATGAATATGATCGTGCCCAGATCAGTATAAATCTTACAAATTATAAAATCACTCCTCCTCATCTGGTACTGGAAAAAGTACGTGAACTTGCCAGAGAGAAAGGAATTCAGGTCACGGGGAGCGAATTAGTTGGGTTAATTCCCAGAGAAGCGATTTTGATGGCAGGAAAATATTACCTGAAACGAATGGAAGAAAGTGCGGGATTACCTGAGAAAAAGATTATTGATACCGCAGTTCAGTCCATGGGTCTTGATGATCTTGGTTCTTTCGATATTAATGAAAAAGTAATCGAATACGCTATCACCTCTAAAGACAATCTCGTAAATATGACTTTAATCGATTTTGCTGATGAACTTTCAACAGATTCACCTGCTCCAGGCGGTGGAAGTGTTGCTGCGCTTTGCTCTGCCATGTCCGGTTCTTTATCAGCAATGGTATCCAATTTAACATTCGGGAAAAAAGGCTATGAAAAAGTCTGGAAAGAAGCAGGAGAATTAGCTGAAATCAGTCAAAATATCAAGGAACGTTCTCTTGACGCAATAGATAAAGACACCCAGGCATTTTATGATATGATGGAAGCTTCCCGTCTTCCTAAAAAAAACGATGAAGAAAAAGCAACTCGTAATAAAGCTATTCAGGAAGCTACAAAAAATGCCATTTTAGTTCCTCTTGAAACTCTTGAAATAGCTGTGGAAGCTGTTGAGCTTGCTGATAAAATATCAAAAATAGGTAATGTGAACGCCCTATCCGATGCAGGTGTAGCAGCTATCACCGCCAATGCTGCAGCTAAAAGTGCATTTCTGAATATAAAAATTAATATGAGCAGTATAGAAGATGAAAAATTTCAATTCTATATTATGACAAAATCTGAAGAACTGCTCGATAAAGTGAATAACCTAGCCCTGAAAGTTGAGAAAGAAGTAAGAGGTAAAGTCTAAACCGTTCGCAACTCCGGCAGCTGCCGGATTGCGAACGGTTGACGGTAATTGTACCTTCACCGTTCCGAAGGATTGCATCCCCTGGTATACACCACGGCATCCGTTCGGAAGATTTATAAAGGAATTGATAATGATTTATGAAAAAAATGGATTTTATCATATTTATAATCGTGGATGCAATAGAGAACAGATTTTTTTTTGCGAAAATGATTATGAACTTCTAACAAATAAAATCGAAAAAACAATAGTAAAAAGCGGAATAAATATCATTGCTTATTGTTTGATGCCGAATCATTATCATTTTCTTGTACAACAATTGACTGATGAACCTGTTAGTAGTTGGACGAAATTCCTATTTAATAGTTATGTTCAAATCATAAATCATCGTGAAAACAGGAAAGGAACATTGTTTGAAGGAAAAGTTCAACCGAAAGTAATAACTTATAATAAATATCTGATTCAAATTATTCAATATATTCATTATAATCCTGTTGCTGCCAAGCTCGTCGAGTCTCCTGAAGATTGGAAATACTCAAATTATCTTGAATTTATTGGAAAGAGAAAAAGCAGATTATTTGATGAGAAATTCTTTTTTGATCATTTTCAGAGTTTTGAAGAATATGAAAAATTAATGAAAGATTATAAAATGAATAAAGAAATGATTGAAGATTATATTATTGAGAAAGATGATTAATCCAAAACCGTTCCGAAGGATTACATCCGTTCGAAAGGTAAAATGAGGCATTTATGGAAAACATCCAATATCTCATTCAATTGATGCAATCATTGATATCACCAGTTGTACTAATCTCCGGTGTGGGTTTACTGTTGCTTTCATTAACAAATCGGCTTGGTCGTGTTATCGACCGTTCAAGGATACTGGTTAAAGAGTTAGATAATGATAAAAAAAATTTCGAGATCAAGAAAATCCAAATCTCTGTTTTATATAAACGAAGTAGAATATTGAGAACATCTATAACCTTTATTTCTTTCAGTATCTTATTCTCAAGCTTGATGATATTGCTCTTATTTTTAGGTTATTTCTTAAAAATTAATATCGAACTGGTCTTTATTACTTTCTTTATCCTTGCAATAATTGGTCTGATCCTTTCTATAATTTCGTTTCTTATCGATGTATCATTAACTCTAAAAGCCTTAAAATTTCAAATAAAAAATTACCTGTAAGTGGAGGGATAAATTTCCTATAAACACATTTTCGGACCGATTCCATCACGACGTCTGGGAATCTCACTCGGAGTTGACCTTGTACCGCATAAAGTATGCAGTTTGAATTGTGTATACTGCGAAGTTGGTGAAACTACAAACTTAACAATCGAGCGAAAAGAATACGTTCCTATTAATGATGTTCTCAATGAACTCGATCATTTTCTCAACCAAAACCCGACTCTGGATTTCATAACTTTTTCCGGAGCAGGAGAACCGACCTTAAATAGTGGAATTGGAAAAGTGATTACATTCTTAAAAGAGAGATATCCGAATTTTAAACTAGCTCTCCTTACAAATTCCACTTTATTATATAATGAAAATGTAAGAAATGAAATCAATAGAATCGATGTACTTCTCCCCTCTTTAGACACAGTTAGTGAAGATATTTTCAAAAAAATTAACCGTCCAAATTCTCAACTTGATATAAATAAAATAATTGAAGGTCTAATCAAATATAGAAAAAAATTCAAAGGCAAAATCTGGCTGGAGATCTTTATTGTTCCCGAAATAAATGATACAGAAGAAGAACTATCACTTTTGAGAAAAACTATCCGGAAAATAAACCCTGAAAAAATACAATTGAACACTTTAGATAGACCTGGAACTGAATCATGGGTAAAAACAGCAACAAAAGAAAGATTGGAATATATTGTAAATTTTCTCAAACCTCTACCTGTTGAAATCATTGCAAAATTTAATTCACGCCAACAGATAAAAAGTTTCAATAAAAACATTGAGAACCAGATTCTGGAAACTATCCGCAGACGCCCCTGCACTGATAAAGACCTAACTGAAATGCTGGGAATCCATCTGAATGAATTGAACAAATATCTCAATGAGTTATTAAATAAAAACCTTATTAAAGGTGAAATCAAGGAACGAGGAACTTTCTTCAAAATGAAAAAATAAATCTTCCATAAGAGGATAGTTGCATATTTTTTCAATAATTAATAAATAATTAAAGAATTAAAAAATGGGAAGGGAATAATGTTTAAACGCAATCAGCTTTTATTAATTTTCACATTTATACTTCTTACTTTCAGCATTACTCTATTTGCTCAGCAGATTCAATTTGAAAAGCAAGATTCTCTGGAACTCATCACTGATGGACCTTACATATTCTGGGAAGATAGTAAAGCGATTATAAAATATGTTCTTGATAATAACCTTGTTTCCGAAGAAATAACTGTTCAGGATATGGGAGCATTTACGTTTGAACTGGAAGGTTTTGATCATGACTTCGAGATATCATCTTATCCACCTACTATCTATCCGAGTAGTTATTCAGATGTTTCAAAGATATTTGTACTTAGCGATATTCACGGGCAATATGATAGGTTTGTAGAGATACTTCAAGGTAACAGAGTAATTGATGCAAATTTAGATTGGGCTTGGGGAGATGGACATTTTGTCATATTGGGTGATGTCTTGGATCGCGGACCAAAAGTTACAGAATGCCTCTGGCTAATCCACAAATTAGAAATACAGGCTGAAAAATGGAGAGGAAAAGTTCATTATCTTCTTGGAAATCACGAGGTTATGGTGATGCAGGGAGATATTCGTTATGTGCACGATAAGTATGAAAAAGTAGCTGACATAATGAAAATGGATATTCCCGAACTCTTCGTAGTATACTCTGAATTTGGTCGCTGGTTACGCTCAAAACACACAATAATTAAAATTAATGATATTATGTTCGTGCATGCAGGTATTCATCCACATGTTGCTTATAGAGATTATGACATCAGGGATATAAATGATCGTATCCGCATAGATATTGATTCTCCACCTGATAAAATTAAGAATAGTGAATACTTGAATTTTCTCTTTGGCAACGATGGACCTTTCTGGTATCGAGGTTACTTTAAAGATACCAAAACCTCTCAACAAATAAAGCTGGATGACTTTCTGGAATTAATTAAAGAATTAAATGTTACTACAATCGTTGTGGGTCATACAACCCAGGACTTTATCAATCCATTTTTCAAAGATAAATTAATCCCGGTGGATACCGGCATAAAATACGGGAATAAAGGTGAAGGTCTATTCTGGGAGAATGGAATCTTCTATCGCGCTAAAGTTGATGGTTACCATGAACAAATAACTTTCCCATAAAATTTAAGAAAAATAGTCAAATTAAAAAACTATAAGGCGATTACATTCTTTTATAAAATAATGAAAAATAAGTGATGCTCATGAAGTATTAGTTGGATAAATCAATATTTCTTATTTTCTTCTTTTGAGTTTTAATAAAATAAATAGATATGACAAAATTTGATAAAAGTTACTTTATTTTTAAAAAAGCTATGGAGTAAAAACATGAATATAACCTATGAATTATCACACTCAACATATTCCGGGTATAATATTATTGTTCCGAGAATCACATATATTTCCAAAGTGGGATTCAATAATAAATTAAAAGAGTATTATCTGGAAATTGGATATGACAGCACTGAATATAATGAATTTATTATGTCCTTCAGTTCTGAAGAGGAAGCAGAAATCAAAAGGGAAGAAATTATTGAAATAGTAAATCAATACTATTCATCGAAAAAAAAGTAAAATCATGAAAACAGAATTCTGAAAAAAATATAAAGAAAAAAATAATTTAAAAATTATTCTTTCCATATCCATATTTCAATTTTCACCTTTTTGTTTAGCAATTTATTTCTACTATTTTTTTAGTGATTGTCCTGAAAGTGGAAAATGTATCTGTCACACTGAGCCCTTCCATAAACTCAGGATAGACTTAGTCGGAGTGCTCATGATGACACTTGTTTCCTGCAAAATGACTTTACAGACAGACACAATTGAGATTAAATAACCAAAGTAAATTTTTTTACTTGACTTTTGCACATATGTGCATTATATTGTCTTTGTGTTTTAAATAAGGATGTTATTATGTCAAGACCCATAAAAGAAAGAATTGTACATGAGCCACCGATTTACACTCGATTTAAACCGGTTGGAGTAAGAAGCTATACAGTAGAACAAATTCCTTTTACAATAGATGAATACGAGGCAATCAGATTAGCTGATTACTTAGGAATGGAGCATTCTGAAGCTGCAGATGAGATGGAGATTTCACGTTCGACTTTTACACGTTTAATCGAAAAAGCCAGAAAAAAAATGGCTGATTTCTTAGTTGAAGGAAAAGAGTTACTTATTGAAGGTGGAAATATTCATTTCAGGGGAAATATAATCAGATGTCTTGATTGTGGTCATATGTTCAAAACTAATTTTGAAAACGAAATGACCGAATGTCCTGTTTGTGGTTCAGTAAATTTATTGAATCTTGCCGGAGGATTTGGTCATGGAAGATGTTGTAGGGGACGACAAAATAGAGGAAGGAGGTGAAAACTATGCCAGGTGGAGATAGAACAGGACCAGATGTAAAAGGTCCAAGAACAGGACGCGGTTTAGGAAAAGCTATCGGAAACGAGATGGGACGTGGCAGAGGTCAGGGACGAGGACAAGGACGTAATATTGGAAATCCACGAAACCAGGAAACTGGTCGTGGAAGAAATAGAAATTAATTAATATACATTTAACTTTAAGGTAAAGGAGGTAATTATGCCAAGAGGTGACAGAACAGGTCCTAGCGGAATGGGACCAATGACAGGAAGAGCTGCCGGTTATTGTGCCGGTTATGATGTTCCCGGATTTGCCAATCCAGTTGGAGGCCGAGGTAGATTCGGTCGTGGAATGGGACAAGGATATGGTTTTGGTCGAGGATATGGTAGAGGTTTGGGTTTCGGAAGAGGATATGGATTGGGGTATTATGGAGAATATCCTACACCAGTCCAACCACAAGTTTCCGAAAAAACTCTTATCGAAAATGAAATCAAAATCATTGGTGATCAATTAAAGACTCTCGAAACCAGACTCGCTGAACTGTCAAAAGAGGAGAAATAACTTCTCGTATACCAGCGGAAAATCCGCTGGTATACTTTTTTAAAAAAAAACGTGGAGGTTTTCATGCCAAGAGGTAATGGAACTGGACCTGACGGACTCGGTCCGATGACAGGAAGAGGTTCAGGAAGTAGATATCGAGGAAGAAGATTATCAAAAGGTTCTATCTGGGGTACGATCATTACGGCTATAACCGGAACTGTTATCAAAGATTTAAGTAGTCCAAACAGCAAGATTAAAAAACTGACCAGAAACATTTTTAAACCCAAAGAAATTGAAAAAAAAGATAGACCAAAATTAATTAAAACTGAATTTGAAGTTTTAGAAAGCGAGGAAAAAGATGAATAATAAAAATACAGGATCCAGACGCGGTCTTGGTCGCGGGGAAGGCAGAGGAATGGGACAAGGTTCCGGTCAAGGTCTTGGTCGCGGCGGTGGCAGAGGTCGAAACAGCGGAGGAGGATATAGCATCGGTGGTTATTGTGTATGTGCCAAGTGCGGTACGAAAGTAGCTCACCAGCAGGGAATTCCATGCACAAACCAGAAATGCCCTAAATGCGGCAACACAATGATCCGTGAAGAATTATTAAATGAAAGAAGAGGAAAATAAATGAGAATAGCAATTTCAAGTGAAAATAATCAAGTAGCTGACCATTTTGGAAGGTGTTCACAATATACTATTGTGGATATTGAAGATTCAGTAGTAAAAGAGAAAAAAGTTGTAGATAATCCCGGTCACGCTCCAGGTGCAATTCCAGGATTTCTTAAGGAAAAAGGATGTGATATAATAATCGCAGGAGGAATGGGTCGAAGAGCTCAAGGATATTTCCAGCAATTTGGGATAGATTACATTATCGGTGTACATGGTAATATTGAAGATGTAATTCAGAATTATTTGAATAATACCCTGGAAGCTGGAGAAAGCAGCTGTGATCATGGACAAGGTCACGGTGACGGCATGCACGGTCATAAACATTTCTAACAGTAATAAATGAAATAGAAATAAATTAAAATTGCCATTAAGATTTTTCTCATACTACTGAATTTCAGTCTATTATAAGATAATGAAAAAAAATGTGAAAAGCTAAAAAGAATATTTTAAGGAGATTTTTATGAAACGAATTTTAGCAGCTATTGATTTTTTAGACACCACAGATAAAGTAATTAATCATGCAAAAAAAATGACAAAAGAATCAAAAGGGCAATTACTTATAGTTCACTCTGAAACATTAGAATCATATTTTTCTTCAATAACTACAGAATTGCATCAACAAACCTCAATGGAATTGATTAATGTTCAGAAAAAGAAAATAGAAGACAGACTTAAAGAAATTCACGATAACTTAAGCAAGGATGGGATTAGAGCGGAATGTATTTTAATGGAAGGACCAACAGTAGATAACATATTAAAGGAAGCGGAGATATTTAAAGCTGATCTTATTGTAATCGGTTCTCATAAGCATGGAAAATTTTATAACCTTCT
>JAUXFF010000235.1 GCA_030620155.1 Candidatus Cloacimonadota bacterium | reverse complement strand
GTTACCAAGCTGGGGCTTGGTAACCAGAGTGCTATATTAGCAGGTAGCTTCTTGTCCGCCGTAGCCGGTAACGCTGGCGAAGGAGGATTCTTTGCGAAGCCTGTCCGGCTCAGACGGATTTCTTTTGTCGGTACAAAAGAAATGAAGATCAATGCTTACCAGTTCGGTGTGAGAATATGCAGATTTTAAGCTGCATAGCAGCGGCATTTTATTATTCTTTGTTTCAATTTTTTAACTACAAAATATTTTAAAAATTAATCCCTGAACCAAGGTTGTGAAATTTTTTCGGGGGATGTCTGAATCATATTTAATAATTGACAAATAATATTTTCTAATTAAAATATAAGTAGAAGGTATACAATTAATTTGAAGTTTGTTAAGGAGTTTTTAAAAGGTAGGCTTATCATGCAAAGAAAAATAATTGATTGGAAATACATTGCTGAAAGTTATTATGAAAAAGCTGTAAGTTTAGCTATCTTATTATTACTTTTTGCCTTTCTGGTCTCACCAAATATTGAAGTTAAACCTTTTGACCGGGTAATAAAATTATATGAGATGATTGAAATTCCTCCTGAAATAAGAGAGAGAATTAAACCCCCTGATGAAATTATAAAACCTATGATTGAAATCGTTATAGAAGATGATCAAGGTGAGGATGAATACGATGAATTAGTAATTGTTCATACTATCCCGAAAACAACACTTGATCCTAATGTAGAACAAGATAAACGCATATTTGGAAACACAAAAGAATGGACTATTTATGAAGTTGAACCTTTTCCTATAAAACAGATTACTCCCATTTATCCTGAGTTTGCTAAACGTAGTGGAATCGAAGGTGAGGTTTTTCTTAAGGTTGAAGTATTCGAAGATGGTTCAGTTGGCGCTATAAAAGTTTTAAAATCATTAATGTCGGGTCCTGGTGGTTTGGACGAAGCTGCCATAAAAGCAGTAAGACAATGGGAATTTGAACCTGCAAAAAGTGGAGGACAACCTATTGCAGTCTGGGTTACTTTCTCGGTTACATTTTCCCTGGAATAAATTCAATATTGGAATTAATTTTAAAATAAATTAAGAAGTGAAAGATATCCAATTATTGTAGTTATTTTTTTATTTTTTCCTGATAATACTTTGCTTTCTCTATCAATTCCTTTTCATCTACATTTATCAATTTCCTGTCTTCCATCACAACTTTACCATTTATGATAACATCTGTAATATCACTGCTGTTGATAGTATAAACAAGGTGTGAATAGATATTATACATGGGAACTGCATACAGATTGTCTCTATTGATCAGGATAATATCAGCCAGTTTGCCTTGTTCCAGGGAACCAAGAATATTTTCTTTATTAAGTGCTTTTGCTCCGTTGATTGTTGCCATTTTTACTACTTCCCAGGCTGGTAAGAGAGCAGGATCCTGGTTATAAGCTTTGTGAAGTTTGGCTGTAAAATCCATTTCTGCCAGCATATCCAGGTTATTATTACTCGAAACCCCATCAGTTCCCAGGCAGATATTTACACCTTTTGCCAGATAATCTTTAATCGGAGCAAACCCGGAAGCAAGCTTCAGATGACTTTCAGTAGTTATGGCAATGCTTATATTTTTCTCTTTGAGAATATCTTGTTCTTCATCATTTACCCAGATGCCGTGAGCAATAATTACTTTGTTATCAAAAAAGCCGATATCATTGAGATAAAAAACAGGACGTTTGCCAAAGTTTTTCAGAGAATCTTTAACTTCTTTTTCAGTTTCTGCAACATGCATATGTAGCATCATATTATTTTTTTGAGCAGCTTCGATCGATTTGAGGAGATTATTTTTATTACAGGTATAAATCGCGTGTGGAGCTATAGTGAAGTCTATCAGGTCATTTTCAGAAAATTCTATTTGGTTTTCTACTGCATAATCTATCATTTCCTGTGACTTATTATGACAAACAAAGGGATAATCCAGAACACCTTCTCCCAGAACACCTCGAATACCGATTTTTGATGCTGCCAGAGCAGTTTGTTTGCTGAAAAAATACATATCATTGAACATAGTAGTACCATTTTTAATCATTTCAGCAGCTCCATGTAGAGCAGCATCATATACGAAATCTTCTGATAAGAATTTAGCTTCTGCAGGCCAGATATAATTCTGAAGCCATTCATCCAGAGGAAGATCATCAGCAAGTCCTCTGAAATAAGTCATGGGTATATGTG
>JAUXFF010000225.1 GCA_030620155.1 Candidatus Cloacimonadota bacterium | reverse complement strand
TGTTACTTTCGATACCGGTGAACTTGATCCGGGCACTCATGAATGTAATATTATAATAAATGATGGAAGTGACTATGAAACAGTAATCCCTGTAACCTTAAATGTCACATCAAGTGATTCTGATGATAACATCATACCATTAACTACAAAGTTGAATGGAAATTATCCTAATCCATTTAATCCGGCAGTAGCCGGACGCAGTTCAACTACAACAATAGAATTCTCATTAAAAGAACCATGTAATGTTCAATTAGACATTTATAATATCAAAGGAGAAAAAGTTGTCACTTTAATTGATAATTTACTCAATACGGCTTATCATTCAGTAACCTGGGCAGGTCAGGATCAAAATGGAAAATCAGTCTCCAGCGGTGTTTATTTCTATAAATTAAAAGCTGGTAAATATACCAGTATTAAAAAAATGTTATTAATGAAATAGCTTGAAGCATAATTTCAGTGTGCGCTGTTATCTCTGGATTAATAAAATAACCTGTTAACATCATATTCTTTTCCTCCTCGTCGCATAGTGTATTCTATGCGACGATTTTTTTTATCATCACATTCTCTTTTTCAATATTTTTTCCTTTTCAAAAAGAACATTATCTTTTTTTTGGAATACATTATGCATTTTGTTAAATATTTTATAAAAGAATAAAGGGATTTATGATGAAAAAAATTTTAATTCTTTGCTTATTTACCTTTCAATTTATTACTGTTTTTGCCAATTGGATCGAATTTTCCGATAATTACCAAAAGGAATTATTCGAACATCTCTCAAATGGAATAGAACAAACAGAAGTAAAATTTTCTTTAGATGGTTATGACATTGAAAGCTTCGATATAAAAGGAGAAATCTTTAAAAGAATATCTTACCCAAACCAGGGTGAATTTATAGAAGTCGGTAAACCTGATCTACCCAGATTCAGTAGATTAGTTGCTATCCCTGACCAGGGAGAAGCAACCTTTGAGATTGTAAACATGGAAGAAGAAATTGTTTCCAATATAAACGTATTTCCCCGACAAATCTACCAAAACGAAAGTCAATCGGATAATACGGAATTTGTAATAGATGAACAATTTTATAAAAATGGAGAGATATTCCCTTCTCACATCGTTGAGCTTGGTACACCTGCCATACTGAGGGATTATCGGATAGTAAGTGTTACTATCAATCCATTCCAATATAACCCACAGTCAAAAGAACTGAGGATCATCAAAAGTGTAGATATATCAGTATCTATTAGTGGTTTGGAAGGTGAGAATCCAAAAGCAAGGGATGGGAAAATATCCAGGTTTTTTGAACCTTTATATGAATCAGTAATACTCAATTACGAATCAATAAAAAACCGTGATGAGGAGTATCAACAACCCTGTTACCTATTTATCTATCCAAATAATGATGATGTCGAGGAAAATTTACAAACCTTGGTAGACTGGAAACATCAGAAAGGCTTTGAAGTTGTAGCTGCCAGTACTTCCGAAACCGGTACTTCACTTAGTTCTATTAAAAATTATATCCAGGATGCTTATGATGATTGGGAAAATCCACCTGAATTTCTCTGTCTCGTAGGAGATGCTGGTGGTAGTTATAATATACCTACAGGAAGCTCAGGATGGGGTGAAGGAGATCAGTATTACGCATTGCTTGAGGGTAACGATATTCTGGCTGATATCTTTATCGGTCGACTTTCATTCAATGCAATCTCAGGAAGTTCAAGTTTCCAGACAATAATATCCAAGATACTTAATTATGAAAAAGAACCCTATATGGGGGATACTGATTGGTACAATGAGGCTTTACTGGTAGGTGATCCCAGTTATTCTGAAACTTCTACCATAAGTACAAACAAGTTTATCAAAAATATCATGCAAAATCACTCAGAAGACTACACTTTTGACGAAGTATATTCCAGTCCTTTTGTTTCCCAGATGACAAACAGTTTTAATGCAGGTGTTAGTTATTTCAACTATAGAGGTTATCTTGGTATGAGTGGCTGGAATAATAGTCATACAAATTCTCTACAAAACGGTTTTATGCTTCCTGTAGCAGTGATGCTTACTTGCGGAACAGGAGATTTTGAGGGAACCTATGATTGCGAAAGTGAATGTTTTTTAAAAGCAGGAACTGTCAGTACACCTAAGGGAGCAATTGCAGCTATTGGAACTGCGACTATGTCTACCCATACTTGTTTTAATAATTGTGTTACTTCCGGTACATATTATGGAATTTTTGTTGACGAAATCTTCAACATGGGTGGAGCCCTGACTCGCGGTAAATTAAATTTATATCTTCAGTATCCAAATAATCCAGGGAATTGCGTAAATAACTTTTCATATTGGAATAACTTAATGGGTGAACCTGGTATGGAACTATGGACAGGTATTCCTGAAGAAATGAATATTGAATACGATACCGAAGTTGCTCTGGGAACAAACTACCTGGAAGTTACAGTTTACAACAGCTCAGGATTTCCTCTTGAGAATGCCTGGGTAACTGCTCTGATGGGCGATGATGTTATTTTTGCAACCGGGTTTACAGATATAGAAGGTAGGATATTTTTACCAATCGAAGC
>JAUXFF010000234.1 GCA_030620155.1 Candidatus Cloacimonadota bacterium | reverse complement strand
TCCAAAACTTCCTTCTAAGACTTTTCTTGTGGGTGTTCCCCCCGGTGCAGAAGTTGTTTCTGTGAAATTAGTTAATGTAGATTGTGAGGTGATTCCTGGATGTTATGACGTTATATCTGTTCCTTTGGCTTCTAACAATGTTGATGATGTGAGATTTAGGACAGATGGGGAAGTATATTTTTCATCCGATTCTTATCCTTCAGATATTTACGAGTTTTTGGGTATGGGGCAATTGAGAAAATACAGTTTCGCTAGGGTTAGATTTTGCCCCATGATATATTCTCCTTCAACTGGAGAACTGATATTATATAAGGAGATTACTCTCAAGATTGAGTTTAGGTCTATACATGATATCTCCGATGAGCTGTTGTCTGATACTGTGATGGATGATGTTGCTTCTGAAATTATTGTTAATTATCCATCCATACGTTCATTTTATGTTCCTTCATTTTCAGCTTGTTCCACTGAAACTTATAATTATATTATTATAACAACAAATTCTTTAGAAAACTCGGTTAAATTTTTGAAGAACTGGAAAGAACTTATTGGTTATTCAGTAAAGGTTGTGAATGTCTCCTGGATTTATTCTAATTATGCTGGTTCAGATGAGCAAGAGAGTATAAGGAATTTTTTGATGGACAATTATGCTTCTTGGGGGATTGAATATGTATTAATCGTTGGAAGTCATAATGAAATTCCTATGAGATATTGCATTAAATCTGCTTCAGATGATGATGCAATTCCAACTGATTTTTATTATGCAGATCTTACAGGTGACTGGGATGGTGACAGAGATGGGATCTACGGTGAAGAATATGATGACTCACCTGATTTTTTTGCTGAAATATATGTTGGGAGAATACCTGTTGATATTCCAAGTATGGTCGAAAGCATCTGCCAGAAAACTATTGATTTTGAACGGGATACTGGAGCATGGAAGAAAAAAACATTGCTACTAGGAGCAATTATTAATTTTGAAAATGAAATAGGTTTAGGTCATCCAATTACAGATGGAGCATTGCTAATGGAGAAACAATGGGTCGATTTCTATAATCCAAATGGTTACTCTCGGACTGCTATGTATGAAAAGGAGGGTATATGCCCTTCTATTTATGATTGTGATTATCCTTTAACTCGCGAAAATGTGATAAATCATTGGCAAGAGGGATATGGAATAGTTAACTGGGCAAGTCATGGGTCATCTGATGGGACAATTAGAAGATGGTGGGAAAAGGACAATAACTTAAATAATGTTCCTGATTTTAATGAAATTAGTAAAGAATCCTTCATTTCATCCTATGATACTATCGCTTTAAATGATGATAAACCGTCTATAGTATTTGCTTGTGCATGCAGTAATTCAGATCCCAGCGATCCGAATAATCTTGGAAACGCTCTTTTGAAAAACGGGGCAGTAGTCTTTATCGGCGCAACACACAAGCCATTCTACTATTATGGGTGGAATCAAGAAAATGATGGTGGAAGTTTATCAATAAATTATTTTTTCTCCAAATATCTTATAAATTTGGATAATACATGTGCTGAGGCGCTATATAATTCTCTATATTATTGCTGGAACAATGATGAAATTTTAAGTATTTTTAGTAACATGTTATCATTCTGTCTATATGGTGACCCATCTGTTTCCTTTAAAACATTTACGACAATCTCCCCTCCAACTACTCCTAGTAAACCCTCTGGTCCAGAGTCAATAACGCCTCTTGTAAAATATACATATTCTACAATTGCCTCAAATTCAGAGGGGCGTCAACTATATTATTTGTGGGATTGGGGGGATGGAAGCGAGACAGAACCTTTAGGGCCTTATGAACCAGGTGAAACAGTAGAGATGCAGCATGAATGGAAAATAGCTGGAGATTACAGGATTAGAGTGAGAGCATTAGGTATTATAGGTGATGAAAGTAGCTGGTCAGAACCATTGATAATACATGTAAAAGGTCCAGTAATCAAAATAGAAAGTATTACTGGCGGAATAAAAATAAATGCTGTAATTAAAAATATTGGTGATGCTGAGGCAAATGGTGTGAAATGGAATATTACCTTCTATGGTGGTTCAATACTCCTAGGGAAATATACCTCTGGGACAATATCAAGTATTTCTGCAGGTGGAAAAACAACTGTGATTTCTAAACTGATATATGGATTAGGTATCCCAACAGTTATAATAGTTGAAGCAGGAATACCTGGCTCCTCTTCAGAT
>JAUXFF010000042.1 GCA_030620155.1 Candidatus Cloacimonadota bacterium | reverse complement strand
ACGAGATTCTCGTCTTCTTTTATCTTGTTTGCGATATCAAAAAGTGACTTTACAATTGAACCTTCGTGCATTAACTTTCCTTTAATTTTTCGACTCGAGAGCTTGCGTCGAGTCGAGGTTGTTTCTGTTTTCTACCTCGAGTCGTCTCTTGCTTTATGAAATCTTTTTTCTATTCGACTCGTAAGCTTGCGACGAGTCGAGGTTTCTCAATTCGACTCGAGTCGTTGCTCGCCCCATGAAATCTTTTTTCTATTTCATTGGGGTCGCCTTGCTCCCCCGATACAATCATTCTTCTTTACGGGGTAAACTTACGACTCGAAAAGGTTGGAAGTTTCATCACTGACAAAGGAAACATAAAACCATCCTTTTCCCGATAGCCATTTAATCCGTGCAGAGCCATAATGTACTGTCAAGGCAAAAAATCTATTTAATCCCTTCCATTGTTTCTTTACTTAAGTACGATGAATATATTTTATAAGCTGGGAAAAGGGGGAAAAATTAGAATTATTGTAGCAAAAAAGACCAATTATTACTTATTGTGACAAAATGATACATTTACTGTGACAAAATGGCGCAATTTTATAATAAATTCATTTTTAATATCACTTTACAATAAGTTTAGAAGAATATTAAACTTACATAACTTCTTTATTTTGGGTCAATTACAAGAAATTATTACTAAAGATATAAAAATTAAGAAGTGGTATAGTAATTGCTTTTAACGTGGAAAAGAGCAAATTAGGAGAAATTATGGGTAAATTAGTAATAATTTTTATTTTATTAATTGTTTTGGTTACTGTTACTATACTATTTTCAGCTAGAGAGAACGTAGATAGAATGCCGGAAATGATAATTAAGAATGAATTAACAGAGCAAGTTAAACGGATCGGGACATATGCTCTGACCTATGCGGTTAAACAAGTTACTGCTTATAGTGTGCCTTTATCTGGGGGAAGTTTTACGCAAAAATTTGATCATTTCAGGGTATTTGAGGGAGCTATTGACAGCTTAAAATATACGATTAATGCTAGTCAAGACTCCGTTATAATAAGAGCTTATACATACTGTAGAATTTCAGGACATGAGATTTACCATGAAAGTGAAACATTAATGTCTTATGCTCCTAAGTTAGTCACTCCTAATGGTGTAACAGATGCAATAACTGCTGCCGGTAAAGTAGCTGTGAAAGGAAGTGCAGCTGTTAAGGGTGGTATTGTGGAAAATGCTACTTTTTATTTTAAAGAAATATTCGGATATACAAAAGCTGAGATGGAAGCTGGTGCAACTCATCTCTATATAGATCCTGAAAATAATATTATTCCTATAGATAATATTACCTGGGTGAATTTTATTGATAACGATGATTTTCAAATTACTGAAACCAGCTGGGAGGGGGGTGGTATATTAATAGTTAACGGAGACATGAAAATTACTGGTGGCCATTTTGTAGGAATAATCTGGGTAATAGGAAACCTGAGGGTGGATGGAAATCCGATTATTGAAGGCGCAGTATTTGTTGAAGGTGAAACAGATATTACAACCACCGTTATAGGTGATCCACTTATAATGTATGATTCAGATGCAGTTAGTTCCACGTATTTACTTTTGCTTGCCTCTGCCTTTGATTTACTAACCTGGTATGAATAGATATTTTTTTTATAAGACAGAATAAGTTAGGATTTTTATTTTAATAGTAATTAATTTTTTTCACCTTCGATAGTGGCAATATGTAATTCGTCACCTTCCACGATCTCCGTATCAAAAGATTCACAATTGGGACAAATAAAGATTGGTTCTTCTATTAACAAAGTTTGGTTGCATTTTTTACATTTTATTTTCACATCTCTTTCTTCCATGATAAGTTCTGCATTTTCAAAGCCTTTGTATTCCTTTTTCATGAGGTCAAAATACATAAACATTACTTCATCAACAATCTGGTGGAACTTCCCGACGATTACTTTTATCTTGTGAATCTCAACGAGATTCTCGTCTTCTTTTATCTTGTTTGCGATATCAAAAAGTGACTTTACAATTGAACCTTCGTGCATTAACTTTCCTTTAATTTTTCGACTCGTAAGCTTGCGACGAGTCGAGATTTCTCAGTTCACCTCGAGTCGTCGCTCGCCTTGCTCCCCCGATACAATCATTCTTCTTTACGGGGTAAACTTACGACTCTAAAGAGGTTTTGTTGTTAATATCTTAACCGTTCGGAAGGTTTATTTGTGAGATATTCAACACGAGAAACCGTTCCGAAGGTTCTAGCATATTCTTGGAAGCGGGTCGGATTCCAGCATAAGAAGCGGACGAAGTCCACCTATGGAAGTACGAAGATAAACACCTTTAACTTCGGTTGTAACTTCTCCGATAACAGCTGAATCTTTTCCCAATGGGTGCTTTTTCATTTCTTTCAGAAGGTTGAAAGTTTCACCACTGGCAAAGGAAACCAGTTTTCCTTCATTTGCCAGGTAGAGTGCGTCCAGACCAAGTAGTTCACACACTGCTTTTATTGAATCTTTTATAGGAATAGACTTTTCATCGATAATAATTCCCAGACCTGTTTCTTCAAAAACTTCATTCAGGATAGTGGCAATTCCACCTCGGGTTGCGTCCCTCAGGAAATTGATATTTCCTTTTTCCAGCATCAATTGAACAAGTTCATTCAGGCAGGCACAGTCACTTTCAGGAGGAGGAGTAAGTTCAAGATTCTCGCGAGTGTTTATTATAGCTATTGTATGGTCTCCGATAGTACCATTAATCATAATTTTATCACCGAGTTCAATTTTTTGAGTATAAAGTTCAATTCCTTCAGAAAGGAAACCGATACCTGTGGTTGTGATATAGATACCA
Organism: Candidatus Cloacimonadota bacterium; assembly: GCA_030620155.1. Lineage (GTDB taxonomy): Bacteria > Cloacimonadota > Cloacimonadia > Cloacimonadales > TCS61 > JAUXFF01. The sequence goes on along the minus strand of JAUXFF010000042.1, from coordinate 13,165 downwards.
TCTGCTTTTCCTTTTTCCACAACTTTAGTATCACCTGCGATTATCTTTACTTTTGCGGTTTCTGCTTCTTTCTTCATAGATTCGGTGATTTTTCTTAAATCTGAGATTTTAAATCCTTCTTCGATAATAAAAGCAGCAAGCAAGTATTTGGGAACTGCACCTTTCATAGAAACATCGTTCACGGTTCCGGTTACTGATAATTTTCCAATATCTCCACCTGTGAAGAATATCGGTTTTACTACATGAGAGTCGGTAGTTACAACCATTCTATTTTCGATTTCTACAGCATCTTCCAAAGAAGGAAGCTTGAAATTCCTATCGAAAACATCATTGATTAGTTTTTTTGTTAAACCAGCACCACTCCCGTGACCGAGAGTTATTATTTCATTTTTCATTATTTTCCATTTTTAGCCACCCCAGTTAGCTAACGGGGCAGGCTGACTTTCACTGACTTTAATTCCTCTTATTTCATAATACTTATCTTCGTCTGTGTTTTTCTGTGTTTGTCTGTGGCTCTTTTTTAGCCACTCGACTTACACTGACTATCACTGGCTTTTTCCCTGGTTACCAAACCTTTAGCATACTGTATAGTGTGCCCTGTTTGGTAACCCATTCACAACTATTTAAACGAGTCTAACATTTAAGTAATGTATCCGCTGGGAGTAATATACATCACCCTTACAGGCTTGGATACAAGAGTAAATTCCTCTTACTTCATAATACTTATCTTCGTCTGTGTTTTTCTGTGTTTGTCTGTGGCTCTTTTTAGCCACTCGACTTACACTGACTATCACTGACTTTAATTCCTCTTATTTCATAATACTTATTTTCGTCTGTGTTTTTCTGTGTTTGTCTGTGGCTCTTTTTTAACCACCTGCTTTCTCCGGCAGCTTTCGAACAAGGTTTGCAAGATTTACCTTTTCTTCCGTGCTTTAAATTTCATGTTTAAGGTTCCTTTAACAGTTTACATTCCTGATGGATTATTTCACCGTCTATTTCTATTAAGGCTTCATCACCTTTATTCCAGAAGACAACATGTCCATCACTGTATCTTGCACCAGAACCGGAAATAGCGCGGTCAAGTTCTATTTTTCTATCTTCAAAAAATAAAGTAGCTCTTTCCCCATTTTCATGATATATTACTTTTAATCGAGCACCATCAGGGCAAACAAATTCAAACGTCTTAGCTGTAGATTCCATTTTATCAACACTTTCCGATACTGTTTTATTTGTCATACAGCCAGAAAGAATTAATACAATTGAAATAAATATTATAGCCTTTCTCAAGATATTCCTCCTTAATTTTCTAATACATTTCGTGTCTATTTGTGTTGATTTGTGGTCTTACCTTTCATATTTATAATACGCTGCACAGCTTCCTTCAGACGAGACCATGCATGGTCCTATAGGGTTATTCGGTTTACACACTTTTTCAAACAAGGGACATTCCGGGGGAATTATATTTCCTTTAAGAACATCACCACATCTGCAGCCGGTTTTTTCTTTACTTTCAGCTACCTTGATATTATATTTTTTGGTAGCATCAAAATCCTGGTATTCCTCTTTTATCCCCATTCCGGAATTGGGTATCCAGCCCAGGGCGCGCCAGAGAGCATCTTCTACTTTCAGAACTTTTTTGATAATTTTTTGAGCTTGTTTGTTACCTTCTTTCTTAACTACTCTGCTGTATTCATTCTCAATTGTTGGTTGGTTGATTTTTATCTGGTTGGTCAGTTTCTTTATCCCGATCAGTATATCCAGAGGTTCAAATCCGGTGACCACTCCACCAATACCGAATTTTTCAGGAAGCAAATCATAAGCTTCTGAGCCGATAATAACACTGACATGCCCCGGAAGTATAAATCCATTTATATCCGTATCTTCCGAAGACAGAAGAGCATCCAGGGCAGGTGGAACCAGTTTGAAAGCAGGAAGCACAGAGAAGTTTTTCAGATTTCTTTTAAAGGCTTCAAGGATAGTGTAAACAATCCCGGGAATAGTGGTTTCAAATCCAATTCCAATAAAAACAGTCTCTTTTTCTTTGGAAAATTCTAATGCTTCCATAGGAGAATAAACCATTCGTACATCTAGACCATTTGCCCTGGCTTGTTCCAGGTTTCCTTTTTCTCCAGGCACACGAACTAAATCACCGAAAGTGGCAATAGTAACATCCTTAAGTTCAATTAAAGAATCTATTACAGAAGAGGGAGTTACACAAACAGGACAACCCGGACCGGAGATAAGCGAAATGGTTTCTGGTAGAAGTTTACGTATTCCCCAGTGACCGATAGCCATTGTATGAGAACCACATACTTCCATTATTTTGATGGGTTTTTCCCAATCCTGCAGGTCGTTAACGATCTTTTTTATCAAATTCGGATTTCGAAAGTTATTCAGTTCCATAAACTTCCTGTAAAATTGCTATAGTTTCGTTTGCTTCTTCTTCGGAAATAATATTCAATCCGAATCCGGTATGAATAATTACCCAGTCACCTTTTTTAACTTCCGGGATAAAGGTCAGGAATATTTCCTTGTTTACTCCGCCAAGGTCAACTAAACCTTTATCACCTTTTTTTTCTATTAATTTTCCTGGTATTGCCAGACACATGTTTTTTCCTTTATTTCGACTCGAGAGCTTGCGTCGAGTCGAGGTTGTTCAATACGCCAAGGCGCACAAGTTTTTAATTTTTAATTTTTAATTTTTAATTTTTCATTCCCCACTACTACCTGACCAACAGAGATGGAACCATCATTAGGGGGTAAAATGCAAGAAATAAAAACTGTAAAGTCATTTTTTTCCAATATTCTGATAATTCCTTCCAGGATAGCTTTATTCTGCATAACTCCACCGCAGAGAACTATCTTTTTTATCCCAGTTAATTCACTTGCTTTTTTAACAGCGTCCAATGTAAATTTAATTACCGTATTATGAAATTTTCCAGCAATTCTATGAAGGGATTCTTTCCTTTGAATATCATTTGCAACAGCCTGAATTAAGGGAGTAATACCTATTGTATCTTTCTCCAGAGTATAAGGATAAATGTCTTTATCTGAAATATCTTGATCCTTATATAAAAATTCCAATGCCATAGCAGATTGTGCTTCAAATGTGATTTCAGGGAAGAGCCCGAGCATGGCGCTAACACAATCAAACAACCTTCCCATACTTGAAGTTTGGAAGATGTTGAAATTGTTTTCGATCTGTTTTTGGATGACTTTCCGTTCGATTTCTGAAATATTTTTTAAAAAGTCAGGGTCGACTCCTGATTCCAGTAAATAAGTATAAGCAATTCTGATGGGATGTTTGATAGCAGCATCGCCACCGGGCAAGGGCATATAGTTCAGATGAAATAATCTTTCGAATTTCGAATAATCGGTTAGAAAAATCTCACTGCCCCAGATAGCCCCATCTGTTCCGTAACCGGTTCCGTCATAAGCAATTCCGATAACAGGTTCATTCAGGTGATGTTCTGCCATTACCGCTGCAACATGAGCGTGATGGTGCTGGACTTTAACCAAAGGTAAGCCGGTATTTTCGGCAAACCTGGTTGTCATATAATCAGGATGCAGGTCGCAAACGATAAGCTCAGGTGCGAGTTTGAACCATTTCTTATATTTTTCCAATGTATCTATATAAAAATCTAATGTTTTTTTACTATTAGAATTACCTATATACGGAGAAAGAAAAAGGGAATCATTTTTACTTAAAGAAAAAGTTATCTTCAATTCCGCTCCTGCTCCGAGTGTTTGAACTGTTTTGGATAGCAGTTTTATGGGAGTTGGAACATAACCGCGTGACCTTCTGATCATCACATTGTTTTGGCTTATTGGTCTAATGATAGAGTCATCGCAACGATTTAAGATTGGACGGTTGTGAGTGAGATAATAATCACAAAGACCTTCCAGTTCTTTTTCGTCAGAAGCTATAGGCTCATCTTGGAAATTTCCTGAGGTCATTATCAAAAATGGAAGATTATTACTTATTATTTGGTAGTGAACAGGTGCATAAGGCAGAAAAACTCCCAGGTTAGGATTTTGAGGAGCAACATTTACTGCTATTTTTTCTTCTTCTTTTTCCCATGCGTTGACTGCCTGATGGAAATGATTTGTGTTTCCATCCGGCAGCTGCCTGATGGAAACAAGGTTTAATTGGGGCTCCACGCGATGCCGCATGGCTGTCGTGGAAACAAGGTTTAACTGGGGCTTGGAATCAGTAGTGTGCTCACTTTTTGGCAAAATAATTATCGGTGCTGCGGGAGATTTTAAAAGTTTAATCTGCTCATTATTGATCCTAACAATATCGTCTATCTTTTCCTGATAACACATCACAGCAAAAGGTTTGTGGGGTCGATATTTTCTTTTCCTGAGTTCTTCAACAGTCTTATAATTTGATGCATCACAGGCAACATGAAATCCCCCTATACCCTTTATCCCAATTATTTTTCCTTGTTTCAAATATTCAATTGTATTTGTAATAGGATCACCTTCAATTTCCTTGAAGCTTTTATTCAAAAATTTCAATTGAGGACCACATACCGGGCAAGCAATCGGCTGAGCATGAAACCTTCTATTCAAAGGATCTTCATATTCTCTTTTGCAGTAATTACACATTTTAAAATCTTTCATTGAAGTAATAGGTCTGTCATAAGGAGTATTTTCTATTATTGAGTACCGGGGACCACAGTTGGTACAATTTATAAATGCATAATTGTATCTGGCATCAGATTTATCAAATAATTCTCGAATGCAATCTTTACAGACAGCAAGATCAGGGGATATCTGGGTTGAACCTTTGCTGATTTTACTTTGTTTGATAGTAAATTCAGTATGTGGAATATCCGCTATTTTTTTTATTTCAAATTCGCGGATATAAGCAGCAGGTGGATGTTCCTTTTTTATCTTATCAACGAATAATTCAAGTTTTTTTTCTGAACCACAAACCTCAATCTCAACCCCAGATGTTGAATTCAGGATATACCCTTTCAAACACAGTTCTACAGCGGTTCTATAAACAAAAGGCCTGAAACCGACACCCTGAACTATTCCGTTGATTTTTAATCTTAACATCAATATTTTTCCTTATTTATCGAGTTGCATCTTTCCTTATTTTTGTAGCTTAAAAGTCAAGTGAAATTTAATGAAAAACAATTACAATTTAAGAAATAAAAAAGAATTATTAGTTACTATTTAGTCATTAATGGTAGTAATAAATTTGTATAGGGTGTATGATAAACTTTTTTGCTTGACACGAAAATATAATATTTAATGAAAGTTCTCTTATTAAGGAGGAAAATCGTATGGGAAAAGTTGCAATTACACTAAACGGTTCTGAACCAAAAAACATTTATCCAGCAGCAACAATCGCAGTATCCGCATTAGCCTGTGGAGATGAAGTCTTTATCTTTGTTTTGCCAAGCGGATTACCTGTTTTTGTCGGAGAAAAGATTGCCGAGCTTAATAAAGCTGTACCAGAATTGCCTGATCTTGAAGAAATGATGGATAGCTATCAAGCACTTGGTGGACGCATTCTTGTTTGTGAACTGGGATTTGATGTTCATGGATTAAAAGAAAAGGATCTGATCGAAGGTTGTGAAGTAGTAGGAGCTACTACATTTGTTGCTGAAGCTCAAGGTGCTCAATTAACATTATCATTCTAAAAAAAAGGAGGAAATAATGGCTGTAAAAAATTTAGATTGTTTAGGACTTAAATGTCCACAACCCATTCTTAAAGTTGTTGCATTAGTACCTACTTTGGAAGCTGGAGATATTCTGGAAGTAAAAGCAGATTGCCCATCATTCCCGGTAGATATCAAATCATGGTGCAACAGAACAGGTAAAACATTGCTTTTCTGTATGGATGACGGTTCGGGAGCATATTCCGCGCAAATCCAGTTTTAACACATTGAAGGAGTGTATAATCTTATGCACTCCTTTCTTTTTTTTTAATATTAATTGTAATGAGGATAGATGGAAAAAGAAAATTTTAAACCTCAAATAGTTGGTTTTTTATGTAATTGGTGCACGTACGCAGCGGCAGATCAAGCAGGAGCTTCCCGCAAAGAAATTGATTCTTCTCTTAATGTTGTGCGTGTTATGTGTTCCAGTAGAATTGACCATAATTTATTATTAAATACATATTTCAGCGGAGCAGACGGAATTCTGGTTGCAGGCTGACATCCCGGAGATTGTCATTACCAGGTTGGTAATTATTACGCAAGACGAAGGTTCGCTTTATTAAAAAAAGTATTTGAGACTTTGAATATCGATCCGGAAAGAATTCAACTTTCGTGGATTTCTGCTTCAGAAGGAAAAAGATATATACAAATCGTGAACGAGTTTTCCGAAAAGATCAGGAAACTCGGTCCGAATCCAATAAAATCAGACACTCATCTTTAAACCAATATATGAAAATAAAATCCATAAATAGAAATATTTTTTTTTTAAAACAAATTAAGATTCATTTAAGGAAATCAGATGGATAATCCAGAAAATGTTTTAATTATCGGTTCCGGTGTTGCTGGAATGGAAGCAAGTTTGATGCTTTCTAAAGCAGGGAAGAAAGTATATCTCGTTGAAAATCTTCCCATAATAGGCGGGAAGATAATCAAGAATGAAGAATCATTTCCCAATATGGATTGCTCTACCTGCCTTGTTGCACCGATCCAACAGGAGATACTTCAGGATGCGAATATTGAAGTCCTGACCTTAAGCACTGTAGAAAAAGTAACCGGCAAACCGGGAGATTTTAAAGTTATTGTCAGGAAGAAAGCACGATATGTTAGTTTAGAAGCCTGTCTTGGCTGCGGAATGTGTTATCCTGTCTGTCCTGTTGTTCTCAAAAATGAATGGGAAGAAAACCTGATGGACAAAAAGGCAATTTATGTTCCCTGTTCAGGTTCACTTCCCAATGTTCCTGCGATCGATGCTTCTCAGTGTCTTCACCTTAATGGAAAGGATAAAAGCTGTAATAAATGCGTTGAAGCCTGTATGTTCGGTGCAGTAGACTTTTCCCAGAAAGATGAAGAGATCAAAGTAAATGTTACCGGAATAATTGTTGCCACAGGTTTTGATCTATTCAATGTGCAGGAATTACAAAATCTTGGTTACGGAAAATATCCGGGAGTTTATACTGCATTTGAATTTGAACGGTTATTTGCTTCAAATGGTCCCACAGAAGGAAAGCTATTTCTTCGCGATACGGAAAAAACTCCGGACTCAGTTGCTATCGTTCATTGCGTTGGAAGAGATGAAGTAGGTTATTGCTCTAATATTTGCTGTATGTCTTCTTCCAAACACGCTCGATTTATTAAACATAATTTACACGATGCAAAAATTTATAATATTTATTCTGATATTTGTCTGTCGGATAAATCATATCAAAAATTCTTTGATGAAACAAAATCACACGATTCCGAATTTATATTCCAATCTGATAGGAAAAAGATGAATATTACAAAAAAGGATGGGAAATTAGAAGTTTCCTATTTTAATGGAAAAGAAACGAAAGAATCGATTCTGGTTGATATGGTGATTCTGGCTAATGCTCTGAGACCTTCCGATACGATCGAAGAATTATCAAAAGCATTAGAAATAAAACGCGATTCTTTTGGATTTATAGAAATCGAACCTTCAAAGATAGGATCTGTGGATACTTCCAGACCCGGAATTTTTGTGGCAGGATGCGCTGAAGGTCCGAAAGACGTTCAGGGTTCAGTAATACAATCGGAAGCTGCAGTAGCAGGAATATTATCGATGCTTGATCAGTAAGCTGAGGTGAATAAATGAGTGAAAAAATAGGAATTTATGTTTGTGAATGTGGTCCGAACATCGCTGATAAAGTTGATATTGAAAATATAATGGATGAAATTTCCAAGCTTGAGGATTTCAAAAATAAAGAACTTGTAGTAAAAAAGCACAAACTTCTTTGTTCCAATGAAGGAAAAGAATTTTTAGAAAAAGAAATAAATGAGAACAAACTAACTCATCTTGTTTGTGCTGCCTGTTCACCGCGAGATCACGACACCACTTTTATAAATGTTTGCAAGAAAACGCATTTGAATCCGTATTTATATAGAATTGTGAATATTCGCGAGCATTGCGCCTGGATAATTCCCGATAAAGATGAAGCGACTAAAAAAGCAATTCAATATATTCACGCAGGAATGAACCGGGTTTTATATCAGGATTCGCTTTTTGAAAAGGAATTGGACAGCAATCCGGATGTTCTGGTTATCGGTGGTGGAATTGCCGGAATGGAAGCAGCATTGAATCTTGCCGGTAAACAGAGAAGAGTTTTCTTGATCGACAAGGAAGAAACCCTAGGTGGAAAAGCTGCGTTTCTTACGGAACAGAATATAGTTCAGCAAAAGATTTCTGATATTCAAAAAAACAATAATATAAAAGTTTTCACAAAAACGGTTCTGGATAAGCTCATCGGTTTTATGGGGAATTTTGAAATTGTTTTGAAGAGCACCGAGAACCCTGATGAAACAACGGAATTATTAGCAGGGGCGCTTGTAGTCGCAATTGGATACGAACTTTTCAATTCAAAAAAACTTTCTGAATTTAATTATGAAGACAACGATGATGTTATAAATTCTCTCGAATTAGGAAGAATGTTTTCAGAAAACAAAAAAATAACTCTCAAAAATGGAAAAGAACCGAAATCTGTTACTCTGGTTCATTGTGTTGGAAGAGAAAAAGTTGGATTTTGCAGCAAAATATGCTGTAATTATATGCTCAGAATTTCAAATTATCTTAAAGAGCAATCATCAAATATCAAAATAACTCATCTTATCAAATATTTGAATCTTCCATATAAAGAAGATCAGAATTATTATGATAAGATTAAGGAAAAAGGTGTTGAATTCATTCGTTATTCCGATCTTTCTGTAAAGGGCACGAAAGTGGAGTACACCGATATAAATGATAAGAAAGGTAAACTTGAAAGTGAGCTTGTGATTCTGGCTCCTGCGATGATAGCTTCAAAAGATTCAGAAGAACTTGCAGAAATGCTGAATATCGATCTTCACGAGACAGGATATTTCCAGGAAATTCATCAGAAGATAAATCCGGTTTCATCTACAACAGATGGGATTTTCATAATCGGTTCTGCCCGCGGACCGGCAAACATTGTTGATGCTATGCAACAGGCAAAAGCTGCTACAGGTAAGATATTCACACAGTTAATTCCAGGAGAAAAAATTATTCCTGAAGTTATGGTTTCTGAAATTCTGGAAGCTTATTGCACTGGTTGTCAGACCTGTTTGAATGTTTGCAGTTATGATGCAATTTATTTTGATGACGAGAGAGGAATATCTGTTGTGAATGAAGCAGTTTGCAGAGGTTGTGGAAATTGCGTAGGAAGTTGTCCTTCCGGCTCCATCAGAACGAAACATTTTACTAATCCGCAACTTTACCAGGAAGTAAAGGAAGCAATAAGATGAAATTCCAAATTGCAAAACACAAATTACAAATAAAAAACAATAACCAAAATTACAAATTCAAAACAAATCGAAACATTAATACGAAAACTCAAAATACAAAATACAAATTACAAATAAAAAACAATGAACAAAATTACAAATTCAAAACAAATCGAAGCATTAATACGAAAACTCAAAATACAAAATACAAATTACAAATAAAAAACAATGATCGAAATTTCAAATCCAAAACAAATCGAAACATTGGTTTGTTTGTTATTTCGATATTTGTATTTGGAATTTACCTGCCCCGTGAAATTGCAAAGCAGTATTTCACAGGGTAAATTTTTTGGAAATTGTTATTTGTGATTTATTTGTTTTTTGGAAATTGTTATTTGGAATTTATTTGTTTTTTGTGATTTGTTGTTTGTGATTTTAATTAAGAGGAGAATTAATGACGAAAGTTTCTAATAAAGGAACAAAAATGACATCGGAAAGCATTCGCAAAGAGATGATAAAGTTTTTCAAGGATGCGATGGAATCTAAAAATATAGACGTTGTGATGATGCCGATGCAGGTTCCTTCCAAAGACTCCTATGCCTGGATTTTGATAAAGGATAAAAATCTTTTGGAGGATATGAATCCGATAGCTCCGATTATGCCGATCAATGCTGCCAATGCTCTGAAAAGATACACTCGAAAAGGCAAAGGAAAATTTAAAGTTGCAGTCCTGATGAGACCTTGCGAAATTCGTGCTACTATAGAACTTACGAAATTAAAACAGATAGAACTGGAAGATGTGATTTTGTTCAGTTATGATTGTGTCGGTGCACTTCCAATGCAGGATTATATAGCTGATCCTGAAAATAATGAGAAAAAATTCGATAAGATAATTGAAAATAATAGTTGGGATTCGGAAGATTTGAAACCTGTCTGTAATATATGTGATAAATTTTCACTTTCTGCAGGTGATGTACATTTCGGTTTGAAAGATGATAAAATAATAATTCTTTCCAACAGCGAAAAAGGTGAAAAGCTACTTGCTGATTTGAAAATAGAAGATAAAAAAGATGATAAGATCTGGGTAGAAAAAATTAATAAAATAAAAATAGAAAAAGCAAAAAATAGACAGAAATCTTTCAAAGAGATCAGCAAAATGACAGATGGTTTCACGAATCTTCAGGATACTTTTGCACACTGCATCGGATGTCATAATTGCGGAACTGTTTGTCCGATATGTTATTGCCGTCAGTGCTATTTTGATTCTTCCGTTTCAAAACCGAACTCCGATGTTAAATTGATCCGTGCTGAAAACAAAGGTGCGCTGGCATTTCCGCTTGATCGCTTGATGTTCCATATCGGCAGAATGTCTCACATGAGTCTTTCCTGCGTTTCCTGCGGACTTTGTTCGGATGCCTGTCCTGTGGATATCCCTGTTGCAAATATCTTCAGTTATATGGCAAGTGAAACTCAAAAAACTTTTGAATATTCAGCAGGTGAAAATGTTGGTGATGCACTTCCAATGCAAGATTACAAACTTGATGAACTGGGAGAACTCGGAAAATTAGTGAAAAGTGCTGAAGCCGGGGAGAGCGAAAATGAGTAAACTTCTTACAATAAATAAAAATCCCGAAATCGCAGTAAAAGAATTCCTGACATTTCTCCTGGAAAAGAAGAAAGTCAGCGGAGTTTTCTCATTAAGAAAAGTGAATGAAAACGGTGCTGTGGATTATGGTTTGATAACCGATAAATCTCATCTCGATGAAATTGTTCCGCTTCATCCATTGATGCCAATTAATGCTGGACAGGTGATTTCCCGTTTTACTCCAATCGATAAACCAATCGTTGCAGTTATCAAACCTTGCGAGTTTCGTGCTTTTATCGAACTTGTAAAAAGAGAGCAGGGAACTCTGGATAATTTTTTACTGATAACATATAGTTGCAGCGGTGTGTTTCCATTAAAAGAAAATGTTAATGGTTCTATCAATGACAAGCTTACCGAATATTGGAAAGCAACTGAAAAAGCGGAAATTCCATCAGGAATACGCGAAACCTGCCGTATTTGTGAACATTTTGCACCGACCAATTCAGATATTCTTATCTCTTTAATCGGGGAAGAAACCGGTAAATGCAAAATGTATTTGAATTCGGAAAAAGCAGAAAAATTGGCAGATGGTTTTGAAGGAAAAATATCATCTGAAGAATTCAAAACTTCCAAACTCGATTCATTAAAAGAAAAACGACTCAAAGAAAAAGAAGAAATATTTTCCAAAGTAAACACAGAAGAAAGCGGACTTGATGGATTGATCGATATTTTCGGACGATGTATCGGCTGTCATGGATGTAATACTGTTTGCCCGATCTGCTATTGTACACTTTGCGATTTTGAATCAGCAAATTTCGATTATAATGTTCCAATTTTAGAACGGGAACTGGAAGAGAAAGGTGCTTTAAGATTACCACCGGATACGATTTTCTTCCATATCGGAAGACTTTCGCATATGAGCTTTTCCTGCGTTGGATGCGGGCAATGTTCCGATGTTTGTCCGGCAAATATTCCAGTTGCATCGGTGTTTAAAAAATCAGGTGAAAGAGTAGCAGGGATTTTCGATTATATTCCAGGAAGAAACATAGAAGAAGAAATTCCTGTGATGATCTATAAAGAAGAAGAATTTCAGGAACTTGGAGAATAAGATGAAATATCAAAATCCAAAACACAAATCACAAATAAAAAACAATGATCATCCCGACGACGGGACAAATTCAAAACAAATCGAAGCATTAGTTTGTTTGTGATTTTAAGGAAAAGGAAATTCGGAGTTTTATAGAGAATATCGAATATTTATACACCAACAGCGTATCCAACTAAGGAATGATGAAGGATATGCTCCCCTTTGCAAGGGGAGATGCCGTTAGGCAGAGGGGTTCAATAAATAATGAATAGTTTATTAGTATTTCATAAAAAAGAAAATTTAAAAACTAACCCCCTTTTATTCCCCCTTACGAAGGGGGATAGATTTGAACTTGGAGAATAGATATGAAAAAAGAATTCTCACCCAAAATTATAAGTTTCTTATGTAAATGGTGTTCCTATACAGGAGCAGACCTGGCAGGAATAAACAGATTGCAGTATCCGATTGCCATCCTGCCGATAAAAGTAATGTGCTCCAGCAGGATCGATCCTGTTTTCCTGATAAAATCATATTTGCGAGGGGCAGACGGTGTTCTGGTTGGTGGCTGACATCCCGGAGATTGTCATTACCAGGTTGGTAATTATCACACCAGAAGAAGAATTGCAATCGTGAAAGAAGTTTTCAAATCTTTAGGTTTGGAAGATGAAAGAATTCGGCTTACCTGGATTTCTGCATCGGAGGGTCAGAAATTCGCTCGAGTCGGGAAAGAATATACAGAGCAGATTGTTAAAATGGGTGAGAATCCAACAAAGAAGAGGATTTTTTTGTAGAAATTATGATTATTAAAAAGTTCAACAGTTGTTATGTAAACCCCTCTAAATCTCCCCTTACAAAGGGGAGTCCAATTGAATCCCCCTTTACAAGGGGGAATAAAAGGGGGTTTCTTATGACATTAATCATTACGAAAATTCTCTTATGACAGTTTAGATAAATTAAGGAAAATATATGAGTTCGAAAAGTAAATCTGTAATGATTATCGGGGCAGGAATTGCCGGAATTCAGGCATCTCTCGATCTTGCTGAAATGGGAATTAAAGTTCATTTAATT
>JAUXFF010000076.1 GCA_030620155.1 Candidatus Cloacimonadota bacterium | reverse complement strand
GCTCTGGCTATTGCCAAAGGGAAAAAATCCAGTATAGATTTTAAAGGTATTGAAGCCAAACAGGGTCCGTATTATATTACTGTTAATGAATATACAGGTGTGCAGGTTGTTCCCGGTTCTGAGCAGGTTTTTCTTAATGGTTTACGAATTCATCGTGGTGTAGATTATACAATTGATTATGCGGAAGGAAGTATAACTTTTACAAATAAGCATTTTATCACATCGAATTCACGGATTTTAATTCATTTTCAATATACAGATGAGGATTATAGACAAAATTTGTATCTTTTTTCTTCCTCGGCAGATGTATTGGAAAATTTTCAGGTGAAATGCCAGTTGATCCTTCAAAACGATGATAAAGATAATCCTTTATTGGAATCATTTTCCGAAGATGATATTGAAGTATTAAAAGCTGCCGGAGATGAAACTGCCTGGGGAAGTGGAGTATATAAAGTCGGAGAAGGGGAAGAGGGACTTTACAATTATGTGGAACAGGGAGATTATTATGTTTATGTAGGAAACGATTCCACAGTAATTGGAGAGTATAATATTTACTTCACTGAAGTTGGTCAGGAACAAGGTTTATATGATTATATCGAGGATGGAAATTATTATGAATATGTAGGAGAAGGAGGTGAATATCTTCCTGTCAGAAAACTGCCTTCTCCCCGGGATTTTGCAAATTATAATGTTCAAATTAATTATTGGGGGAGTTTTTATAATTTTATTACTGAAGGAATTATTTCTATCCTGGATAAAAATACTTTTTCCAAACTTGATGATGAAAATAACAATGGATATGCAGGTCATGTTGAATTAAATCTTTTCCCGGATTGGGATAAGATTAACCCTGAAATTAAATTTTATTATCGAAATCTCAGGAAAGACCTTGCTACTTTCACTGATTTGGATGACCCTCTTGAATCTTATGAATTTATCCCATTACCTGATACCTTAAATAAAACAGTATTTTTCTCTGAATTTGGCTTCGATATTTTAAATACTTTTAAACCACAGTTTAGATATAAATTCATAAATGCAGAAGATTTTGCCAAGCAAAGGAACTTTTCTTTTATTTCCAATTTGAAGCAGAAATTAGTATTCCCTGAAATTTTTTATCGTTATTTGAAATGGAACGATGATTTTGAGGAAAACGCCAACTATGATCTATCCAAATCATCTTTAGATCAACATGATTTAAAGGTTAAATACACGATAAGCAAAATATATCTTGGATCTGATTATTTTTTTAAAAAATATGAAAATGAATATTTTACTTTAAATGTTTTGGGTGAGAAGCTTCAGGAAATTAAATTAACCTTTGGTTTCTTAAGTAAAAATAAAATCAATGCAGAGATTTTCGCTGAGCAGGAACAAACGGATTCTTTGAATATTTCAGAAAACTGGAATAGAGCTCAAACATCTAAAACTATGGGAATAAAATCTTTTTTCAACTCTAAAGAGCATAGAGGAAAAGTAAATTATTCTCACAGGGAAATTGATGGAAAAGATAAAGACAAATTTGATATAGCTGAAATTTCTTTAAACAGTTCTTTTTTGAAAGATGCCTTAAGCTTTAATACTAATTATTCTCTTAAAAATATTGAATTCTATCCAAAGGTCCGGGAATTAGAATATGTTGGTGAAGAGCTTGGTATCTATGACAGCCTGGGTTTTGTATCTGAAGATGGTGAATATGATTATATAGTTACAAACATTGATTATGATAATCCTGAGATGTCAGTTGAAGTAAATGCGAATATAACGTTTTTTATTAATCCTAAAATGATAACTGATTCCTTTTTAAAAAAATTCCAGACTGAAACGTATTTACTGGTTTCGGATAATTCGATTTCCCCCAATAAAAAGCAGATATATCTTTTAAATCCGGATTATTTGATGGATGAGGAATATACTTTATATGGAAGAACAATATTTGAGCAAACTTTGTGGTTCGATTTTATACCCAGGAAATTCATTTTGAAGCTTGATTTCGAAAGAGAAAAAACTTTAGATCAGCGATACAATGACCAGATCGAAACCAGGAAATTACAGACCTGGGAATTGATGTTAAGACTCATTTCAATAAAGAATTCTAACTATGAATTAATATTGGAACAAAACGAGGAACAAGAATCAAGATATGAAATTGATAATATCTCACGTTCTATTATTTTGGAAGTACAGAACAGACTTAAAAATAATGTGATCCTTAAGACTTCACTGAACTTTTCCCATGAACATGGCAGTGAACGAGGAAGCCAAAACGATTATAAGATAACAAGTTATGGATTGATTGAAACAATTACTTATTTTTTTAAAACGAAATATCGCTTTTTCTGTAGATTCAGCTATAAAAGAAATCAACGGGAAGGTTACGATTATACAAGTTACATTGACAAAATCGATGGTAATATTTTTAAATGGAATATGAATTTGAATTATAAAGTGAGTAAGATTGTTTATTTAAATTTAGAGTATTCGGGAAATAGTTATCCTCTTCAGGATGATACACATAAGATCAGAGCAGAGATAAAAGCAGAATTTTAATTTATAATACTCTCAGTAACCCCATCGTCCCGATGGGAAGGAAAGAACCATTGGGACAATGGTGATACATTGTGAAAAGAAAGTTGTAACCCCATCGTCCCGATGGGAATTACTCAAAAGGAGTATTAATGAAGGAATCCATAATAAAGGCTTTTTCTACAATTTGTGAACTCGTCGATAAATGTTTAAAAGAAAAAAATTTAATCGCAGGAATTGATCAAATATCCGGATTAATTGCAGAGACTTTTAAAAGCGGAAATAAGGTTTTAATATGTGGTAATGGTGGAAGTTCTACGGATGCTATGCACTTTGCCGAGGAGTTTACAGGTAAATTTCGTAAAGAAAGAAAAGCTCTTCCTGTTATTACCTTGACCGACCCGTCTCATATTACTTGTGTTGCTAATGATTACGGGTTTGAAGAGATTTTTGCGCGAGGAGTTGAAGCCTATGGAAAACCGGGTGATATTCTAATCGGGATATCAACCAGCGGTAATTCTGAAAATGTTATAAAAGCATTTAATAAAGCTAAGAATATTGGAATGAAAACCATTGCTTTGTTAGGAAAAGAAGGCGGTTTACTAAAAAATGTTTGTGATATTGAATTAATAGTACCCGGGGAAACAACTGATAGAATACAGGAATTGCATGGGATAGTACTGCATATTATTATTGAAAGTGTGGAAAGAATTCTCTTCCCGGAGAATTATTAATTTGTCACCCTGCCTGCCAAGCCGAAGTTTGACGAAGGCTGGAGCTTGTGTCATCCTGAGCGGAGTCGAAGGACGAAGGGTGAAGGACGAAGGTCGAAGGGTAACAGCATATGAATGTGTTCTCGGACATACTTCGACTTCGCTCAGGATGACAGTAATTTTGCTTAGCTTTTATCACTCTAAGCTTGTGTCACCCTGCTTGCCAAGCTGTATCCAGCTCCGGCTTTTTAATCGCCTTTGGTGATTTGACGGATGCTTGAGAAGGCTGGAGAAGACTTACGATAAGGTAGAGAAATAAATGAAACTTGTTATACAAAGAGTAAAATCTGCTGAAGTTGAAGTTGAAGGAAACCTGATTTCGGAAATCGGAAAAGGTTTTTTGATCTTATTAGGTGTTTCCAATACAGATAATGGTTCTGAAATTGAATGGCTTGCCAAAAAAGCAGTTGATTTGAGGATATTTAAAGATGAAAATAAGAAAATGAATAGGACATTAAAAGAGATTGATGGAGAGATTCTGCTCGTGTCTCAATTCACTCTTTATGCGGACTGCCGCAAAGGTAGAAGACCGAGTTTTGTAAATGCTGCAGACCCTGATAAAGCAGAAAAATACTATGAACTTTTTGCCACAGAACTGGGGAAAAACGGAGTAAAACCCAAAATGGGTATTTTCGGTGACTATATGGAGGTTTCACTTGTGAATGATGGACCTGTTACAATTATTTTAGAAAGGTAGTTTCTTGATTATTAAAAACGTGATTTTCGATCTTGGGAAGGTTTTAATACATTTTAATTTTGATATTTTTTATGATATATTGGATTATGAATCAAAAGAAAAACGTCTGGAAGAAGCAATAGAACCTATAATTTTATTTGAATCAGGTAAGATCCCCAAGATACAGTTCTTTGAGGAAATGAAGAAAATTTATTCTTTTGATCTTACTTTAGAAAAGTTTGAGAAAATCTGGAGCGAAGTCTTTTTTGAAATACCTGAAATGATTGACCTGGCAAAAAATATCGAAGACAAATACCGGATTTTTATATTTTCCAATACTGATGAAATTCATTTTCCCTATATCTGGGAAACATTTCCTTCTCTTCATTTTTTTGGAAATAATCTAATGCTTTCTTATGAACTTAAAGCTGTAAAACCTGAATTGGATTCTTATAAAAACGCCCTGAATAAATTCAATTTGAATCCGGAAGAGTGTGTATTTATAGACGATAAACCCGCTAATATTGATGTTGCTGAGAAATTAGGAATGACTGGAATAATCCATGAATCTTATAAAACAACTAAAGAAAAATTAAAAAATATTTTGAATATGGATCTGTGAGACTTTGCATAAGAAAATCGAAGTATGAGTAGAATTAAAATAAATATTCCAAAACAGGAATTATATTTTTCCCAAAATAATGAGAAAATTTTTATTTTCCCGGTCTCAACATCAAAATACGGAGTTGGGAATAAGGAAGGGAGCCTTAAAACACCTCCTGGTATTCACCATGTTTCTGAGAAAATTGGAGATGGGGCAGAGCCTTGTACGATTTTTAAAAAGAAAAAGAATACAGGTAAAATTGAAGTTATAAATAATACTAACAACTCCAAAGATTTGATTACTACACGAATTCTTATTTTAGAAGGTATAGAATCCGGTATTAACAAAGGAAAAGGAATAGATTCCAAAGTAAGAAATATCTGGATACATGGAACACAAGAAGAAAAATCTATTGGGAAACCTGCTTCTCACGGATGTATCCGAATGAAAAATATTGATATTATTGAACTTTTCGATTTAGTTGATATTGACACTTTAGTTGAAATTATCGAAGAATGACTTAAGATCAAATAAGAAAAGACGTTCTGGAGCGGAGCGTAGAAAAAAGTAGTTACGTAGAACGACTTTCCAAAGTCGTTCAAAATAATGAATCACTTTTTTGTGAGATTTTATTTTAGTTGTATCTTTTTAATGATTTGAGTTATACTAGTTTTTCCTCGACCTAGCAGCATGCCATGGCGACATGCCGTGGGTCGAGTTACATAGAATTAAAAATGGTCGGGATGACAAGATTTGAACTTGCGACCTCTCGGTCCCGAACCGAACGCGCTACCGAACTGCGCTACATCCCGACGAATCAAAAATCTAAATATCTCTGTAATTGTCAATAAATCCGTTTTTTTAGCATTGGTACCTTCTTATTAAACAATATCAAATAATTTTCTTGACGTATATTATAGCTAAATTTGCTTGAATATCAAATGAATGAAAAAATAATCAGGAGATACTTATGAGATTTAAATTCGTAATTCTACTTTTAATTATTCCCTTGTTTCTTCTTTCAATCACAGTAAAAATTGAAGAACCGCGTTTGGAAGATGATCATCTGAAAAATGAATTACCAACTATATTGACACCCGGTTTACCTGAAATACCATATATTCCGATAAAAATACTTTTACCTATGGGTGAAAAACTCACTTCTATTGAAGTAAATTTTCTCAAAGAAGCTGAAATAATTGAAAATATCCACATTGATTATGTACGAGCTATGCAACCTGTTTCCGGTGAATTTTTTATTGAAACACAAATAAATTATGATGTTTATAACAATAATAAATTATTCCCCTATATGGATTTTGAATTACTGGATACTCAGCGGATCAAGGGTTATGATATAGCACTTGTAAATCTCTATCCGTATAAATATAACCCTGTTGAAAATAAACTATTGTGGTTCAAAGAGGCTGAAATCAATTTTACCAGCGAATATGATGAAAACACATTTAAGCAACAGAACAGGTTTCTAATTACAAATAGTAAAACAAGAGAAAAGATACTCTCTTTTGTACAGAATCAAGAACTAATATCAACTTATCAAAAGCAATCTGTATTTCGTAATCGCGAACTGCCGGACGAAGATGACCCTTATTGTATGATTATCATTACGGATGATGAAAGAGAACCTTTTTTTGAGGAATTTGTTACCTGGAAAAATGAACAGGATATAAAGACAGGTGTTTTTCTTACTTCGGAAATTTATGAAGCTTATGAAGGAAACGATGAACAAGATAAGATAAGGAACTTCATAATTGACGCTTTTGATACATATTCAGGTACTGATATCCCTCTTGAATATGTTTTTCTCGGTGGTGATGATGAAATTATTCCAATCCGGAGAGTATTTATACAAGTCTGGAATACGATAGATTGGGCTATGCCTTGTGACTTATATTACAGCAACCTGGATGGTGATTGGGATGCAAACGATAATCTTGTTTACGGGGAAGTTGGAGATAATGTAGATATGTATCCGGAACTTGCTGTGGGAAGGATTCCTGCAGAGACTGAAGAAGAGTTTCAGAATTTTTTCAATAAGAATTACTCTTACGTAGATATACCTTCTGTCAGTGATGATATTGCCTATATGCTGGGTGAGAATTTGAATAACAATCCACTCACCTGGGGAGGAGATTATAAGGATGAAATAGCTCCTGTTATTGAGGAAGGCATTCATATTTTCAGATTGTATGATATGTACGGTACGTTCAGTTCCCAGGCAGTGGAAGATGCTATAAATTTTGGAACCAGTATTATTAACCATATGGGACACTCCAATGAGACTATGGTTTTCGGGCAGAATGGTACTATGGCTCATTCTTATACAAATACTGAATATGGTTTTGCATATTCCCAGGGGTGCTTACCTGCAGCCTTTGATGAATCTACAAGTGGACCCGGAGAATCAGTTGGAGAGAATCTTGTTATAGCATCCGGGGGATTATATGCATTTGTAGGAAATACCAGGTATGGCTGGTATTCTCCAGGCAGCACCAACGGACCTTCTCAACCCTTTGACATTGCTTTCTTTGAAGCTATTTACGAACAGGGATTACGGGAACTTGGTAATGCTTTGCAGTATTCAAGAGAAGTAATGGTTAATGAGGCTTTAACTTCTAATGTTATGCGTTGGGTATTTTATGAGCTTGTACTTTTCGGTGATCCCTCGATTTCAGTAAAAGAAGCAAATGGGAGTTTCCCGTTCATCCAACCTGTTTCCAGTATTTATGATGATTCCCAGGGTGATGGAGATGGAATCGCTAATCCGGGTGAGACTATTAATATTTATATCACATTAGAAAACCTGGAAGGATGGGCTGATGCTCAGGAAGTATATGCTAAAATCTTTTTTGATGATGAAACAATTGAAATTTTACAGGATTCTGTTTATTATGGGTATATTGCCGGTGGAGCCACTTCTATTTCCGGTGCCTTTGTGGTTAATGTCCCGCAAGATTGTAATTATGATGTTTATGAATATACCATACAGGTTGTTGCTCCTGTAACTAGAACTACTTATTTTAATAAATCTTATACATTGAGTTTTGAAGTATCATTATTCCAATGTAACTGGCCATGGGACTCACCGAATTCTTTTGTCAGTAATCCCATAATATCTGATTTTAACAATGATGATCAAAAAGAAATTCTGGCAATTGATATATTAACAAATGTACATTTACTAACGTCAGAAGCAAATGAATTTCCAGGGTTCCCGTGGATTTTTAATGAAGATATTTGGAGAAGCACTGCCCTGGGTGATATAGACCAGGACGGATTAGATGATATTGTTGTAGCCAGCAAAACGGGTAAAGTTTATGCTTTAGATAATGAAGGCAACCAGATATTTGAATATGAAAACTGTATGCAGCAGATCCTCACTCCTGTGATTTCAGATGTGAATGGAGATGGTGTACCGGAAATTATCAGCTTCGGTCTGGATAAAAATCTCCTGGTGTTAGATGCTGATGGAAACCTTATAGATGGCTACCCAATAGAATTTTCACATCTATGTGTGGCAGATATGGCTTCAGCAGACCTTAACCAGGATGGGGCATATGAAATTATTATTGGCTCTCAAAATGGCTGTCTTTATGCTTTGGATGGTAATGGAGAAAATATTGAAGGTTTCCCCGTGGATTTATCTTCTTCGATATATGCTGCTCCTGCTGTTCTCGATAATTATAAAATCGCTCTGGGAACAAATGATTCTAAACTTCATATTATCTCTAATACCGGTGAAATTCTTATTACAAAAGACCTGGATTCAAAAATCGCAAGTTCAGTGATCCTGGGTGATTTTGATAATGATGATGAACTGGAAATAGCCTTTAATACAATAAACGGTGGAATATACATAGTTGAACAAAATGGTATAGACCTTCCCGGGTGGCCTGTTTTTATTGGAAAGCAATTTATAGATCCACCCCTGGCTGCTGATATAAACAACGATGAAAATGTTGATATATTATGTTTAACAAATATGAATGAACTTTATGTATTTAACTTTGATGGTTCGGAATTTGCCTTCTCACCGGTTCCTGTGAGATTAAGCGGTACTACTCCTCCCAGTATTGATGATATTGATGCAGATAGGGATTATGAGATTGTTTCCGGAACTTCCAGAGGATTATTTGTTTTAGATATTAAGTTAACTAAAGGAAATAAAATTCCCTGGAGAACTTATAGAGGAAATTATAAACGAACCGGATCTTATGAAGATAATAATATTTCTGACATAGACGAATGTACAACTTTCCCGGTGATCACAAAACTCTGTCAGAACTATCCAAATCCTTTCAATCCGGCAGGTGCCGGAAGAAATTCCGGAACAACTATAAAATTCACTATCAATAGAAGTTCGGCTTCTGATGGAGAACTGAAAAACGCAAAAATTAGAATTTACAATATTAGAGGGCAGGAAATTAAAACTTTCAATGTGAACATGTCTCAGCAGCAACAGTATACAACAGGTTCAGGACAGATTGAAGCTTCTGTGACCTGGAATGGAAAGGATAAGAATGGAAAAAATGTCAGCAGTGGAATTTATTTGTACAATTTAACAATTGATGATAAATTCATTGAAGCAAAGAAGTGTGTATTGCTGAAATAAAAGCTTTTTAAAGATAGAAAAACCTCTTCTATAATTAGGAGAGGTTTTTTTTATGAATATATTGAAAATTATTATTTTTATCAGAAATGATACGGACCGAGGGTTTTTAAACAACTGGAATCCAATAAAAAATCTTTCAATATTCAATAATTTATTCTTTTTGAAAAAAGAACTTGCATAAATTTGACATTTTTTAACATTTGAATCCATAATTTTTTAAGGAAGGTTTTATGAAAGGTACAGTTAAGTGGTTTGATGACACAAAAGGATTTGGTTTTATTACATCTAACGAGGGAAAAGAATTTTTCGTTCATTGGAAATCCATAGTAACTTCATCTGATAAAGAGAGAAAATTTCTCGTAAATGAAGAAGAAGTTGAATTTGATACATTAGATACTGAGAAAGGTACTCAAGCAATTAATGTTGTCAGGTTAAATCCATAATTTTTTTGTTTTGAAATCTAAAGGCGGCGTATAACGTCGCTTTTTTTTTGCCCGAAAATATGGTTAAATTTTTACCGGTTTCTAAGAAAGAATTAAAAAAGATCGGCTGGTCAAAACTTGATATTATAATTATCACAGGTGATGCTTATATTGATCATCCGGGCTTTGGAGCAGCCATAATAGGAAGATTCCTCGAATCAAACGGCTTTAAAGTTGGAATTATTTCTCAACCTGATTGGAAAAGTGATCAGGATTTTCTGGAACTCGGCAAACCTGAACTGTTCTTTGGCATAACTTCCGGAAATATGGATTCAATGGTGAATCATTATACTGCTCAAAAAAGAATTCGGACTAATGACGCTTATTCTCCGGAAGGGAAACCTGGCTTACGTCCTAACAGGGCAACAATTATTTATTCTCAAAAAATAAGAAGCCTTTTTAAAAATGCTCCTATCATTATTGGTGGTATCGAAGCCAGTTTGCGAAGGATACCTCATTATGATTTCTGGAGCGACAAAGTCCGTAATTCAATACTTTTTGATTCCAAAGCTGATATCCTGGTTTACGGTATGGCAGAAAAACCCATCCTGGAAATCGCTCGAGAATTACAATCCGGAACTCAAATAAATGAATTGAAAAATATCAAAGGAACTGTTGTTTCTTCTAAAAAAGTCACTGAAAAAGATCATATCTTGCTTCCTGAATTTTCTAAAAATTTTACTAAAGAAGATTTCTTTGAAATGTATCAAACTTTTTATGAAAATTATTTTAAAGAAGTTATCTATCAAAAATTTTCCAATCGATATCTGAAACATAACTTACCTTCAGAACCTTTATCTACAGCAGAGATAGATAATATTTACAACCTGCCTTATGCCAGGCTTCCACATCCGATCTATAAAAATAAAAAAATTACTGCATTTGAGCAAATAAAAAACTCCATAACTTCACATAGAGGCTGTTTCGGAGGTTGTTATTTCTGTTCTCTTTCCATACACCAGGGAAGAACAATTCAATCAAGAAGTATAGGTTCCATTATAAACGATATAAAGAATATCTCACAAAAAGATTATTTTAAAGGTACTATCTCTGATATTGGAGGTCCCACAGCCAATATGTACGGAATGTTCTGTAAAAAGAACCTGGAAAAGAGTTGTTCAATTGATTCTTGTATTTATCCGGAAATATGTACGAATTTAAAATTTTCTCACGAAAAACAAAAGACACTTCTTAAAAAATGTAGAGAAATTAAATCCGTGAAAAATCTTTTTATTACCTCCGGTATCAGGCATGACCTTGCATTAACGGATAAAGAATACATCAAAGAGATCTCAGAAAATCATACAGGTGGTCTTTTGAAATTAGCACCTGAACATAAAAGTGAAAAAGTACTTAAATATATGAATAAACCAGGTTTCTATAAATATGAAGAATTCGTTAAAATTTTCTCGGAATACAGCAGGAAATGCGGTAAAAAGCAGTTTATTGTTCCCTATATCATTGTTGGACATCCCGGGTCCGATTTGACAGATACTCTTGAATTAGCTCTTTATCTGAAAAAACATAATATCAAACTCAAACAGATCCAGGAATTTACACCTACTCCCATGACTATAAGTACTATGATGTATTTTACCGGAAGAAATACTTCAGGTGAAAAAATCTGTATTCCTAAAGGAAGAGAAATTAGATTGCAGAAGGCTCTGGTTCAATGGTTTGAACCCGGGAATAAAAAATTGATTATAGAAGCTTTAAAGAAAGCAAACAGGAAAAACCTGATAAATTATTTTTTATAATCAGATGTAACTCGACCCACGGCATGTCGCCATGGCATGCTGCCAAGGTCGAGGAAAACCAGGATAAATACTATTTTAAAAACGACTCAAAGAAAATAAAATATCTCATTAGAGTTATCGTTGTTTTGCACGACTTTGGAAAGTCGTGCTACATTCATTGACGCCATGGCATGCTTCCAGGTCGAGTAAAACCAGGATAAATACTATTTTTAAAAACGATTCAAAGAAAATAAAATATTTCAATAGAGTTGTCGTTGTTTTGCACGACTTTGGAAAGTCGTGCTACATTCCTTGACGCCATGGCATGCTGCCAAGGTAGAACGTAACTCGACCTGCCAGGTCGAGGAAAACCAGGATAAATATTATTTTTTAAAAACGATTAAAAGAAAATAGAATATCTCAATAGAGTTATCGTTGTTTTGCACGACTTTGGAAAGTCGTGCTACATTCCTTGACGCCATGGCATGC
>JAUXFF010000027.1 GCA_030620155.1 Candidatus Cloacimonadota bacterium | reverse complement strand
GATTCCCAATCTTCATAGAATTGCTGTGCTAATACTGTCCCAGGGAAACAGATAAGTAGAAATAAAATCATAGAAATTAAGAAAATATTAATTTTAAAAATTTTCCTCATTTCGATTTGCATTTTTTCCCCCTTTATCCCGGTGTAGTCCGGCAGCTGCCGGACGAAGCCGGATTATCTCGGCGTAGCCCCGAATGTTTTCAGGACGAAGCCGGACTTTTGTTTTAACCTTCGCAACGGTCGAAGAACCTTGCGAACGGTTATCGCATTCACCGTTCCGAAGGTCTCACATGTTCAACCGTTCGGAAGGTGAAGATTCATTTCATCAAAATCATTTTCTTAACTTTCTGATAATCACCTGCTATAAGTTTGTAGAAATAAATTCCTGATGAAACAGGTTTGTTGTTATCGTCAGTTCCGTTCCAGGTGACTGTTCCCTGACACCCTTCGTCCTTCGCCCTTCGACTACGCTCAGGGTGACACAAGCTCCAGCCTTCGCCCAGCTTCGGCTTGGCAAGCAGGGTGACATTGAAGGTTCTCACTTTCTGTCCTTTCAAATTATATATACTCAACTCAATTTGTTCGTTTTGTTCGTTGCTGAAATTAAACGAAATAGTTGTTGTCGGATTGAAAGGATTTGGATAGTTCTGTAACGTGATTTCCAGATTTGGAATAATGTACTCATTTTCTTCTATTCCCAGATTGCCTGATATATCAAGCACAACAAGTCCGCCCAAGGAACCACCATCGACAAAACACCACAGTTCTTCTGATTCCAATTTTAATCTCATTCGTAAAATTCTTGTATCGTTTGCTAAATATTCCAGGTGTTGGACAATGTCAGGAGTTGAATACTCAAAGAGATGCCATCCATCGTTGCAACCCATAAATATATAATTGTTTATTTGAGTTACACAACGTCCCCATGCTGTTGAGTAAAAGTAAATCTGTTGTACATTACCAAGATTAGATAAATCATACACTCTGAGTCCGTCAAGATGGGATGTAAAAAGAATAGAACCGATATTTATAGCTCCTGATGTATAGGTGTAGCTATTGGCCCCATAAGTACCGAGAGAAATAATTTCATCAGGTAAATTGTTCCTGATGATTCGGAAGTTACCGTTCCAGAATCCTGTTCCTGATTGTCTTGTAGCTATCAATAATGTATCCTGATAAGGTATAATATCATGGCAAACATCACTAGTATTGTATAATGAACCTGTCAGGAATGGATCAGCAGGTTGTGAAACATCTATTCGGAAATAATCCCCGGGATAGTTATGGAAAATAATATTACTGTTGTAATACACTATTGGATCAAATTGAGCCCATATTGTACCACATGGTTCCAAACCGGCTAAGAATTGGTAACCGGTGTTACTAATTTGATAAACGAAGAAAGTAGGTGTGCCAGGTGAATGGAACATCGAACCGTCAAGAGCATAAAGAAACGAGTCAACCACACAGAATTGAGCTAATTGGTGACTACCTCCCGGATTAATAGTGTAGCTGTGGGTTAGATTGAACTCATTGTCAATTTCGAAATATCCAATCCCGCCATTATAAGTAGAAATAAATATACCATCTTCATAAAATTCAAAATCGTGAATCCATCCCCAGGAAATGTGTTCTAATATTGTTAAATCCTGAGCCCAAGCTCTTTCAATGGTAAAAAATAATAGTGAAATGAAACATATAAAAACAAGAGCGAGAAATCTAAATCTTCTTTTTTTCATATTTCCTCCGATTTTTATCGAACTCGACTCGAGTTTTATAAATCCGAATCGAGTTTATAAATATTTCCTATTTTCTTTCTCATTATAATATCAAGCATGTGACAATGGCCATTGCCACCTGCGGATTTCCAATTATTTCAACATCATTTATAAGCCTTAGGCTTACAAGTCCTGTTTGCCATGTTGAATAACATGGTGAAGTGCTTGCCCCATAGGGAAGTATGACCGTATCGGGGGCAAAGCCTACTTAATCAGTAACATTTTACGAGTTAGCTCTTTACTGGCTGTTTTTAATTTGTAGAAATAAATGCCGCTTCCAACTCTCTTCCCGTTATTGTCCTTTCCATCCCAGACAATTGAAGACTTTAGTCCGGCGGAGACTGATTGACAATTGTCAATTGAAAATTGTTTAATCCTTTGCCCTTTGATATTATAAATTATTAACTCTGCGTTCTCAGCGTCCTCTGTTGTGAGATTAAATGAGATAGTTGTTTCCGGATTGAATGGATTAGGGTAGTTCTGATAAAGATTTACTTTTGTGATTTCATTAGCTGGAATTAAGGGTTCATCAATGTCAGTAACTATATGATTACAGGTGAATGTAACTTCTCTTGTTTCACCCTCAGGTAATGAAGCTTGTCCCTGGTACCAGATATACATCAGAGCAAAATTATCTTCAACGATAGCAGCCATTGCATCGGTAAAGTCAATCTCAATATCTTCTGCTTTGAATGGTAAAATGATAGCAGGATGTCGTTCTCCCCATTTGCTGGTAAAACCTGGATTTCCTTCTCTGTTCATAGTTATCCTGAAGGTTATGGTATCTCTTTCAGTTCCTTCATATATGAAAAGTTCGCTTGTAAAGAGTGGAGCCATAAAGACACCTTCATTGCCCATTACTATTTCCATGCCTGGGTCTCCGTAAAGGGCTGAGCCGTTCAAATCAGGGGGATTTGCTCCGGGAGTATTATTTATCATATCAAATTGAAGAGCAATATTTCCCAGGAAGTAAGATTCTGCCCAGGTGTAATTCCTTGCTACCTTGTAGAAATAAGCCTTTGTGCCACCATGTTGGCATGAACTTCCTCCTTCACCTATCAGATAACCGGTATATTGATATGCTCCACCTGTATGTATCCACGCCGGAGCCATACAACTGCTATTGTTGATCTGACCGATATTACAATTACCAAGCCCGAAATATATCTTTGGATTGTCTGAATTTATATCAATATCAGTTCCGCTATATGGATCACCATAGACCTGCCCGTTACTGGAACGGAAGAATCCTTCCTGACCGGATGTCGGATAATGTAATTGCCAACTATTCTGACTTCCGTGCCCACTTGTATAAAAAATATCGACCGGGTCATAGTCAAAAATATCAATTCCTTCATTAATCATTGTAACCAGCCATTCTGTTCTATCTGTAGGACCATCAGTAAAGGCAACTGTTTCCAGTGCATCCGGGTACTTCACATAGTATTGCCCATAAGTAGCTTCACTGGTTGATATTCCCTGGGTAAAATAATTTACATTACAAGATGTAGTTCCTCCCAGGCAGGTTTTTACTTCAAATCCGGTTGGACCGGAAACAAGAGTTAGTGCATCTTCTGCAAGGTAACCTGTTATAATTCCCCATACAGCATCACAATAGACATCATCATCCAGAGCTCTGGTAAATGGCCAAACACTATTCTGAATAAAGCTGGGGTTTGCAGTAGGTACATCGCAAATAAATCCTATATGACTTGGATTATAGAGTGCAACATCTTCCTGAACTTCATTTAAGGAACTATTCCAGATGAAAAGTTGTCCTCCGTACCGAGCAAGAAGGGCGTCTGCAACAGCTTGCCAATCAGGGTAATCATAGGTTGATTGTTTAATAACCACTGCGTATGTAAGAGGTGGTGGTTCTATATAGGTGATTATGAAATTATCATCTGAAATATCTTCAGTAAGGTTGTCACTGGCATCGAATACTATCACTTTTATTAGACATTCTTCAGACGGTGTATTAGGGACCTGCCAGGAAAAGCTCTGTAGATTGCCTGTATGGCTGGCAATAAAAGTCCAGTCATCTCCGTTATTTGTAGAGTAATAAATACTGTCACCCACAACTCCTACGTTGTCCTCTGTAGTCCAGGAAATGGTGTGCCATTCGAATGTACCCCAGTCTTCACCACCATTTGGTACGACAACTTCAACTGTTGGTGGTGATGTATCTGCTTCAATTGTGAAAACAGCATCCGACTCATCTACATCTGAATTGTTTCCAGCATCGTAAACAACAACCCTGACAATGCATTGTGCAGAAGGTGTATTGGGAATTGTCCATTCAAAACCTTGAGCGTTCCCGGTGTGAGATTCGATGAAAATCCATGAAGTCCCATTATCAGTAGAATAGAATACACTATCAGTGCGAATACCCATATCATCATCAGCAGTCCACCGAACCT
This sequence comes from Candidatus Cloacimonadota bacterium, assembly GCA_030620155.1. GTDB lineage: Bacteria > Cloacimonadota > Cloacimonadia > Cloacimonadales > TCS61 > JAUXFF01. The sequence goes on along the minus strand of JAUXFF010000027.1, from coordinate 14,945 downwards.
GTTGAATTTCTCCCACTGTCCATACTTCTCCTCCATTGGGCACATCTACAGTTACTGTAGGAGGGATAGTATCAGGAACAGTTGGTGATACACTTATATTATCAAAGTAGATATCGCATGGATGGTCTCCATAACCATTTGAATTATGTCCAGCAAAATATATCGTTGCCAGATGACCTGACCAGGGTTCTATATTTATCTGGTGATATTCCCAGGGATAGCTTTGTCCACTACCTCCACCGCCACCGGTAGAGAAAAGTCGAGTATAATTCCCTACGGAATCAGCATCCATAATCCATACAGAACCTCCATTATGCCAGGATGAACCAGATACAGCCATATGGAAATTCAATGAGTCTGCAACTCCGGGAATATATATAAATTGTGAGACCAGTTTCCATTGATCATTTGGCGGACTTCCACCGGAGGCACTGCCGGGATTGATGTGAATATGACCACACCAGCTTCCCTGATATTCAACGACATCAGCAGAATGTGGACCTGTAACTGTCCAGCCCGTGAAATCACCTGTCTCAAAATCACCGTTAATAAGGGGTAATTCTTGATGAAAGATAGTGAAGTTAGCATCTGAAATATCCTCTGTATAATTGTCACATGCATCGAAAGCTTTCACTTTCACAAGACATTGTGTAGAGGGAGTATCAGGGATATACCAGGAGCAACTCTGAGGGTTACCTATATGACTGGCTATAAATATCCAATCTGCACCATTGTTGATAGAATAATAAACAGTATCACCTATAATTCCAGTATTATCATCAGCTACCCAGGTTATTGTATGCAGATCATAAGTTCCCCAGTTCTCTCCACCATTGGGTTCGATAACTTCAACTGTTGGTGGAGATGTATCTGAAGTTATAGTAAATACAGCATCCGACTCATCTACATCCGAATTATTCCCACCGTCATAAACAACAACTCTTACAAGACATTGTTCAGAGGGTGTATTAGGAATTGTCCAGTCGCAACATTGTGGATCTCCGGAATGGGAAGCAATAAATATCCAGTCAGCACCATTATTTATTGAATAGAATACACTATCGGAACGAATACCCAGATCATCCTCGGTAGTCCACTGAATCTGGTAAGTATCTCCAACTGTCCAGACTTCTCCTCCATCAGGAACATCAAGAGTTACAGTAGGTGGTATTGTATCCGGGATTGTGGGAGTTATGCTTATATTATCGAAGTAAATATGACATTGATGGTCACCAAATCCGTTGCGGTTATGTCCGGCAAAAAAGATGGTAACTTCATGACCTGCCCAGGGTGTGATGTCAACTTGATGATATTCCCAGGGATAACTCTGAGAATTTCCCCCACCTCCACCTGTGTAAAATAATCTGGTATAAGTTCCCACAGAATCCGCATCCATAAGCCATACAAATCCACCATCATGCCATGAGGAACCTGTTACTTCCAAATGGAAATTAAGAGAATCTGCAACTCCCGGAATGAATACTGTTTGTGCAACCATTTGCCATAGATCATTCGGAGGTCCGAGACTGGTAGAACCGGAAGCATTGCCTGAATGTATTTGTATATGTGCACTCCAGCTTCCCTGGTGTTGAATAACATTTGCAGAATGCGGACCTGTAACTGTCCAACCTGAAAAATCACCTGTCTCAAAATCTCCGTTTATAACCGGTAAGTCTTGATGAAAGATAGTGAAATTTGCATCTGAAATATCCTCATTGTAATTACCGCTTGCATCAAATACCTTCACTTTTACCAGACATTGCTCAGAGGGAGTATCAGGGATTTGCCAGGGATAACTCTGAGGATTACCTGTGTGACTGGCAATAAATATCCAATCTGTACCATCATTGAGAGAATAGTAGACTGTATCACCTATAACCTCAACATTGTCATCTGCTGTCCAGGTAATAGTGTGCCAGTCAAAACTCCCCCAGTTCTCTCCACCATTAGGCGAAATAACTGTTACTGTTGGTTCTTCTTCATCTACAATAGTGGTTATTTCAGCACTATCCGTAACAGAAGGATCTCCCTGCGATGTTACAGTAACAGTAACATTATCATCTCCTGTAGCACCATTAGGAATTTCAACGCATACTTTAATATCTTCGGAATTAGCAGATTCCAGGGAAAGAGTAGAAATTTGAGTAGTTCCGGTTTCGTCCCAGATGGTTGTATTCCAGGCATTTCCGGATAAAGAAAGATCATAATCATCATCCAGCATTCCTTGATTTATAACAGTCAGGTCATACCAGACCTCGCTATCGGAAATTCCACTTCCGGTCTGTGTCTCCGGTGTAATACCAACCATATAATCTTCTGTAACCTCATAATTAATGGTCAGGTAGGGTGGATTTGACTCCTCCCAGCCATCAGCATGGTAATAGTAAGTGGAGCTTCCATCACCTGTTTTATGTCCAACTCCAAACCAATCATCAACTAAAGATGTTTGAAGGTCTGCACATGCAGTTCCACCTAAAGAATGGGAATACCATCCAGTTGGTAATGCATTTCCAGTATAGTGCAGATATAAAGCACCGTCTCCGCAGTCGCTATAAATTGCACTTGGATTCCCAATCAGCGTTAAAGGATCGTTATCCAGACGGTACCAATAAAAATAGGGCCAATTGATGGAATTAAAATTGAGATAAAGTACCACACTGTTAATAATTGCACCATCAGGAATGGCAGATATATCGAATTTCGACCAGCCACGATATCCGTCAGCACCTACTTCCCATATTTCAGAGGTCTGGGTAATGGTTCCACTATTGTTAACTGTTCCTGTGTTATATTCTTCAGAAACAGGATAACAATCGATTGTCTCAGCGCTTATGCTTGTCCAGCATATAATAAGTATAACACTCAAGACTGAGATTGACAGAACATTTCTGCCATTATTTGAATTTTTTTCCTTTTTCATTTTTTTTCTCCTTTATCCCGGCGTAGTTATACGAAGCCGGATTGTCCCGGCGTCCCGAATGTTTTCGGGACGAAGCCGGACTTATCTCGGCGTTTTATCGCGGCGTATCCCGCATAAGCGGAGAAGCCGGAAGTTATACGAAGCCGGACTATTTTAATAATAACATTTTTTTTACTTTTGACGCTGTCCCATTATTGATTAGTTGATATAAATAAATTCCTGAAACAACTGGTTTGTTGTTGTCATCGGTTCCGTTCCAGGTGACTGAAAATCTGTTATTCTGCCTTTTTCCTTCGACTCCCCCACCTAGGCGGGTAAAGCTCAGGATGACAGGCAGAGTTTTAATTTTCTGTCCTTTAATATTATAAATTATTATTTCTACATCCTTTGCCTGTCCGGACGTAGTTGAACGAAGCCCGAAGTGCTCTGTGGTGAAATATATTGTTGTTTCCGGACTGCGTCCGGCACCTGACGGATTGAAAGGATTAGGGTAGTTGTAGAGAGTTTGATTAATAGATTCCAATGCGTCATCCACGCTAACCTGAGCGAATGCTTCATTGCTTAATCTTGATTCTGCATTTGCTTTTATTACTGCTGTAACGCAATAAAAATCTTCAGATGAACCTTCGTTATCACAATATATCGTATCGACTACAGGAGTATCATTCAGTTTTGTGTAGGGTCCACCGGAAAGATCGCTTTGATATACATTATATCCTGCAAGGTCAGGTTCGGAATTTGCATTCCAGGTCAAATAAATATGATCTGGAAATGATTCTGCAATTAAATTTAATGGTGGCATAGGATGCAGGAAACCGGTATTCCAGATATCATGGAAATAAGTTCCCCATTCTGTCAGATAACTTCGATATTGCACGTTCTCTATTGTCCACAAATTAACAGTTCCATTGCCAACAACCAGAGCGATCTCGATATCTCCATCTCCATCTACATCGGCTACTACAGCGCTATTCACACCGGAACAACCTCCAGCGGATATTGGCCAGTCTTCAACGATAGAACCATCACCATTGAACGCATGAAGACTGCTGGAATTATCTCCAACAACGATCTCTCTATCTCCATCATCATTAAGATCAAAAATGATAGAAGAGCATTCCAGACCTGAAACAGTAACAGGCCATCCTGAAACGGTTTCTCCAGTCAGGTGTTTTGCGTTCATGTCGTTTGAATGACCACCGCCAAAAATTTCAAAACTGTTATCATTATCGATATCTCCAGGTACGGGCATAACATAAGTCTGTGGACCGGGAAAATTCTGTGGCCAGTTTGTATAATTTGTTCCATCATGATGGTAGATACCTACATAATCTGTATTAGATGAGTAATATGAATGAAGTATCTCCAGATCAAAGTCTCCATCAAGGTCTGCCAATATCGGTTGAGCATAACTCATCCCTCCTGCAACGTTCAATATTGGCCAACCCGGTTTGATGGTTCCGTCTCTATCCCATAAATATACTGAATAATAAGAAACAGCGCATATCTCTGGTATTCCATCGTTATCAACGTCACCTACGGAAGGAGTTGCCACACACATATAATCCAGCGATTGAGGCCAGCCAGGGAAGGCAGTTCCATCGCTATTAAAAATAAGTACGCGTCCTTCCGGATAAAGCCTTTGTCCCAGGATTATCTCAAGACTGCCATCATTATTGAGATCATAAATGACAGGAGATTTTAAAGCGCCTGTTTCACCAACATTTTGTGGCCATCCAGGAACATCTGTGCCATCGTTGTGCCATACGTAAAGTGTATTAGTTTTTCCTGCTGCAACTATTTCTAATCCGGGATATGCCGGATCAATATCGCCTACAGCGCATTTGGACTGAATATGATTCAAACCGGTTTTTGGCCATCCGGTAAGATCAATGCCCTGATAATCCCACACATAAAAAGAACCGTCTGTAGAACCTACAAGGATTTCAAGAAAGCCATCTTCGTCGATATCTGCAACGTTTGCTCCAACAGGTGCAAACATAGGAGTAATTCCCATTGATTTTGGCCATCCGGGCATCTGTTCCGGTTGTGTGCGATGATTCATTATTGGTTGTTGAATAATTTTTTTAAAATGAAGTTTTCCATCAATATCTGTTTCATAAACCTTTGCTGATATCAATCCTGAACCGGCACTCTGATCATTTGCAAAAAGAATTGCAGATATTGTGATGAATCCAAAAACAAGCAAAAATACAAAATTACTTTTGGAAATAGTCCTTACAACTTTCACCTTTTTCTCCTCTTATTTCATTAAAATTGCTTTCTGAATCTTGACAGTATCATCAGATTCAAGACGATAAAAATAAATTCCACTACTGACAACGTTCCCATTGTCATCTCTACCTTTCCAGACAATACTATGTTCACCTGCAGTCTGTAAGCCACTTATCAAAGTTCGAATCTTTTGTCCTGTGACATTATAAATTTCAAGTTTCATTTCTCCCGGATGAGACAGATAAAAAGTTATGTGAGTTTCAGGATTAAACGGGTTGGGGTAATTTTGATAGAGAAAGAGATCATTTGAGGGATTAGTCAATTCTTCATCCACGCCTGTAGGAACCTGAAGAGTGACTGGTAAATCTATTTCCGGTTCATCAGGATCATTTGAAAGAATTGATAGGCAATCAATATATTCACCTTCTAAAAGACCTTCTCCGTTAACTACAATAGTTACAAAAGTACTATCATTTGGTGATATGGAAAATGAAATGGGCTCAATAGAGATTATCCAAGGTTCAGAATAATTAATTTCAAAAATGTTTAAATCTGAAGTGCCTGAATTCTCAATAGTAATGGAATCAGATAAACTTTCATCAGTAACAAAAAGTAAAGATTCAGGATAGACTTCAATATCAGGATAAGGTGGGACATAGATCCAGGTATCATTATAGGGAGGACCTCCGGGAAATCCTCCGAAAAGAACAACATTGTGGTTGTTATTATCATAAACCAGACGATGTTTCCCACGAGCAGGTGGATAAGTTGCAGGTTGTGGGTTTTCCCAATTATTTGTACTGAGATCATATACCCATGTACTATTGGAATATGTCATTGTATCATGAAAAAATCCACCGAATACTACAGCTTTGCTATTAATAATATCATAAGTCATTCCATGCTGGTAAATTGGTGGTGGTGCTGAAACCGGGTCCATATCTGTCCATTCATTTGTATTTAGATTATATATCCAGGTATCACCTAACATAGAAGTTGAATACCATCCCCCAAATAAGATAATCACATCATTTGTTTTGTCATATGTCATCCCAAGATTGTTCCTGTAACCTGGATTAGGAGATGGATTCATATTTGTCCAGGTGTTCTCAGAAAAATTGTATATCCAGGTATCACTAAACCATTGATAGGTTAAATAATTATATCCACCAAACAAAACAACAACATTTTCAGATTCGTTGTAATCCATTCCCAGATAAGCTCTTGCAGGTGGAGATTGAGTGGGGGACATCTCTATCCATTGGTTTATGGTAAAGTTGTAGGTCCAGGTATCATTATAAACAAAACCTCTCTCATAAGCACTTACACCACCAAAGAGTACTACAATACTATCAACACAATTATAAACCATTCTATGTGCAAATCTTGAGGGAGGAGAAAGGACAGGATTCATATTTGTCCATTCATTCTCATTGAAGTTATATACCCATGTATCGTCAAACTCCTGCTGGCCATCCTGTCCGCCAAATACTATGCAAACATTATTTCCACTATCATAAGTCATTCCATAAGACCATCTTGGAAAAGGAGGATTGTCCGGATTCATATTTATCCACTCGTTATTTCTTGATAATTCCTCCCCAAAAGGGTCAATAAAAGGAATTTCAGAAATTGATTTTAAGTTGGCTTCAACTAATAAATATATTCCAGAGAAAGTTAAAAATAAAAGAATTGTCATTATTTTCTTAATTCTAACCTCCCTTTTTATGAAATTGACAACACAAATTAATTTTTCTTGCATTAAACCAGTGAATAAGTTAAATCTTAACTGTGGTTAATGCACTCAAAGCTATTTCATTAAAACTGCTTTCTGAATCTTGAAAATATCATCAGATTCAAGACGATAAAAATAAATTCCACTACTGACAGCGTTTCCGTTGTCATCTCTACCTTTCCAGACAATACTATGTTCACCTGCAGTCTGAAAGCCACTTTTCAAAGTTCGAATCTTTTGCCCTCTAACATTATAAATTTCCAGTTTCATTTCTCCTGGATGAGACAGATAAAAAGTTATGTGAGTTTCAGGGTTAAACGGGTTGGGGTAATTGGGATAAAGAGTGAGTCTTGGGTGTAGCTGTTTTATTTCGTCTTCAGGTATATCACTCGGTAATTCTTGATAAAGTCTTATATCAGCATGAAGTTCCTGGGTAAGCACTATGTTTTCTTCGTTAGAAAAGATTATATACCAGGAGTCTGAAGTTGGGAGGACAAAATCAATAATATTATCTGAACTGTTCTGGTTTATTTCAAATGCCTGGAAACTCTGGTCTGCCATATAATAATTGAAATTCTCTTCATCGCATATAAAAAAGTCAATATGACCTGGAGAAATTGATTCTGAAAAACTGTTATCATCATCAAAATTATCACCATACAGGATTTTTTTGGGAAGGTCATAATCAACAATAATGCGGTAATCATCTGTTGGTTCTGCTGGAGGAGAGTCAGGAGATATATCAAGAACCGGAACTGTTCCGGGTAAGATAACAAACCAGTTATAATAAATTCCAGCTCCGCTGTTTGTAATTATAGTTTCCATACCGGTTGAGGGATAATTTCCAATACTACTTGTAACCTGTCCTGTATAAGTACGATCATCACCCAGGAGGAATAGTTTTTGACCATCGAAATCAGTCCAACCTGCAGTTGCGCCCCAACTTACACAAGGGCTGCTGTAAATCTTTATTCTTGCGCCATCAACAGGATTTGCATTATTATCATAAACGTTAACATTCAGGGTGCAAACTTCAGTGTATTTCTCTGTTGTATCCCAGATGAAGCTATCTCCCCGCCAGTTAAATGCAGAGGCTACATCCCAGCCCCAGTTTTCATAACCTCCCGGATTGTCAACGTATGTGTTAACAGGTTCCCATGCTACCCAACGCCTATCCCAGAATTCATTGATCTTGTGATTATCGCTGTACATTACATTAACAGTTGCTGGAATAAGTGCTGCTCTTGCTGTTGCTGATGTCAAATAGGAATGTACACTGCATGTACCGATGTGCCAATGATAGATACGAACAGGCTGATCGTGATGAGTATGGGATTGGAATGTCATTACATCTAGAATCCATTGTGTAATAACACCTACTGCTCCGTTATTAACTGTATTCTGTTCACATTTCCAGAGAACCTGACAAGTATCAAGACGTGTTCGTAACAATGGATACCCGGTATCATTATGATTCATTAAATAATCTCTCCAGAATACTCCGGTAGGTGGGTCTGCGGGACTGCCGGTTGCCGGATTGATATAATTAGGGACTTCTTTATGTAATTTGGGATGAACAATATACCAGTAATATATTTCCCGCGGTAATTCGATCTCCTGAATCTCACCCTCTTCCAGAACATAATATACGGTTGTTGAATAATAATCATCACCCTCATAGTCAATAATATCTACATAACTGAAAAAGCTGTCGTTCGAGTATAAAGTTATAACATTTTCCAATAATATTTGGGGGTTCATAGAACTTGTCAGTGTTTGGGGAGCAATATGTGCTACTTCAAAGCAGATTTCATCGATAAAGGGATATATTGCATTGATAATCAAATCTGCATATAAGTTTTGAGTTGCATCATCCAACCTGCGAAAATTGTCCCTTAAATCCATTTTGAGCCAGTCCGGAGCAATCTCTACAGCAGTTTCAGCATCATCAGTTAGATTATCTGATGGCAAACATAAAATCAGGAAATTTGTACTGGACTGAACTGAGACGTAACATTTTTCTCCTGATGGAAGAAGTTTTGTAAAAGAAGCAGAATCAACCAATACCCATTCAGCACTGATATAGGTTGATACAAGTAAGCAGCAAAAGCAAAAAAATAAAATTCTTAAACAATCTTTCATTATCATCTCCTCTATTTATTTTTTTTTGAGTGTAATTTTGATGGTTTCTTTTCCGAATATGAAATAAGGGAATATATCTTACGTAAAATTTGATTATATACATTTTCCTTCTTCAAACATTAATAACATTGTTGAATTAAATTTCAAGTTTACAAGTTGCTTGATTTTTTACAAACGACGGAAAAATCTTATTCCTGCAAGAATCTTTACTTCAATACAAAGTTTTATTTTTATAATACTTGTGTAAAGATTTTTTTTACAAATAAATTTATCTATTTTTTTATCTTAATAAGCTCATTTGTTTATTAAAAAATACTTTACAAAGATTTAGTGAATTTTTCTTTTGTTCCAAATTAATAAAGGAGGAATTGCATGGCATTAAAACCAGAGGCCAAAGTGGCAATCGTGGCAGAGTTTAAACTCCATGATTCAGATACAGGTTCACCCGAAGTTCAAGTTGCATTATTTACACAGAGAATTAAAGATATCACGGAACATCTGAAAGTTCACAAAAAAGATTTTCATTCGAGAAGGGGTTTACTGAAGCTGATCGGTCAACGAAGGAGATTACTTGATTATATTCAGAAAAAAGATATTACTCGTTATCGTGGATTGATCAAAACACTTGGATTAAGAAAATAATAAATCATGGAATTTTAAAAGGGGAAAAATTCCCCTTTTTTTAATGAGAAAATGAGTGGGGAATAGCGAGCAATAAACAAAATTCATTCCAAGTGGATTTTGCCTATTGCTTTTGTTTCCTGCTCCTAAAAAAAGAGGAGAAAAAATGCACAATTTTGATGTTAAGAAAAAATCTATTGAAATATCCGGTAGAACATTAACCATTGAAACCGGTAGAATGGCTAAACAAGCAAATGGTTCAGTTTATGTTACTTACGGAGAAACCAGTATTCTTGTAACTGCTACTGCTGAAAAGGAACCAAGGGAAGGAAAAGATTTTCTTCCTTTAACTGTTGATTTTATTGAAAAAATGTATGCTTCCGGGAAAATTCCCGGGGGATTTTTTAAACGTGAAGCAAAACCTTCCACTCAGGCTACATTAAATGCGCGACTTATTGATCGTCCTATCAGACCATTGTTTTCAGAGGGATTCAGAAATGCTGTTCATATAGTTATTACTGTTCTTTCTTATGATGGAGAGAATGATCCGGGGATGCTCAGTATTTTAGGTGCTTCAGCAGCATTATCAATTTCGGATATCCCGTTCAACGGTCCTATTGCCGGAGTAACTGTAGGACTTATCGAAAATGAGATAGTGATTAATCCGACTGATATTCAACTGAAAGAATCAGACCTGGATCTTACTATTGCTGCTACTGATACTTCTATTGTGATGATAGAATCAGGGGCAAATGAAGTAACAGAGAAACAGATGATGGATGCAATATATACAGGGCATAAAACTATCAAACAGCTTATTAAATTTCAGCAGCAATTCATAAAAGAAGCTGAAAAGAAAAAGATGGAAGTTGTTCTGGATATAATTCCTGACGATATTATCAAGAAACTTGAAACTGATTTTGGTAAGCAGATTAAAAAGGATTCAGTTATCCATGGGAAGTTGGAAAGGTATGAAACCTTTGAAAACAGAAAGAAAGAAATGCTGGAGAAATATCAGGCTGAACTTGGTGAAGAAGAATTTGCTGAAAAGGAAAGGTATTTTATAAATGGTTTTGAAGAACTGATAAAGAAATCTGTTCGCTATGCAATTCTTCATGAAAATTATAGAGTGGATGGTAGAGGAATGGATGATATTCGACCTATCACCTGCGAGATAGATATTCTTCCCAGGGTTCATGGTTCAGCTTTATTTACTCGTGGTGAAACTCAGTCCTTAGGAACAATTACTCTTGGAACAGGGAGAAATGAACAAGTAGTTGATGGTCTTGCTGAAGAATTCAAAAAACCTTATTTCTTACATTATAATTTTCCTCCTTTTAGTGTAGGTGAGGCTGGATTCATGCGTGGTCCGGGTAGAAGGGAACTTGGTCATGGAGCACTTGCTGAAAGGGCTTTGCTGCCAATGATGCCGTCCAAGGAAGATTTTCCTTATACAATTAGAGTTGTATCGGAGATATTGGAATCAAATGGTTCGTCCTCAATGGCTTCTGTATGCAGTGGGACTCTAGCAATGATGGCTGGAGGTGTTCCTATTAAAAAACCCGTTGCAGGTGTTGCTAACGGACTTATTATGGAAGGAAAAGATTTTGTAGTTCTTACTGATATAATGGGTCTGGAAGATCATCTGGGAGATATGGATTTTAAAGTTACAGGTACAAAAGATGGTATCACAGCGATGCAAATGGATATTAAGATCGAAGGGATAACCCGAAAAATAATGGAAATCGCTCTGGAGAAAGCAAAAGTTGCACGTTTGTACATCCTGGATAAAATTATTGAAACTATACCTGAATCCAGAAAAGAACTTTCTGAAAATGCACCGAAGATTGAAATGCTGAAAGTTAATCCTGAAAAGATTGGTGGAATTATTGGTGCAGGTGGAAAGATGATAAAAAGTATCATTGAACAAACTAAAGCAGATATAGATATCGATGATGACGGTTCAGTTACAGTTTCTTCATCAGATAAAGGTTCCATAGAAAAAGCTATTGCAATTATTCAAGATATTGTTAGTGACCCTGAAATGTTCAAAGTATATGATGGTATTGTAAGCAGGATCGAACCTTTCGGTGCTTTTGTAAAAATTATGAGTGAAACAAAAGAAGGACTTGTTCATATATCGGAATTACATACTTCCAGGATTAATAAAGTCGAAGATATGGTAAAACTCGGGGATAAAGTCAAAGCAAAGTTTATTGGATTTGATAAAGGAAAAATTAAGCTATCCATGAAAGGAGTTGAAGGTAATCCTGAACCTAAGAAATCCTCTGCTCCGTATCAATCAAAATATACAAGTCATTCTCGCTCTGATTCTCATTCTCGTTATAGTAAGGATAGAAAGGATAGACCTGATAATAGAAAAAGCCGCGATTATCACCATAAGAAAGATGACCATAGAAGATATTAAATAAGAATGGAGTGAATAATCTAATTTTTCAGGAGATTTTTTATGAATAATTATAAGATAAAAGATATTTCTCTGGCTGAATTCGGCAGGAAAGAGATTAAATTAGCTGAAAATGAAATGCCTGGGTTAATGTCTATCAGGAAAAAATATGGAAGAACTAAACCGTTGAAAGGAGCTCGAATAACCGGCAGTCTTCATATGACAATCCAAACCGCTGTTCTGATCGAAACTTTAGTAAAGTTGGGTGCTGAGGTTAGGTGGGCTAGTTGTAATATTTTTTCTACTCAGGATCATGCTGCTGCTGCTATAGCTGAGACTGGAATTCCTGTTTTTGCCTGGAAAGGAGAAGACCTGGAAGAATACTGGTGGTGCACCCTGCAAGCACTTTCTTTTACTAATAACCGGGGTCCTGACCTGATAGTGGATGACGGAGGAGATGCCACTCTTTTTGTTCATAAGGCTGTGGAATATCAAAAGGATTCTAGTTTAGCAGAAAAGAAACATGAAGTAGAGGATTTGAATGAAATATTCTCTATTCTGAAAAATGTTGGAGTAAGAGATTGGCAGGCAATTGCTTCTAATATTAAAGGAGTTTCTGAAGAAACTACGACCGGGGTTCATCGCTTATACCAGATGATGGAAAAAGGTGAGTTATTATTTCCTGCAATAAATGTTAATGATTCTGTAACAAAATCAAAATTTGATAACCTCTATGGATGCAGGGAATCTCTTGTTGACGGGATAAAACGTGGAACAGATGTGATGGTTGCCGGTAAAATTGTGGTTATTTGCGGTTATGGAGATGTTGGAAAAGGATGTGCCCAGTCAATGAGAGGTTTTGGAGCCCGGGTAATAATTACTGAAATTGATCCTATCTGTGCACTTCAAGCAGCTATGGAAGGCTACGAAGTTACAACCCTGGAAAAAACGTTAAAAGAAGGTGACATTTTTGTCACCGCAACAGGAAATTGTGATGTGATCTGCGTTGAACACATGAAGAAAATGAAAGATCAGGCTATAGTATGTAATATTGGACATTTTGATAACGAGATCCAGGTTAATGAATTATATGCTTTTCCGGGAATAAAAAAGGTCAACATTAAACCTCAGGTAGATCAAATTTTCTTCGCTGACGGACATTCTATAATCTTACTTTCAGAAGGAAGATTGGTTAATTTGGGAAATGCAACAGGTCATCCATCTTTTGTTATGAGTAATTCATTCTCAAATCAAGTCATAGCACAAATAGACCTCTGGCAAAACCCGCATGAGAAAAAGGTTTACAGGCTTTCCAAAGTCCTTGATGAAGAGATTGCCAGGTTACACTTGAAGAAACTTGGCGTGAATTTAACAAGAATGACCCAGAAACAATCGGAGTATATCGGGTATCCTGTTGATGGTCCTTATAAACCTGAACATTACAGGTATTGATTAAATAAAATAAGGAGTTACGCATTGGGACTTATTGAAAAAATAAAAGATAAAACCGCATTTGTTGGTGTTATTGGTCTGGGGTATGTAGGGCTTCCCATGGCAGTTACGGTTGCCAGAAAAGGCTTTAAAGTTATTGGAGTTGATATCAGTGAATATGCGGTTACTCATGTAAATGCGGGTGACAATTATATTGGTGATGTCAATGATAATGAATTAAAAAAGATGGTTGATACAGGAATGTTGAGAGCTTCTTTCAGATATGATTGTCTGAAGGATGCAGATGTGATAATGATTGCTGTTCCCACACCTTTAGATAAATATCAACAGCCGGATTCCTCTTTTGTATATGCAGCTGTTACTTCCCTGGCAGAAAATGTTTCGAAAGATACACTTGTAATATTGGAAAGTACTACCTATCCGGGAACTACTGAAGAAATTGTTGCTCCTGCTTTTGAAAAAAAGGGTTTTAAAATCGGTGAGGATATATTTATAGCCTTTTCCCCTGAGAGAGTGGATCCGGGAAATAAGGATTTTAAGACTGTTAACACCCCGAAAGTTGTTGGCGGGGTTACAAAGAAATGTAATCAAATATCAAAAATATTTTATGAAGAAATTTTAGATGCTTCTATTCATTTGGTCTCATCACCGGCAGTTGCAGAAATGGAAAAGATTTATGAAAATACATTTCGTAATATCAATATTGCTCTTGCTAATGAAATGACAATCTTATGTGAAAGAATGGGTTTGGATGTATGGGAGGTTATAGAGGCAGCCAAGACAAAACCTTACGGATTTATGGCTTTTTATCCCGGTCCTGGAATTGGCGGTCACTGTATCCCGCTTGATCCTTTTTATCTTACCTGGAAAGCCAGGGAGTATGGTTATCATACGAGATTGATAGAATTAGCAGGTGAGATAAATAATCAGATGCCTGAATTTGTTATTAATAAAATTGGAAAACTTCTTAATGAAAAAGGAATTGCTTTATCAAAATCAAAGATATTGCTTCTTGGTGCTGCATATAAAAGGGATATTGAAGATATACGTGAATCTCCCATTCAGGATTTAATTGTGATATTGGAAAAAAATGCAGCCAGATTAGATTATCATGATCCTTATATTCCCTGTTTTATTAATGAACTTAATCATAAAGAATATAGATCTGTTAATTTAGATAATATTGATGATTACGATGCTGTGATAGTAGTAACAGATCATTCATCATTTGATTATAAAGATATACTTGAAAGGGCAAAATTGATTTTGGATACCAGGTATGCTTATAATGGAATAAAAGCTGATAATTTGGTGAGGATGTAATTTTTAAGATATTAATAAGGGTTAATTCTTAGGAAATATGACTACTCATAAACCAGTAGAAATCGATGAATTATTTGGAGAATTAACTGCTGCTGAAGATGGTCAAAAAT
>JAUXFF010000160.1 GCA_030620155.1 Candidatus Cloacimonadota bacterium | reverse complement strand
GTATTTTTATAACCTGTTTTTTTATAAATCTTTATCGCTACTTTTATTTTATACAAGATTCCTTTTGACTGTTTTTCTCACCTTGACAAATCTTGTTCCATTTTCATTTTCGGTACGTTGTATTATAGTATTTAAGCAGGTTTACGATGTTTCTGGATTTGTGGATAAGTTAGATATTGAAGCTGTTTTTCTTCATAAGATTCACTGTATCAGAAAGATAAACTATGTGAACAATTTTGTGGATGGATTGTGGATAAGATTTGTGATTTTATGTAAAGCCTTTATTGGTGGTACAAAAGGATGCGGATATGAATAATTACGAGAAATTATGGGACGGGGTTTTAGATACGTTACGAGAAAATATCAGTGAACAGGGTTTTAATACATGGTTCAGTGAAACTAATCTTATCGATATTGATGAAAACCTCCTCTCAGTAAAAGTTCCAACGCAGTTCATTGCAGATTATTTGAATAAAAATTACAGTGAGCTTATATGTGAGATATGTTTTAATCTTTATAAATCAAAATATCACATTAAATTTGCCAGTTCACTTCCAGTAATAAAACAAACTAATTATGATAATGTGGAAAATATCAAACCAATTCCAAGTTATCAAACTAAACTGAACATCAATTACAATTTTAATGAATTTGTTATCGGCGCAAATAATAAATTTGCGCATTCAGCTTCACTGGCTGTTGCTGAATCTCCAGGAACTACATACAATCCTCTTTTTATCTATGGTGAATCCGGTATGGGAAAAACACACCTTATGCAGGCAGTAGGAAATTTTGTAGTAAACGAACTTCTCGATAAAAAAGTAATGTATATAACCACTGAGGAATTTACAAATGAAATGATAAATGCAATTAGAACTAACACCATGGCTAATTTCAGGAATAAATTCAGGAATTTTGATGTACTTTTGATCGATGATATCCATTTTCTTTCCAAAAAGGAAGGAACCCAAGAAGAGTTCTTTCATACTTTTAATTCTTTATATGAAAAGAAAAAACAGATAGTTCTTACCAGCGACCGCCCACCCAAGGATATTCCCGACCTTGAACAGAGGCTTGTTACCAGATTTGAGTGGGGATTATTGGCTGATCTCAAAAGTCCCGATTTTGAAACCCGTGTTGCTATCTTGAAGAAGAAAGCAGATTTTGAAAATATCAAACTCAAAGGAGAAGTATTGGAATTTATTGCTGAACATATTTACAGTAATGTAAGAGCTCTGGAAGGATCCCTTATCAGGATACTTGCTTATGCTTCCTACAATAATCTTGATACTGAAGATATTACAGTTGATATGGTAGGTGAAATATTAATTGATATGATTTCCGATAAAGTTCAGGAAGTAAACATGGAAAAAATAATGGAAAAAGTATGTGAAGCATATAATATAACCCAGAGTCAGATATTTGATAAAACCCGTAAAAAAAATATTGCCTTTCCGCGGCAGATAGCGATGTACCTTTCCAATTTGCTTATACCACAACTTTCTCTGAAAGATATTGCGCAATATTACAAAAGAAAAGATCATACTACTGTTCTTCATGCCAAGAAAACTATTGAAGAACAATTTAAGAATGAGCGTGATTTCAGAATCCAGATAGAACGCTTAATTAAAGAAATAAAAAAGTAGTTATGCACTTATCCACAGGCTATGAAGTTAATGAATGTTTATAAGTTACTAATTGAAAAGTTAAAAAAGAAAAATGTGAATAACTCTATAAATATGAACAGGCAATCCACATTTTATCAACGTTCGAACAACATTTGTAATTCTTTAAAGAAGAGTAAGTTACAGTTACCGTATTCGAGTTATTATCATATCCACAATGACTACTATTAATACTAATTTTTAAAAATAAAATAAGGAGAATAAATGATAAGGAAATTTAGAACCAAAGGGTTTTTACTGATAACTGTTCTTATAATTATGGGATGTACAAATAAACCCAATCTGGTGGGAACAGTAGGAAATGAAGGACCTGAACCGGAATCAGTAATAATAGGTAGTGAATACTTCTCTTCATTTTATAGCTTCGAAGATAGTTTGAAAAACTTCAATACCGACCGAACAATAATAGGTAATTATGAAAAATACAATACGGAAAATAAGGCAGTTACTCTCATTAAATTCTCTTCGCTTCCGGATTCATTTTATGCTATCGAAGATGCCAGTCTCACTCTAAGTATTAAAAATAAACATAATTTTGATATTATTGATAATACTACTTTGAAAATAGGCAGGATCATCAGTGAGAACTGGTATGAAAGTACTGCTCTCTGGAATGAATCCACTGATTCCACCAGTTGGTTCGGAGATGAATTTTCTCTATTTGATGGTGATGATTTTGAATTGGTCCCCGACCTGGAAATGACTCTGGAAGAAGATTCGCTGGTTATCGATATTCCTGAATATCTGATAGAGAATTGGATAGATGCCGATACTTTAAATTTTGGGCTGGCTTTTTACACACCGGATAGCGACTGCTTCCTGGAAATAAATTCTTCCGAAAACGGCAATGATGACCTTAAGCCATTTATAACTTATGAATATCGGGAAACTGTAGATGATACTTTGATAACAAATACTGTTTACGCCAGTCATGATATCACGATCTTTTACACCGACGATGAATTTACCACTTTCCCTGATCAGCTGATTCTTTCCGATATGCAACCTATCAAAATGTTCATGAAATTCGAAGTTCCTGATTCCCTTTTTACGTCTACCGTGGAAAATATAGTTGAAGATACAACACTTTTCATGCAAAGATTAACCATTAATAAAGCAGAACTTATCATGTATAACAGCGAAAATAATCAGTATCCTATCGGTGGTACTATCTACATCGATCCGTACATTGTAACCACAGATACGGTTGATTTAAATTACACTGATCCATATTCGCCGTTCATGTCATCCGATGATTATGAGGATATTTATATAAGCAGTTCTTCAGACAGCCTGGGAACAGAAGAATTCATCATTGACATCACAAAAATTCTTCAAAAACTTACAACTGGAGAATATGATAATTATGGCATTATGTTGAAATCTATTTATGAATGCAGGGATTTTATACATCTGGAATTTGAAACTGAATTAGAAGATAAAAAACCGGAAATAAGAATAATATTTACACCACCATTCGATTTTGAAGAGTAACTAAGAGGTAATTATAATGAAAAAAATTTGGATACTTTTAATTCCAGTTCTTATTCTTTCCTGTATTCAGCAGGAGGACGAAGATATTGTTGCTCAGGTGAATGATGATAAGTTAACCATCGAAGAGTTTAAAGCAAATTTCAGCGGTGATGAATGGGAAAATCTTACAAAAGAAGAAAAACATGAATTTGTGCAGGATTGGATAAGATTAACTCTGTTATCACAGGAAGCTGATAAATTTGGTATTTCCGAGCTTCCACGAATAAAATCAAGAATTGAAACAGCCGCAAAATCAGTAAAATCGAATACTCTATTAGCACAGAAATTATCTGAGATCAAGATATCGGAAGACGATCTTTTCAATTATTATAAACTTCACAAAAGTAAGTTTCGGAAGAGTCATAAAGAATATAAAGTTCAGAGGATATTTATTAAAGATGAATCAAAGCTTGGTGAGGCTAGAGATGAAATTAAGAATAGTTCATTTGCAGAAGCAGCAAAAAAATATTCTGAAGAAAGTGAAGGTAAAAATGGCGGCTATTTAGGATTTATTTCCCAAAAAACAACTAATAAAAATATCTGGAATGCTTTAAAATCACTTCAGAAACATAGATACAAAACTATTGAAACCAACCAGGGATATTATATCTTAAGATATTACGATACACGCACTGTTTATGAAGAGAAAACGTTTCTTGAGGTTTCCGATTCGATCAGAAAGGTAGTTTTGGAAGATAGAAAAGAAGAAGTATTTAATAATCTTATTGAGGAGCTAAAAAAGAAATCTGAAATTTCAATTTCAATTTAATACAGGAGAAAAAATGAAAAGGATAGTTTCAATTATAATTCTGCTAACTTGTATCTCGATGCTAAGTGCAGAAATAGTGGACAAAATAATAGTAAAAGTTGGAAGAGAGATAATCCTGCAGAGTGATCTTGATAAAAGACTTCAGCAGCTACAAGCCGCCGGTATGCTAAACCAGGAAATCACAACTTTAGATATTTTAAATGATATGATAGAATCTGAACTGATCCTGCAAAAAGCTAAACAGGAAGAATATGAAGTGGATGAAGACAATATAAGAAATATGGCAGGAGAACAGATCAAGCAGATTGCTTCCCAATTCCAAACTGAATTTGAATTCAAACAGGAACTGAAAAAAGCAGGTCTTACAGTTCCCGATCTGAAAGATTACTATATCGAAATGATTACAGAACAGAATCTGAAGGAATTAATAGTCCAGAATGAGATAAAGAACAGAATACATATTACCGAAGTAGAAGTTGAAGATTATTATAATGAGCACAAAGACGAAATACCTACCCGCCGTGAAGTGGATCAAATCGGCATGATTGTGCGCTCTATCAAAGCCAGTAAAGAAACAAAAAATAAAGAATTAGTTGATATCAACAAACTTCGTGATAAACTTATTGAAGGCATTGATTTTGCCGAACTGGCCAAAGAATACAGCGATTGTCCTTCCAAAGCAAACGGCGGTAACCTGGGATTTTTTGGCAGAGGTACAATGGTTAAACCTTTTGAGGATGCCGCTTTTGGACTGATGCCAGGTGAGATCAGCGAAGTGATAGAAACACAATTCGGTTATCATATTATTAAAGTTGATGAAATTAAGGAAGATGAGGTTAAAGCCAGCCATATCCTGAAAAAAATTGAACTGACAAAAGAAGATATCCAGGCTGAGATTCAGTTGATGGAAAACATATTGGTAAAACTGGAAAATGGCGAAGATTTCAGCGAACTGGCAAAAACCTATTCCGAAGATGATTCTACAGCAGTTAAAGGTGGAATTATCGGTGAATTTATTAAAGAAGAGTATCCTGAACTTTTCAAAGAAAAATTAGAAAATATCGATTACGGAGGACATACTTCATTAGTTCGGGAGGGCGACAATTTATATATTTTCGCAAAACTTAAATTGATTCCTGAGGAAGAGTACCGTTATGACCAAATCTATGATCGATTAAGAGAACTCGTAATTAACCAGAAAGAAATAGAACTTTATGAAAAGTGGATCACAGAATTGATACAGGAAAGTTATGTGGAAATCCTG
>JAUXFF010000158.1 GCA_030620155.1 Candidatus Cloacimonadota bacterium | reverse complement strand
TATAATTAGAAATTGACATAACGATTAATAAATACTGCCTTTGAATATATAACTTAATCCTCAAAAAGATGAAACCAAAAACAATAATCTCCGTTGTCATCTTTTTACTTTTCTTTAAGATGACCCTTGCCCAAGAGGTAATTAGCACCAACCCAACTCAGAACGCCATTAATGTAAATCGAAGTACAACCATAAAGGTAAAATTCGATTCGCTGATGGATGCCAGTTCATTCTGTGATACAACATTTGTAGTTAATGGCTTAAGAATGGGCTTAATAAATGGAAGCCTGAACTATACAGACATAGACACCTCAGTTACATTTACCCCCTCACAGGATTTCTGTGCTGGTGAAATTGTTACAGTGGTGCTGACTAAAGACATAGAAACCATCAACAGCACACATCTGGACACTGCTTTTGCCTTTAGCTTTACTACAGCTACCAGTAATGGTTCCGGCATCTTTGCTAATAAAACTGATTATGAAACTGGAAATGGTCCCATATCGCTATTTTGTGCGGATTTTGATCTGGATGGGGATATGGATTTAGCAACGGCAAATTCAGGTCAAAATTCTGTTACTGTTTTGTTTAACAATGGGGATGGAACTTTTGCAGGAAAGGCAGATTATACTACAGGAAGTTATCCCCGTTCCATTTTTGCTTCTGATTTTGATTTGGATGGGGATATTGATCTGGCAACGGCAAATTGGGGATCAAATTCCGTTTCGGTATTTATGAACATTGGAAATGGGACTTTTGCAACAAATATTGACTATGTCACAGGAGTTGATCCAAGTTCTTTATTTTCTTCGGATCTTGATTCAGATGGGGATATGGATTTAGCCATTGGAAATGGAGGATCTTATAGCATTTCAATATTATTAAATAATGGTGATGGGACATTTTCAGAGAAGGTTGACTATGCTTCAGGAGGAAGCCCCACAACTATTTTTTCTGCAGATTTTGATCTGGATGGAGATATGGATTTGGCAACATCGAATGAGGACTATAATACTGTTTCTATTTTATTAAACAATGGTGACGGGACATTTGCGGAGAAGGTAGATTATACTTCAATTAATAGCCCACCCTCCGCTTTTTCAGCGGATTTTGATGTGGATGGAAATATGGATATAGCTGTAACCAATAATACCAGTATCGTTTCTGTCTTGATAAATAACGGAGATGGCACATTTGCTGCAAAAGTTAATTATACAGCAGGGAATATGCCCAGGACAGTCTTTTCAGCAGATTTTAATTCAGATGGTACTCATGATTTAGCTACTGCAAATAATGGTTCTAATACAGTCTCTGTTCTTCTGAATAATGGAGATGGTACATTTGCAGACAAAACAGATTACGAAACAGGAGAAAGTACATATTCAGTATTTTCTGCAGATTTTGATAAGGACGGGGATATGGATTTAGCTGTAACCAGTGAGCCTTTAAATTCCAGCATTGTCTCAATCTTGCTAAATAGAAATAGTGCACCGTCTCCCGGATTTTCTTCTGATTCATATAATTTTGGCTCAGTGACTAAGGACGCTTCAAAAACCTGGGATTTGAATATTAATAATACCGGTATTTCCGGAAATTTGGAAATCAGTGATATTAGCTCCTCCACCTCTTATTTTACCGTGGATACGACCAGCGGTACCATTGAACCTGATAGCAGTTTAACTGTTACAGTTACTTTCACTCCTACGAGCCTTGGCAATTATCATGACAGCCTTGCTATCAGCAGTAATGACCCTGATAATCCTATTGTTTATGTTTACCTGTCAGGGGTCTGCGGCACTTATGTTTCCGGGGAAATCACTGAAGATACAACATGGACACAAGCCTACAGCCCTTATATTGTAACCGGCAATTTAACCATTAACCCGGATGTTACCCTGAACATTGATCCCGGAGTTGAGGTTAAATTTGATGGTTCATATAATTTTACGGTTGACGGGAATTTATTCGTTAATGGCACTGCAACAGATAATGTTCTTTTTACCTCGGTGTTTGAGCCAAATCCCGGGAACTGGAATAAGCTCTATTTCACCTCAACCGGTTCCGGTAACTTAAACTGTCTTACATTACAGGCCTCTACTGATGGGATTTATGCTGAAAATGTCAATTCTTTAATTATTAATAACTCCCTTATCGAAACGAACAGTAATTATGGCATTTATCTAAAATCAACTTCCGCAATTATTAGCAACTCTCTTATCAAAAACAACGGGACCGGGGTCTATGGGGTTTCCTGCTCCCCGGAAATAGATTCCTGTACCATCTCTGATAATACTGGTTATGGCCTGTATTTTAGTAACAGCATCTGCTCACCTCGTATTACCAATTCAATCATTTCCGATAATAAAGGCTATGGGATTTATTATACAAATGGCAACGGACAAATAAAGATTAAGGATAATGAGATAACAGGAAATGCTAACTGGGGAATATATATACAAGGAGCTAACGCTGGTACTGAAGTAAAAAACAATATTTTAAACAAAAATGCCGGTGGGATATGTTCTCATACTTATACAAGAATAGAAAATAATACCATTTCTGAAAATAACGGAGATGGAATTTATGCCACAAATTCCTCAATTATAATAAAGAATAACAGGATAATGGATAATACAGGTGATGGCATTGAGGTAACTGCTGATCTTACCATAGACCAAAATAATATTTCCTGGAATAGTGAAGATGGGATTAAAGCACTGGCCAGCCCAAATATAACTTACAATGAAATTAACAATAGCAGCGATAATGGCATAGAAACCTCCGGTTTGCCAATAATTAATCTTAATAACTTTGCGAATAATACCAACTATAATTTAAGAGTTATTCTGCAGGGCGCCCAAACCATTAACGCGGAAAGCAATTATTGGGGAACTACCGATGAGAATACCATTAAAACCAAAATATGGGATTACGATGATGATGGCACAACTGTGAAAGTGAATTATTCACCTTTTCGTATCGAAAAAGTTGATCTTTTGCCGGTTTCCGATTTTATCAGCCAGACTTTAGCCGGAGGAGAAATAAAACTTTCATGGAATCCCCATATCTTAGCCAGTCAGTATTTACTTTATTATGATAACCAGACAGATATTATTGATACAACAACTGCTTGGGTAACGCTGGATTCTACTAATATAAAGTATTCAGCTACCTTTTCGGATGGTGAATATAAGTTTGGTATAAAAGTACTGGATAAAGACGGGAGAAAGAGTCCTTTAGATTCCTGTTTGGCTATTGCAGACGGAATACCTCCAACATTGGTTGCAGCAACGGGTAATACAGGACATTCAGTAATCACTGTCACTTTTTCTGAAGAGGTAGATTATACTTCAGCCGAGATTCTTACCAACTGGACTCTTTCAGATGGACTTGTACTGTGGAGCATCAAAGCTGGTAACGTCTGGTTCACTAAAGCCAGTATGCCAACTCCAAGACAATACTTTGCAGCAGGAGTAGTCAACAGCAAGCTCTATGCCGTAGGAGGTCATGATGGCAATGGTTGGGTAGATAAAGTAGAGGAATTTGACTTGTCAACCAATACATGGTCCATCAAAACACCAATGCCAACGGCAAGAATGAGCCTGGCTATTGGCGTGATCAATAATAAACTCTATGCCGTAGGAGGAAACAATGGTATATCAACGGTCGAAGAATACGACCCGGCAACAGATACCTGGACTACTAAAGCCAGTACACCAACAGGAAGGAGCCATTTAGCCATAGGTGTGATAAATAGTCATCTTTATGCTGTGGGAGGTAGTGGCGGTGGATATACAGTTGAGGAATATGATCCGGCAACCGATACATGGACAACCAAAGCTAATATGCCTACGCCAAGGGGTGATTTAGCTGCAGGAGTGATCAACGGCAAGCTTTATGCTGTTGGTGGTAATGGTACATCCACGCTCGAGGAATACGACCCGACAACAGATACCTGGACGACCAAAGCTAGTATGTCTATTGCAAGAGGTGGTTTAGCCATAGGTGTGATAAACAATAAACTCTATGCAGTAGGAGGACGCGATGATTATGAAAATTCTTTATCCATAGTTGAGGAATATGATCCGGCAACAGATACCTGGACAACCAAAGCTAATATGCCCACGGCAAGGCAGGGATTAGCTATAGGTGTAATAAATAATAAGATTTATACTATAGGAGGGCGTAATAATAATAATTATGTAATCAGAACAGTTGAGGAATATACTCCCATTAGTAAAAATGCTACCTTATTTTTAACTAGTGGTCACGCTATACCATCACCAGAAACTCAGGTTAAAATCTTTTGCAATAACATTAAAGATATTTATGGTAATAAAAGCATGGCAGATTCTATTATTTTAACAATTAATCCACCACTTTCAGCAGTTATTACTGATTCAACCAATGTTTCATGTTATGGCTATTCAGATGGTACGGCAACTATAACTACTTCAGGAGGAACCCCGCCTTATACCTATGCCTGGGATGATGATATGAATACTACTGATTCAATTGTTACTGATCTTGCTGCTAATATTTATTACCATGTTACAGTAACTGATATACATGGCGCCTCAGTAATTGATAGTGTGATACTTACACAACCGGAACCAATCAATATAACATCAGAATATTCTGAAATAATTTGCCTGAACAGCAATGTCGGTTATATTGATATTTCAGTATCAGGCGGTACTTCACCCTATTTGTATATATGGTCAAACGATTCAACCACGGAAGATATTGATAGCCTTATAGGAGGAGAGTATATTGTAGCAATTACTGATAATAATAATTGTTTTAAAACAGACACCATTACTATTACTTCAGCATATCCTTATCCGGATGAGGAAATCTGTCTTGTGTCTGTGAATGAGGCAAATAAAAATATGATTATATGGGAGAAAACACCGGATAAAGGTATTGTTTCATATAATATTTACAGGGAGACAATTGAAGTCGGTGTATATGAGCTGATCGGTACGGTTCCTTATGATAGCTTAAGTGTGTTTATCGATACCACATCAAATCCCAATCAGAGATCATATCAGTATAAACTGTCACTTATCGATACTTGTGGCAATGAATCGGATCAGAGTTATTATCACCGGACCATGCTCTTAAAAGTCAATGTCGGTATTGGAGCATATAACTTAGAATGGGACGACTATGAATATGAAGGAGGAGGATTTACTTTTAGTAAGTTTTATATTTATCGTGGTCCATCGGAAGATAGTCTTCAAGTAATTGATTCAATCGGGGCAAATTACTTTACATACATTGACGATAACCCGCCAGAAGGATTGTTGTATTATCAGGTTGCAGGCGTAAAGCCTGATGGTTGTTTCCCTGCAAAAAAGAAAAAAAGCAGATCGAGTGAAAATTATACCCTGTCATTCACTAATATTGAAGATAATGATGTTACAGGAATAGGTGATATTAATTTCACTGATAAAATAATAATTTATCCTAACCCTTTTACAAACAAAACAATAATAGAATTCCCTAACCCAAATCTTTGTAGTTACAAATTGATAATTACACATATTTCCGGCAAAACTGTCAGGATTATTGAAAATATTAAAACCAATAAAGTTGTATTTGAAAAAGGAGTTTTATCCAAAGGTTTTTACCTGAT
>JAUXFF010000219.1 GCA_030620155.1 Candidatus Cloacimonadota bacterium | reverse complement strand
GACGCTAACAAATATACATACTCCCAGGAGTCAATAAAAAATGTCGCACAACCGGAGTTGTGCGACAAGAAAATATGTTAACAGCGACTGACTCTACAATGTTATTTCAGCAATAAGCATTTCTTTACTGAACTCTTATTACCTGATTCCAATTTATAGAAATAGATTCCGGAAGTTACCGGTTTACCATTGTCATTAGTGCCATCCCAGGTTACAGAGAGGTTGTGAGAGGGAGAGGGTGTGACGATGGGAAGTTCTCTTACTTTTTCTCCTTTGATATTATAAATCGAAAGCTTTGTGTTCTGTGCCTGTCCGGGCGAAGTTGAACGAAGCCCGATGTTCTCTGTGGTTGTAAAGTAAATTGTCGTTTCCGGATTGAAAGGATTAGGGTAATTTCCTAAAAGTTTGAATGTTGAAGGAGTTATCTCATTGTCGTTGCTTATGGTAGAATTAAGAGTAAAATCAACACCTTCAGTGGTTTGGTCTTCTTCAACATTTACACCGGTAACAGTTACAGGATCATAACCATCAAGAGAAGCAATTACATCATAAGTTCCGGGTGTAATTACCATAGTATATGTGCCGTCATCAAGGGGATTAACTATTACGTAATTTGCAGATACTTCCACATCGATTACAGAACCTGTTCCACCGTTTAAAGTTACGGTTCCGGTAATGAACCCCGGCAAAGAACCTGGTCCTAAGTTACCATCTAATTGTATGTTTTGAGCGTAGATGTCTCCTTCATCATCACGCGTATCTTCCCAAACTACTATCCATTGATCAAGATTAAGTCTGTTTACATCAGGATGTAACTTTTGTGATGAAACAGAGCAGAGAGTTATATGCTCAGAATCCCAAACATAAGCACCATCACTATCTATAAGCATTGCTTTCACATGACTGTCGAGAACGGTCTGAAATTCTTCATAGAATACTACAACATCGGAATCAGTACCTCTTGCCCTGATAGGGAAAACATCCGTATCCGAGAGTTCAATAAATGCCATCCCGTAATCCGACCATAATCGTTCACCAGCCATGTTCAATTTCTGACCATATATACCTCGTAAGTTCTGGCTTCCATCCATTTCATTCCAATACACAAATACATCTTCAGAATAAAGGGGATAAGCCACATGCGGATAAAAATGATTCCTGTTAGGCATTGTGGAAACTTCAACACCATTGTAGGTAAAAAGAGTATTCCCGTCAGCATCAACGTGTTGAATAAATATACTTGCCAGGTTATTAAAATCCCTATCATCATGCCAGGCAATAAAGAAGCCTTCATTTCTATCTGGTATCATTGGAAATAGCTGAGTCCAGACTGAGATACCTCCTGCTTCTGAGATAATCGCATCTTCATCCCAAACAGCATTCCCATCAGCATCAAACCTTTGAGCATATACATAACGGGTTGTCATGGGAAACGTTCCTGAATCTTCGAAAAATTTCATAATCACATCATCTGTTCCCACAGGAATTAGTTGAGGCCATGTATAATCATTTTCGCAACTTAGGGTAATACCATTATCTCCCCAGAGAAGATTACCTTCAGGTGAGATTTTATGCATAATAATGACATTACCATCAGAGCTCCAGGCAATAACTAAATTTCCTTCACCTGTAACTGTAACTTTTGGAGATACATCGAAGGCAGCGCTATTACTGAGTTCAATACCATCTTCACCCCAGATAAAATCACCATCAGGAGAGATACGATAAGCATAGATATTGTTGTTTCCTGCGTTTCTAATATCCTGGAAAGTTAAAATAGCATGATTTTCAGCATCAACAATCATATCCCAATCTGTAAGCCATGACATTGAGGTATGATCACTAATAAGGATTCCATTGTGTGCCCACATTTCATATCCCTGAGAATCAAACCTTTGCAAACGTACATCATAATTACCGGTTTCTTGTGAAAACCACCCGATATAAGAATCACCTGCAATGTTTGTACCGATTTTGGGTATAACCTGGCTTCCTGTAAGGTCACTCACAGCGAAGTTTACAGCCGGATCGCTGCTCCACTGCCCAAAGAGTAAATTAAAACTCATAAGCATAGAACAAATAAATAAAATCTTAGTTACTTTCATTTTTCTAATCCTCCTTTTTTAATTGATTTTCTTTAATAAATTCTTCTATTGTCTGGGATTTTTTCCAATACAATTCAAATATACCTGCATGAGCCTCTGCAAAGTCTGAATGTTCTATTGTCATTGTAGTGAAACTTAATCCGGGAGCAGCAGTATTACGTAAAGCCAACATTGTGATCCTGGTATCAAAAATAAAGAGTTTAAAGGGGAGTTTATATGATAACTTTACATTTTCTCCCATTTTTTGGAAATACTGTACTTTTTTTATAAATTCCTGTTTATTTTCAGGCTCTATTTCGTATAGTGATTTGTAAAGTACGCCTTTTGTAATACTTGTATGCTCATGTGTTCTAATCTCAGGTGATATCTTGTTGACATCTGATTGTCCAATATTCATAGCATAAGGCGGTTTGTTGAAGGCAAGAACAGATTCTTTGGCATCTGTTTCCAAAGACTCAACCTTTGAAATGATACTGCTTCTAGTAGTTAAAACCTGTATAAAATCAAGGGGATTCTGGTTATTTTCTTTATTTTTGTAAATCAATTTCAAATTGGTTTCAAGCTTATTGATCTCAATTCTATTTTGTTCAATTTCTTTTTTCAAATGTGAAAAAACATTTTCAGGATCATTTGCAGAATATTTTCTTACTTTTCCCCTGATTTCAGAACACATTCCCCGATTAATGAGTTTGGATAAAATGTCATAAGTTTGAGTTCTATTAATTTTGGAAACAGTAGCTATTTCAGTT
>JAUXFF010000063.1 GCA_030620155.1 Candidatus Cloacimonadota bacterium | reverse complement strand
TTATTCTCAAATCTAAAGACAAAATTAAGAGTACATTCGGGAATAAGAAAACAGAGAAAAATTAAAATAATTGATGAATTATTGGGTAAATAGCAACAAGGTTTTGTCTATTAGACCACAAAAAACTTATTTTATTATTGTTGATCTCATTAATTGTTGGTTGTATCAGATTTTATAACCAAAAGAGAAAGGAATTTAAAAGAAAACCAAGATTTAAATCATTTAGAATTTCTGAGGAGCATCTAAAAGAAATCATATGTAATCATTATTTTTCTAACACTATAAAAGAGATATTCCTGCAGTTATTCCCAAAACAACTCTTGAAAGTAAAAAAGTAATTGCTTGAGTTATAAAACTATAAACCTCTTTCCCAAAGATTGTGAGATAATTTTTCTACGATAGTTTATATGCCTGCTCAAAAGCAATTCTTTATAAAAATATTACACGGAAAGGAAGTTTTAAGAGAACAAACTCAAGCAAATGAACTAAACTTTTATGCTATGTACAATCCTATCAATTCAATACATCATTCATCAGGTCTAAATAATCTGACAAAAGTCTTGTGATGAGAAAATTTTTCCTCACAAACTCCTTGCCTTTTTCTCCCATATCTGCAGCAAGTTTGGGCTCTTGCAATACTCTAATAATTCTGTCTGCAAACCCTTTTGTATCCGTAGGCTCAAGCAAAAAACCATTTTCTCCATCTTTTATTTGAGTAGGTATCCCACCCACATTGGAGGCGACCACTGGTTTCTTTTTCCAGAGGGCTTCGGTGACTGCAAGACAGAATCCCTCTCTTATAGATTTTTGAACAATTACTGTAGAAAATCTCTGCACAGCATTTACAAGAATATCATTATTACCGATAACAAATATTACATCACCCTTATCTATCATTTTTTTTGCCTTACGACGTACCTTATTGTATATCATCATACCTTCTGGGTCATCTGGCGCAGTATTATAACAGTAAACAAACCGACAATCTATTTTTTCTTTTACATAATTAAATACTTCAAGTAGACCTTCTGGGTCCTTCCAAGGATCCATTCTGGAAACCTGAGTGATGATAGGTTTGTCAGTGGGTATGCGGGCTTTTTTAATGAGCTTTAAAATATCCTTATTATCAAGATCCTTATTTTTCAAAGAAATTGGGTTAATCGCTGGATGTATAACCTTCTGTTCTACAGGGAGATCAGCTTTTTTATATTTCTCACTTGAGACAATGATAACATCATATTTAAGCATAAAATTCTTAAGAAAATTCCATAGATCCTTTTGAGGGTCAGTGAGATCAATATGGCATCGCCATATCCATGGCTGGCATTTTCTATAAAATCTTATAAGAGGAAGAGGTTGCGGGTCATGGATTATCACGCAATCGTGGTCTATATGTGTAAAAGTGGAAAAATTCTCATTCGTCTGATTATATAAGCGTTTTTTCATCTCTGATAGATTTATCTTCGCACCTTGAAGTCCATTGTGGAATTTTTTCGTTATTGTGAAAAAATCAGGACTTCCATGAAGTATTCTCCAGCCTGCATAAATTCCAATATCATCCATTAATGGAACAAGGGAGACAAGCATCTCTGAAACTCCACCGCCCTGGTAAGTGGAATTGATATGCAGAATATGCTTTGTATAAAGTTTTCTTGCTTTTCTGTATATGTTAGATATAATATCATCTCCAACGATTTCAATATAATCCTCTAATTTACGCATAATATCTCCTCACTAAATTAGTAAATTAGTATATTAGTTTACCAATTTACTAATTAATAATTTTACATCACTAACAGAATCTAAATTGAACCGAGCTCGGGAAGGGCTCAATCCAACCTTAATAGAATATGCTGATTTTGGAAGGATAGCAAAAACATCTTCATCAGTCAAATCATCTCCAATTGATAAAATAAAATCCCAATCTTTCTTGTCCAAAGTATTCTGCCTAGAAATCCATCTTAATGCTGCACGACCTTTGTTTACGCCAACCTTCTTGATCTCAATTACTTTGTTTCCGTCCAGAACCCCAAGGTTAAGATTAGCGGTAAGATGCAGGAGAGCATCCTTTAGCTCCATTGACCTTACCAAAGCTAACTTATTATCAACTTTTCTATAATGCCATACAAGGGAAAACTGTTTCTCTTCAATAAATGCACAGGGAGTTCTATCAACATAATATTCAAGGATTGGTAATATCTTTTCTTTCCAATTATTTCCCAGAGGTTCTATAGTTTCCCAACCTTTCTCTTTTTCTCTGATCCATGCACCATGTTCAGCAATTAATCCAATATTTATTTTGCTAAACCAGTTCTCTAATATCCACTTATCTCGTCCACTCACGATTACCACTTCATTTTTTGTATCAAGTGAAAGTGATTTAAGTATCGTTAGCAGCTCGTTATCTGGTTTTGCCTTTTCAGGTCTTGGTGCAAAAGGAACAAGAGTGCCATCATAATCTAATAATAACAGACGATTATTGCTTTTAACATAAGCAGCAATTAATTTCTTTGTCGTCTCATCAGTAAGACTCCTTGCACAAAGTTGCTGCTGAATTTCTTTAATATGAGACAGCCCATCCATAAAATCTTTTGCCCAACGTTCAACATTGTATCTTTGTAATCGCCTTTGCATTATTCTATTATTTTCTATTTGTTCTTCATCTGGCATTTCCAAGGCTATTTTTAAGGATTCAATAATCTCCTCTTTATTGTTTGGATTTACAATAATTGCTTCTCCAAGCTCTTTTGCGGCTCCTGCCATTTCGCTGAAGATTAGAACACCCTTGCCATCGGCTTTCGTGGCGATAAACTCCTTGGCGATTAAGTTCATGCCATCTTTAAGAGGGGTTAAAAGAGCCACATCAGCAGCATTATATAAAGCTGTAATGTCATTAAAAGGTAATGAACGGTATAGATACCAGATGGGTATCCAACCAATTGTTCCATACTTCCCATTAATTCCACCAACAAGTTCGTCTGCTTGTTTCTTAAGTAAATGATAGTGCTCCACCTTTGTTCGTGAAGGAGCGGAAGCATGAATAAAAGTTACTTTTTCTTTATATTCTGGATATCTCTCAAGAAATGAGTCAAACGCTTCCAGTCGTTGGAGTATACCTTTTGTGTAATCAAGCCTATCAATAGATACAATTATTTTCCGATTGCCTATCTTTTTACGAATTCTATTTGCCTTTCTCCTCACCTCTGGAATATTTATAGAATTGGCATATCGCTTATAGTCAATCCCCATATGGAAGCTATCAACCTTCACCACTCGGTTTTCAGTAGTAATCTGACCAATAGTGTGTTCATAACCCAAAATACGATGGACACTATCAAGAAAATGATATGCATAATCATAAGTATGAAATCCAACCAGATCTGCATACAAAAGGCTTTCTAAAATTTCCTTTCGCCATGGAAGTAAATGAAATATTTCAAAAGGAGGAAAGGGTATATGAAGAAAAAAACCTATTGTGGCATCGGGCATTTTCTCTCTTATAAGTTTTGGGAGAAGCATTAAATGATAGTCATGTATCCAGATAACATCATCTGGTTCTGCTATTTTTAGCACTCCATCACGAAAGAGTGTATTTACACGCCTGTAAGATTCCCATAAATCCTTGTCGTAAATTGCGTATTGCGTAAAGCAATGGAAGAGAGGCCAGATAGTTTCGTTGCAAAAACCACGATAGTATCTTTCAATATCTCTTGGGTATAAAAATACAGGATAGCTGGCAAAATCTGTCATTAATTTTGTTTCAATATTTCTCTTTTCCTTACTACTTACTTTAGTTATGGGAAGTCCACACCAACCCAACCAGATACTATCATATAATTTATAAAATGAACCCAGGCCAGTAGCCAATCCACCTATACTATGGCGAAAGTTATAATTACCTTTCCTTTTTTCAATGGTAATTGGCAACCTATTTGAAACAATCAATAGTCTACTCATAATTATACTTTCTTAGATTCTTTGGTTTTCACATTTTAATCTTAATCCCATCCGACTTTTTCCCGTTTATTTTCCTTTAAAGTAATTATCCGACATTAGAAATTGATAAAACAAAATAAAATATTATAAAAGCTAAGTCATAATTTCGTTTTCTTTACAAAAAATATAGATTAACAAATTCAGAATAATTTTCATTAATTAACTGAAGATATAATACTAAATTTTATTCATATTTGTCAAATTTATTATTAAGGTTTCAATAAATATCACCTCTTGAGTTAGCATGATAAAAATAGATTAAACTACGATTTTCAATAATTACGTAGAGAAAACGGTATTTTCCAATTCTCAGGCGATAATCATTTTTGAATCCTTTGAGTTTCTTTATATCCAAATTGGTTTTGAAAAGATCTATTTAAAGTTGTATTATTGTACTTTCAAACTTTTAAGATAAACAAAGAGGTCGTTTACTTAAAAATTTTATTATAGATTTATCAATTTTGATTTTGTGCACCACCAAATTTTTCTCGTCTCTCTCTTTCTCTTAACTTCTTTTGCCAATCTTCAAATGAAACTGTTTCTCCTCTTTCCAAGTCCTTTAAGGCTTTAGTTCGAGCTTTCATCTCTTCTTCAGTTAATTAATCCGGGTCTTCATCTATAATTTCAACAGGTTCTATTTTTCTTATTTTTTTGTTAATAAATAAGTTGTAATGCTTTACAAAAGATATAATACGCTCAACAATGCGCCCACAGATAGAGTCAATCGGGAACAGTATAAGCATTTTTTTTAAAAAGAAGAGGTCGTTATTTTTATTTTGATTCAATCTTCAGGACTCAATTTTTCTATTAAATCCGGAGCAACTCCATAATTATATATTTGTTATCAGTAAAATTACTTCTTTCTTTTTTTCCTTCTGGTCAAAGATAAACCGCCAAAACCACCAATAATTGCAATATAAAATCCAAAGTCATACCACCAACCTGTATTTGCTTTTTCATAAATACGAACTGAATGATTGAAAATCTGGATTATCAAAGTAATGGGTGCAATCCACCCATGCCAGATGCCCCAGAAAAATCCCGTCGGTTTATTCACGTCATGTTTTCCATCACCGGGAACACAGCCGGAAAGCAGAATTAAGAATATAATAAAAACCAAAATAATTTGATAATTTTTCATGTTAATCTTCCTTTTTATAAAGTTACTAAAGTTTGTTTTCAGTTGTTCAAATTGTCAATAAATTAAAACTGTTGCGGGAAAACCCAAAAATATTTTTTTTGATTTCAGGATGGTATCATGAAAATAAGAATTTTATGTGTTGGAAAATCAAAACAGAAATTCATTGAAGAAGGTGTTCAGGAATATCTAAAGAGAATTTCTAAATTTATTTCTATTAAGTTTGAAATTCTTCCTGATGTAAAATTGACCAAAACAAATACTATTAAAATAGTTAAAAACAAAGAAGCTGAAATAATAGAAAAACACCTTTCTGCAAAAGATTTCACAATTGCTCTCGATGAGAACGGTTCCCAATTCTCGTCTCAGGAATTTTCTGAATTAATTAAAAAAAATATCTGTTCTAAAAAGATTGTATTTATTATCGTGGGAGTTTACGGTCTGTCAGAAAAAATCCTCAGGAAAGCTGACTTGAAATTGAGTTTTTCCAAATTTACATTTACACATCAGATGATAAGGATGATTTTAACAGAGCAGATTTATCGTGCTTTTACAATAATACAAGGTAAAAAATATCATTATTAAGTGAAATTTTAAGAAATTAAAATCTTAATGTTATTGAAGCTAATCCATGTGAACGTCCCCTAAATCCTCCCTCAAAATCTATTTGCAAATGCTTGATTATTTCCGCGCTAACTCCGATCAAAACATTCCTTGTTTTTTTTTGCTCGGTTGTAACTTTATAAGAAAATTCACCAAATCCGGGGGCAGATTCTTCACCACTGTGTTTTTCTTCATGGTGCTGGTGCATTGTACCTGCATAGATAGAAATTCTGTTAACTAAGGCTACATTGTTAATATTTACCCCTAACTTAGGTGTTATAATCCATGATTTAACTGAGGATGATGCAATGTCAAGGTCAGTGTCTGTATATGTGCCGGTTATTGAACCAAAAATTGATTTACCTCCATAAGCAAGAGTAACTCCTCCTCCATAAACCCAGCCATCATAGTCAAAATCCATATCAGGCATATCAAGTGATGACAAACCGACATGTGTCTCACCTTCGAGTTTTCCAAGTATTCCAAAAATATTCATAAAAGGAAGGACCCAGATATCAAGTTTTAAATTTGTTTCCGTAAGATGATTCTCTACATCAATATCATCGGTTGGTATTGATCCCATTCCTGGTATACTTACCCAAAGGTCTAAAAGATCATATCCCTGCTCCTGAAAATACCAGTGAATTCCAAAACCAATTGGTAAAGGTAGTTCTTGATCACCTGCCCAGGAACTACAAAGGGGCAATATTGATGTAGTTTCAAAAGAAAAAGCATTATTTGCTGACATTAATAATACTAACATAAAAATAAAAAATGAAAGATACTTATGCATTAATCCCTCCTTACTTAGTAATTTTTATAAAAGCTCACGAAAATTATAATATTTTCTTTGTATGTCAACAATAAAAAATTTTTAACTATCCCCCGAATGAATTTGTGGATTGTTTCAAAAGATTTCTGAAGGTCAATTTATATTTATTTATTTCATAGTTATTGTTACAGTAAATATCCAATCCTGAAAGGGTTAAATGCTATTAGTCATAGATGCAATATACGTCTAAAAAGATAAGCACTAACATATCCTGCAAGGATTGAATGGTATATGGCTGAAATCAACAATTGCTTTTTTAATTAATTGATTTATAAAAAAGGAACACATGCTTTTATCCTGAAAACTTGACAAATGTTTCATGGAAATTTATGAAGAAATTAGTTTTTTTATTTGCTGTAGAAATAAGAAGATAAAAACAGCAAAGGAGTATCGATGCGAAAAATAATATTAATTGTTGCTATCCTCTCCTTCCAGCTTTCTCTTTTCAGTTTAATTATAAATGAGGAAAACTATGATTTTGAACTCATAGAAAGAGGAGAGTATTCAACTTTTAGGATTAATCAGGATGTAATCTATTCGCAAATAACCGGTGCTCCTGCAATTCCCTTGAAATCGGTTTTTATCCAACTTCCTGAAGGTAAAAAAATAAACTCCGTTAATGTAATTCCCCAGGATTATGAAACTATTCAACTTTCAAAACAGTTATTACCTGTCCAAAGAGCTTTTCCCCTGAGTTATGATAAAAGAGTAACTTTCCAGGAGCCTATTGAGCAATTCTATGATAAAGAGGTCTATCCGGAAAATCAGGTTTTTAATTTTGGTTCGGGTCAATTGGGGAATACGAGTATCGGGTATATTTCGTTTTATTCATATAGGTATTTTCCAAAAGAATTTAAAATAGAGATTCCTGAAAATTTTAAGATTGAAGTCGAATTAGAAGATGATTTGAATTTTGAATATTATCCTGGAAATTATATAACCAACGAGATTTTAGAATCACTTGGTATTTCAAATAGGGAAGAAGAAGAGATAAAGTATCTTATTATTACCCCACAGGACTTTTTCCCATATTATGAAGAACTTCTGAATTGGAGATATATACAGGGTGTAGAAACTTATATAGAGACAGTTGAAAACATAGAAAATAATTATATGGGAATAGATCTGCAGGAGAAGATACGCAATTTTATAATCGATGTCTATGAGACTCAGGTTATCTCTTTTGTAACTCTTGGTGCGGATGTTGCGTATATACCGGACCGCAAGTTCTTTGCCTTTGATTGTGAATATGGTTCTTATGATGATGAGAATGATATACCTTCGGATATGTACTATTCGTGTTTAAATGGGAACTGGGATGCAAACGGCAATGGTATTTATGGTGAAGACGAAGATGAGCCGGATTATTTTCCGGAACTTTTTATAAGTAGAATTCCGGTAGTTAATGTTGGTGAAGTGGAAGACTATATTTCAAGACTGATAGATTATGAGAAGGGTATTCATCCTGAATATAACAAAGCAGGTGGATTTTCTATGGAATTATGGGAGAATTCGAATAGTGAAATCTGCCAGCATTATATTTATGATAATTACTTCCCCGATTATTATGAAATAAATTTTATTTTTGGTGAAGAAAACACAACGGAAAATGCTTATGCGGTTTTGAATGAAAATCAGAATATTGTTCAACATACCGGTCATGCAAATAGAAATGCTTTAGCATTGGAATATGGACATATTCTTAATAGTAATATACATCTTTTGGATAATGATTATGGTGGTATTTTTTACTCTATTGGCTGCTGGTCCGCTGCAATTGATTATAATTCTATCGGTGAAAACCTGGTTTCATCGATTGGTAAGGGTCAACTGGGTTTTATCGGCAATTCACGTTATGGTTGGGGAGCTCCTTCAGCACCGGGTTTCGGATTTTCAGAGTTCTTTCAAAAAGAGTTCTTCAAAATTATTTTCTGGAATGGAAAAACCGTCGTATCTGAGGTGAATACTCTTCAAAAAATTCCATTTATACCTTATTTTTCCGGAACTTCGGTTTATAAATGGATTGCTTATCAACTCAATGCCCTGGGAGATTCATATTTTAATCTTTTTAAGGATAATCCTGATGAATTTTATTATACTGCAAGTATTGTTGTAGATTCACTACATTTTGTTATTTATTGTGATAATATTCCTGTAGAAAATGTAATGATAACTATCAATGATTTTCAGGTGAGAACAGATGTTAATGGAGAAGCAAAAATAAATGCAATTGGTTTGGAAGGAACTTGTTTTATCTACAAATACGGATATAGAACAATAAATTTTGATACAACCGAACTGATCGGTGAACCTTTTATTGGGGATATTTCAGGTATTGAAGAAGATGGTTATCTTCAGGGAGAGGAGTTAATTGTAACATCAACTTTTTATAATCCTACTTTCCAGCAATTTGATTTTTATGTAGAATATGAATACAATTCTGACCAGGTAGAGGTCACTTCCTATGAAAATCCGGAAAATATCCTTGATTTTTCCCAGGTAGACCTTTCTCCCTTAGATATCAGGATAAAATCAACTGAAGAGACCTGCCAGTTTCCTGATGGTTATGAAATAATAGTTGAAGAAAAGATATATAACCAGGTAGATGACGAATTGATCACCCAGGCAGCTTTTGTAATCAAAATAAAATCGCCGGAACTTATTATTACAAGTATTCAGTTTGAGGAAAATTCTATTGAACCTGGAATAGAAATTCCCATGAGTTTTACGGTTACAAATAATGGTTCTGTTGCTGCCAGCGGATTAGTCTGCAATTTTTCTTCTGATTCCGATTATATCACATTTGAAGATGATTCTTTTGCTCTATTCCTGTATCTTCCTGAAGGTGAAAGTACTGAATTGAGTAATATAATCTATCTTTCAGAATCTGCTCCTGAAGAATTTCTGGGAAATTTCATGATCGAATTACTGACCAGCAATAATGAACAGAATTACAGTTTTTCCAAAACATTTTATTTGCCTGTGGGAGAAATCGGGATATTTGATGATTTCGAAGGTGAGTTGAACTGGAACTTTGTAACTGCCTGGCAGACAGTTGGAACATATTTTTATAGTGAGAATCATTCATTTTCCTGCCGTCCCGAATTTGTTGGAGATTATACAGCAGAATCTCCGGGTTTTATCTATTTACCGGAGATGCAATTGTCATTCTGGTATAAGTATAAGATGCCTATGTATGGTGAAGACGGTGTTTATTTTATCATGGAATATGAAAACGAAATTGATACTCTACTCTTCCTGGGAGCTGGGGGAGCTCTTCCCGCTGACAGCAACAGGGATCCCTTAGTCTATATTGAAAGTGATTGGGCTGAATATATAATCATTTTGGATGAAACCTTGATCGAAGATCCTGATCCCGGAACCACATTTACCATTAAATTGATATTCAAATTTGCTCAGGAATACGAGGGTTTCAATCAATATGCAACTATGAACGATATAGGAATTTTTATAGATGATTTTTGTTTGAATTTTGTTGCTTCTAATACAAGTGAAGAGCAGGAAGCTGAACCTGAGGATTATTATTTTGCGGTTTTCCCTAATCCTGTTTGTTCAAATGATTTTCTGAATATATCATTTTATATTTCAGGGGCATCTAAAGTCTCTGCCAGTATTTATAATATCAAAGGTCAACTTGTTCAGAAGATTCATAATGGGAATATGGGAAAAGGAATTCAAACACTTTTATGGGATGGGAAAGATATTTATAACCGTCGGGTAAAATCAGGGATATATTTTATAAAAATTGATTTGGGTTCCAAAGTTATCTCAAAAAAATTATTATTGATCAAATAGGAGATCTTTATGGATAAAGAGTTGTTAATCAAGAAAGCAAAACAGGTTTCGGAAAAAGCTTATGCACCCTATTCAGGGTTTAAGGTCGGGGCAGCCTTACTGACGAAGTCCGGGAAAGTTTTCACAGGTTGTAATGTTGAGAATTCTTCTTATGGATTATCAAATTGTGCTGAACGAACTGCAGTTTTTAAGGCTATTTCAGAGGGTAAGATGGATTTTTCTGAGTTAGTGATCTATGTAGATTCAGATATTCTATTTACACCTTGCGGGGCCTGCAGACAGGTTCTGAGTGAATTCAGTTCAGATTTAAAAATAACAATAATTTCCAATAAAGATAGACTGGAAACAACTATAACGGAGTTGCTTCCTTATAAGTTTCATCTTTAAGAATATTTAGGAATATTAATTGCTTTTCAAAATAAACTCAACCCCTGTCCTTCTGCCTAAAGCGGATAAATACGCCATAGGCGTATGAATCTCTTTTATAAAACGAGGGGGGATTGAGAAAAGCAGGAAGATTTTTTTTATTCTTTTTATTATGAGAGAAAAGAGGAAAATATAGAGTTAATGAACGAAACAAGTCCCCTCTTTAATCAAAGAGGGGATTTAGGGGAGTTGGTAAGATTTTATAAAAAATATATTTTAATATGGAATTTTGAATGTAAAGGGGTCGTCTTGCCCTGTTGCGAGTGACAAAATCTATAAAGATCAAAAAACGAATATGTGTAAATATAAAACCAAAAATAAAAGTTATATGTAGGAGGAAAAGATATGTTTACTCAACAAGGAAAATCAATTAACTTGAGTAATATGGATTTTAAAGATGAAGTATTGAAGTCAGAACTTCCGGTGGTGGTAGATTTCTGGGCTCCTTGGTGTGCACCTTGCCAAATGGCTGCTCCAGTACTTGAAAAAATGGCTCAAGAATACAAGGGAAGGTTGAAGGTGTGCAAGGTAAATGTTGATACCGAACAGCAAATAGCTATGGAATACGGGATTATGAGTATACCTACTTTGAATATTTATAAAGATGGAAAGGTGGTTGACCAGATTATTGGAATTCTTCCAAATTACGAAGCTGACCTCAAAAGAAAAATAGAACCATATTTAAAAAAAGAATAGGAGATAGTTATGAATACCTACGATGTTATCATTATAGGAGGTGGGGCTGGGGGGCTGACTGCAGGAATTTATACCTCCAGAGAAATGCTTAGTACCTTGCTAATAGAAAAAAATATAGTTGGAGGATTAGCAGCAGAGACAGAACTAATAGAAAATTATCCTGGTTTTCCAGAAGGTATAAATGGAATGGATTTGATGGACAAAATGAAAGATCAAGCCCAAAATTTTGGAGTAGAAATTGCAGAGTTTGAAGAAGTAGAATCAATAAAACCCGTTAACGAAAGCGAGATAATAGTTAGAACAGTAAAAGATGAGTACCGCGCCCATAGTGTAATAGTAGCTTCGGGTACTGTTCCTAAATTTCTGAATGTTCCCGGAGAGAAAGAGTTTTTAGGTAAAGGAGTTTCCTATTGTGCAACATGTGATGGTCCACTCTATAAGGATAAACAAGTTGCGGTAATAGGATGTGGTAATTCCGGATTGCAAGAAGGAGAGTCTCTCTTAAAGCATGCAAGAGAAGTCACCTTTATAGAGTTTCTCCCTAATATGACTGCTTCAAAAATCTTGCAACAGAGGGTGAAAAAGAATAAAAAAGCAAACTTTTTCTTAAATCATGCTCTGGTCAGAATAGATGGAGACAAATTTGTTGAGTCCATTACAGTGAAAAATCGTGACAATGGTAAGAAAAAGAAGCTTGAAGTTTCAGGTGTTTTTATGTATACAGGATTCTTGCCAGTTACTGATTTTATAGAAAAGACTGAAGTTAAGCTAGATAAGAAGGGATACATTAAAACCAATGATAAAATGGAAACCTCTGTTCCTGGAATATACGCAATAGGGGATATAGTTCATAAAGTCTTAAGACAGGTTGTCACTGCCAGTGCTGATGGAGCAATTGCTGCTTTTTCAGCAGAAAAATGGGTTGAAGAGAACAAAGAGAATTTTTGAGTTCAAACTCCTCTAAATCTTGTCTTTATAAAAGAGGAGAAACAAAGGATTCGGGCTTCAACGGAGCTAATAATCAGGCAGTTGCCTGATTGAATATTAATAGCCACAGAAGAAACCTGTGGTAAAAAATAACATATCGAATACAACCCTGAATGGGTTGAATTTTAGCCCGACGTGTTAACATAGGGAATGACAAACACATCATCACCCACCCCACCTTGAAAGGGTGGCATAATATAACCCGATGTGTTAACATCGGGATGTGGGATAAATAAGTAAATCTAACCACGAAGTGGTGAAATAATTTAAGGGGCTGTCCCAGAAACCACTTCTTCATATTGAGCAACATTTATTTTCAA
Organism: Candidatus Cloacimonadota bacterium; assembly: GCA_030620155.1. Lineage (GTDB taxonomy): Bacteria > Cloacimonadota > Cloacimonadia > Cloacimonadales > TCS61 > JAUXFF01. The sequence continues at coordinate 52 of JAUXFF010000063.1, read as the reverse complement.
CATTGTTCATATCCCGGATTTATTCACATTTTATATAAACCAACTCAGGATT
>JAUXFF010000041.1 GCA_030620155.1 Candidatus Cloacimonadota bacterium | reverse complement strand
CATCCAATCTCCTTATACGGAAAAAGTAAATTAGAAGCAGAAAATATAATTAAACAAAAATCTGAAAAACCATGGACTATTATTCGTCCGGTTTCAGTTTTTGGTCCGGGAGATAAAGATTTCCTGCGAGTATTTAAATTAGTGAAACATCATCTTGCATTATATATTGGCTCAGAAGAAAAATTATTTAACTTAATCTATATTGAAGATTTGGTTAATGTTATTATTAAAACCTGTGGGAATAGGAAAGCCTTTCAGCAAATATTTTTTGCTTCTGATAATGAAGTTTATACTATGGAAAAATTTATAGATTTTCTTGAACAAACTCTTACAACTTTTACTAATCCAATTCGAATTCCGGAATTTCTTCTCAATTATTATGCAGCTTTATCCGAACTTTTAGGGAAATTGAACAATAAAGTTCCGCTTATTAATAAAGAAAAGGTGGCAGAACTGAAGAAAAAATTTTGGTTGGTTAGCAATGAAAAAGTGAAGAACTTACTGGATTTTAAGCCACAATTTGATATTCAGGAAGGTTTAATGATTACTTTTAAATGGTACAAGGAAAAGGATTGGTTATAATAAATTGAACTCAATAATAGAATTTTGAGAATCTTAATGTTTAGAAAATTTATATGTCACATTTCAATTTTTTTTCTGCTTTTTGTTATTTATCTTTTCTCATCCGAAATAGATTGTTTAGAAAATCCCGATAATATAATACACCAATATGACACAGAAGCAGAGGATTCTCTTTATATCCAAGAAGACTCTTTACAAATAATTTTAGATTCTCTTATCTATAGGAAACCTGCACATTCTGAAATTGATACAACTGATTATAACATAAAACAATTGAAAGAAGATGTTCACAAATACATTTTTCAAAAACGTGAAATAAGAAAAAATCTACAGCTCCCCTTTTTATTTTATAATGAGAATTTCCATTTGAAGGCACCTTTTGAACCAGATATACATTTCATAAAAAACGGGTTTTCAATTATTCCCTTTAAAATATCCAATACTCATATTTTACAAAATTACTTACCATTTTTAAATACATATTTTAAAAGAAACTTTATTCACTTCAAATATGGGAATTACAACTTTCCCGTTGCTATAACTGAGTCATTTCTCGGGCTTGGTGATATTGATATGAACCATGCAGCAGTTTCTTTCAGTAAAGGGAAAATTTTGAATCTTAAAAACATCAATTTGGAAGTTAATTATATTGGGCAAGATGGATTATTTCTCAAAAAAAATGAAAAATCTCGAAATTTATTTTTACATTTATTCAATGTGAATAATTGGGGAACGGTACACTTCTATTTTTCCTTAATAGATCAAAAAATTTCCAGTAATAAGTTATTGTCTGTTTCAGAATATTATCCGGAAAAAATTAAAGAAAGAACTTCTGATTCAGCTGTAATACTGAAAAATAAATTAGCAGATATTGGCTTACGTTATGAAAAATCTGAAATTGAAGATGAAACTAGAAAACAGGTTGAAATCTTATTTAGCAAATCTCTAAGTTCGGCTAACCATTATTTATCAGGTTCCTTTGAATATTTTTGGGAATTTGAACCTCAAGATTCATCATTTTATGTTTTAAATTTGGATCAGGAATCAGATATCATCTCTTTTTTAATTTGTAACTCTGCTTCTTATACAAACAATGAAAATTATTTTTTATCATCAGTGATAAGCAGAAAAATCTTTGATGCTTTTTCATTAAAAGCGAAATATCTAAAATCTGAATATCTCAGAGATAATTGGGATAGATTTATAGAAAAAATTGGAACGGGAATCTGCTATAATAATAATATGATCTATAGTGAAATAATCTATGGTCAGCAGGAAACACCTAATAACCCTGACGATTTTATCGAGTTAATCAACAATTTTGATATTAGAATAAATAATATAAATTTCAGGATTGAGAATTGGACCTATTTTTTAAAAAATCGTAATAACACCCTCAAACTCTACCCGGAATGGCAAATCAAGACTTTGTTTGAAATTACATACAATTTAAAGTATAATAACGCCATTAAAGCTGGATTAAGTCATTTATATTGTTCAAAGTATGAATACACTTTAAACGATAAAGACCAGAAATTTGAAAATGATACTTCGAACTTTGATTCTTTCTTAATATTTAAAATTACGGATTTCTTTGAAATCAGATTGGATGTGATAAATTTAACCAATTCAAAAGAAATGTTCAATTCAGGACTTGACTCAATTCCCGAACGGCATGTAAATTTCAGCGTTAACTGGTTTTTTATTAATTAGAAATATTCAATAATTTTTTACTTTTCATATTTTTACAATATTAGAAGTCGTTATGATTTTTATGAAATTTATTCTCCTGATATTGTTTTTTTGTTCCTGAATTCCTTTGAAAATTAATGTCGAACAGATTTTTAGTTGGAATTTCTTTAATATAAATGAATTTCAATTTCAATTTATTAAATTTACATGTTGGGGAAGTGTAGGATATCTTATGAACGCATTGATTATTTTTATTAACTACTGGCACCAGTATTGCAATAGTAGAAATAAAAAATAAGAAATTTGAAAAAATTGTTAATCTGCAATAATTGTATATAAAAAAGAGCAAGCAATTAAAAATCTATTGCCTGCTCTCTATCAATATTTTCATGCCCCATGAAAATATTCTTTTTTTTCTTAAACAAACAGACTTAATTATATTACTAAGGATTCCTGTAAAAAAATATCATTACCTTATTTATTGAGTTATAAGCAAGAACAGTTCCAATAAATATGAAAAGTATCCATTCGGTTATATTTTAATCCTATCTTCTTAAAATATAAGAGATTACGGTACATCAAAAATTTATTTTTAAAATTAGCGAGTTAAAATATTTCAAAAAAAGCTTTATGTTTTTATTATTTGTCCAATTATTGGTTGTATATGTCACAAATTTTAAACCTTTCCCTGATTTTTTTTTGTTCAATCAGAATTTATTATACTGAAATTTTAGTTTTATTTACAAAATGGGTTAAATAATATTTGACATAAAACCACATATTCCAAGTTTTTGAGCAGAATTTAAGGGGAATAATTTCCAAAATGAAAATAAGATATTTAGAGACTGTAAAGGTATTAGCGGTCAATAACAGATATTCATATAAAAGGTTTAACTGTTATTACCGCAGTTATATTAATGATATAATATAAAATTAAAACTCTCCAAAATAGAGTAATATAAAAATTCAAAAACTAAGAAAGAACTGTATATAGAAAATTATTAAAAACAGGAGAAACCATGTATAGAACTGTTGATCCGAAAGAAAAAATCGCAGAACTTGAAACAAGAATCAGAGAATATTGGGAAAAAAATAATATAGATGAAAAGAGTATATCTATCAGGGAAGGGGGGAAACAATTTGTATTTTATGAAGGACCTCCTACTGCAAATGGTATGCCTGGTATTCATCACGTTATTTCAAGAGCCATTAAAGATAGTATTTGCAGATACAAAACTATGAAAGGCTTTCAGGTAAAAAGAAAAGCCGGTTGGGATACCCATGGTCTCCCAGTTGAAATAGAAGTGGAAAAGGAACTTGGCTTAAAGGATAAAAATGAAGTTGAAGCCTTTGGTTTGGAAGAATTTAACAACAAGTGTAAAGACTCTGTTTTTTCCTATGAAAAAGAGTGGCGTGAAATGACTAAAATCATGGGTTACTGGATAAATCTGGAAAATCCATATATCACTCTGGATAATGATTATATCGAGACAGTATGGTGGATACTCAATGATTTCTACAAAAAGGGTCTAATTTATAAAGGTCATAAGATCGTTCCTTACTGTCCAAGTTGCGGAACACCGCTTTCCAGTCATGAAGTAGCTCAAGGTTATCAGGACATTGAAGATCCATCTATTTTTGTAAAGTTTAAAGCTCAAGATGAAGAAAATACATTTTATCTGGCATGGACTACCACACCCTGGACCCTGATATCAAACGTCGCTCTGGTTGTACATCCGAAAATAAACTATGTCAAAATTAAACATAATGATGAATACTTAATCTTAGCTAAAGCCCGGTTAGAAGTTCTGGATGGTGATTATGAAATTGTTGAAGAATATAAAGGAAAAGAACTTGAGTATAAACAATTTAAACAACTATATCCATTTGTAATTCCTACTGAAAAAGCATTTTATATTGCAACAGCAGATTATGTTACAATAGATGAGGGAACCGGTGTTGTTCATACTGCTCCTGCATTTGGACAGGATGATTATGAAACAGGAAAAAAGTATGGATTTCCGGTTATCCAACCTGTTGATGAGGCAGGTAAATTTACCGCAGAAGTAACAGATTGGGCAGGTCAATTTGTAAAAGACGCTGACAAGGGAATTATCCGCAACTTGAAGGAAAGAGGTCTTCTTTATAAAAGGAAACAAATAATTCATAGTTATCCTTTCTGCTGGCGTTGTGAAAGTCCGCTTATTTATTTTGCCCGTTCAAGCTGGTATATTAAAACCAGCGATTATAAAGAACAGATGTTAAAAAATAACAGTCAAATAAACTGGTATCCCCCATTTGTGGGTGAGAAGCGTTTTGGAGCATGGTTGGAGAATAATGTTGATTGGGCAATCTCACGTGATAGATTCTGGGGTACGCCATTAAATATCTGGATTTGTGAAGAATGTGGTGAAACTGTTAGTGTTGGTTCTATTCATGACCTGAAAGAAAAAGGTCATTTGAAAGATGGAGCTAAAGTTCCGGAAGATATTGAATTACATAGACCCTATGTGGACGAAATCGAGTTAAATTGTCCAAAATGTACCAGCAGAATGATCCGGACTCCCGAGGTAATTGACTGCTGGTTTGACAGTGGCTCAATGCCTTTTGCTCAATGGCATTATCCCTTTGAAAATAAAGATAATTTCGACCCGGAGCTATTCCCTGCTGATTTTATCAGTGAAGGAATTGATCAGACCAGAGGATGGTTTTATTCCATGCTTGCTATTTCAACACTGTTAACAGGAAAATCTTCTTATAAAAGTGTTTTAGTAAATGACCTTATTCTCGATAAAAATGGTCGGAAAATGAGTAAGAGTAAGGGAAATACGATTGATCCAAACAAATTGATGATTCAATATGGTGCTGATACGATTCGTTGGTATCTGCTGGTTGTCAGTCCACCCTGGATTCCTACAAAATTTGACGAAAAGGTCGTTAAGGAAATTCTTAATAAATTTATCGGAACTCTGAGAAATGTTTATTCGTTTTATGTTACTTATGCAAATATTGATAATTTCGATGCAAGTAAATATAAAATCCAAGATGAAAAATCTGCTGAAATCGATCGCTGGATTATTTCCCGTTTAAATACCTTGATAAAGCAAATTACAATAGACAATGAAAATTATAATCTAACCAGAAGTGTCAGGGCTATACAAAGTTTTATCATTGATGATTTGAGTAACTGGTATGTTCGAAGAAGCAGGAGAAGATATTGGGAACTGACATTAACAGAGGATAAAAAGGATGCATTTCTCACACTTTACCAGGTTTTGATAACTGTAAGCAAGCTAATGGCTCCTTTTGCTCCCTATCTGTCTGAAGAAATCTACACAAACCTTACGGGCAAAGAAAGTGTACACCTGGAACATTATCCCATATATAATGCGAACGTAATTAACCCCACCTTAGAAGAAGAAATGAAAACAGTTATTGAACTTGTTTCACTTGGTCGAGCAGCGCGTAATACCTGTCAGATCAAAGTAAGGCAAACTTTACAGACTTTATATGTTCCTGAAAAATATAAAAATCTGATCCAACGAATGGAGCGACTTATAAAAGAAGAAATTAATGTGAGAGAAATCAATTATATCAGTGAGAGAGATAATTTTGTCGAGTATGAAATCCAAGTTAATTACAAGGTTATGGGTCCAAAATATAGCAGACACATGAAAAATATAATTGCAGCATTGTCCTCTCTGGATGGCAATCATATTGTTGAGACATTACATCAGGGTAAAGATTATTATCTTGAAATTGACGGAGGAACATTTAAAATCTCTGAAGAAGATATAAATATTTCAATCAAAGATAAAGAAGGATTTGTATTTGAAGCAAACAATAGTTTATTTGTAGCTCTTGATATAAAATTAACCCCTGAATTAATCGAAGAAGGTATGGCAAGAGAGCTGGTAAATAAAATCCAATTTACCAGAAAAGTAAATAAATTCGAAATTATGGATAGAATAAAGGTTTTCTTTGTTGGTAATGATGAGATAAAAAAAGTATTTGAAAAACAAGCAGATTATATTTTGAAGGAAACGTTGACCGATTCCTTTCATGAAATAAAAATACCGGAAAAAGATATGACTAAATGGGATATAAATGGAAAGGAAGTCTATTTATCCATTAAAAAAATTAGAGGTAATAATGGTAAAAATCCAACCCTTTAGAGGAGTAAGACCCACACCTGATATGGTCAAGGAAGTTGCTTCTCCACCTTATGATGTTCTGAATTCTACAGAAGCCAGAATTCAAGTTAAAGGGAAACCCTATAGTTTTCTGTATGTAGTAAAACCTGAAATTGATCTTCCCGAAGATATTGACCTTTATAATGAAAAAGTTTACCAGAAAGGTAAAGAAAACCTTTATAAAATGATCAAAGACAAAGTACTTATCCAGGATGAGAAACCATGTTTTTATCTATACAGGTTGATTATGGGTAATATTGATCAGATTGGGTTGGTTGCCGGAGCTTCAATAGAAGATTATGAGAACGATATAATTAAAAAACACGAACATACCAGAGCTGATAAGGAAGCTGATAGAATTAAGCATGTGAATACATTGAATGCAAATACCGGTCCGGTTTTTCTTACTTATCAGGCTAATGAGAATATGAATAACCTGGTAAATGAAATTCTAAAAACAACTCCATTGTATGATTTTGAAACTGAAGATGGAATCGGACATATTTTTTGGAAAATTGAAAAAAACGAATATATTTCCAAAATTGAAAGTATTTTTAAGAAAATCGATTATCTTTACGTTGCGGACGGTCATCATCGTTCAGCTTCAGGAACAAAAGTAGGACAAGAAAGAAGAAATAAAAATCCCGAACATACAGGCAACGAAGAATACAATTTCTTTCTCTCGGTAATTTTTCCTCATAATCAACTATTCATAATGGATTATAACCGTATTGTGAAAGATCTAAACGGATTGTGTAAAGAAGAATTTCTTAATAAAGTTAATGAAAAATTCGATATTGTTGAATATTCCAGGGGAAAACCATATCATCCCGAAAAATCAAATAATTTTGGAATGTACCTGGCAGGTGTCTGGTATAAACTTTATGCAAAAGAAGGAACTTTTCCCAAAGATGATCCTGTTCGATCTCTTGATGTATCTATCCTGCAGGAAAATCTCTTAAATCCAATCCTGGGAATTGGTGATCCAAGGAAAGATAAACGAATCGATTTTGTGGGTGGTATTAGAGGATTGGAAGAACTTTCAAGAAGAGTGGATACCGGTGAAGCTGTCGCATTCTCAATGTATCCTACTTCAATTGAACAACTTATGGCGATTGCTGATGCCGAAAAAGTTATGCCTCCAAAATCTACATGGTTCGAACCAAAACTACGTTCAGGTGTGATTGTGCATCTATTGGATTAAGTTTCCTGGTTCCCAGGTTCAACCTGTAAATGAGATTACGTAGTTATTGATGAGCAAGACCTTCCAAATTGTTGTAGCATAAACCATTGCGAATCCGGTAGCTGTCGTAATTTACTGGTTTATCTTGCAGTAATTTACATTGAATAATTAATCAGTGATTAAAAATGAAAAAATATTCTATTATAAGTTTAGGTTGTTCTAAAAATCTTGTAGATAGTGAAGTATTTTCATATATTATGGAAAATAGCAATTTTTCATATACAGAAAACCTCCTTGATGCCCATATAATCATTGTTAATACTTGCGGTTTTATTCAAGATGCTAAAATTGAATCTATTGAATCCATTCTGGAAGCTGCTGAATACAAAAATAAAGGAATTTGCGAAAAATTAATCGTAACCGGATGCCTGGTTAAAAGATATTTTGAAGATATCAAGCAGTCAATTCCTGAAATTGATCATCTTATTGATTTGAAAGATTTTAAAACCTTCTCTAAAATTTTCTCCAGTAAACTAATCATTTCACGAAAATTACTTACTCCTTCTCATTACGCGTATTTAAGAATAAGTGACGGATGTAATAACTGTTGCAGTTATTGTGCAATTCCTTTAATCAGGGGAAATCTGAAAAGTGTCCCCATTGAAAAACTTGTTAAAGAAGCAGAATTTTTAGCAGATAAAGGTGTAAAGGAATTAATTCTCACGGCACAGGATACGTGTCAATATGGAGTTGATATTTATAAAAGTCCCAAATTAATTGAATTATTAAATAAACTTCATGAAATCAAAGGAATTGAATGGATCAGGATTCTATATCTTCATCCTGCGCATATAACTTCAGAAATAATCGATACTTTTGCCGGTTTAACAAAAATCCGTAAATATTTTGATATCCCTTTCCAGCATATAAATGACCAACTTTTGAAAAGTATGAACAGGAAAGTTCATAAAAAGAAAATTATTAACATTTTAGAAGAGATTAAAACTAAAATACCTGAAGCTGCGATCAGAACCACATTCATCGTTGGATATCCTGAAGAAACCCACAAAAAATTTATGGAATTAAAAGAATTTATAAAAGAACAGAAATTTCTCAGGTTGGGTATATTTTCTTATTCAAAAGAAGAAAATACAATGGCATTTGATCTTCCAGGAAAGGTTTCACAAAAGACTTCTGAGAAAAGAAAAGATGAATTAATGACTCTCCAGGAGTCCATCTCTACTGAGCTCCTTATGAAATTTATCGGGAAAAAAATTAAAGTTATAATTGACCAAAAATCAGATAATAAAGATTTTCGCTTCGAAGGAAGAAGTTATCTTGATGCACCTGAAATAGATGGAACAGTTTTCATTTCTGAAGGTGATATAAAAGTTGGAGATATAGTGGAAGTTGAAATAATTGATTCCTGGGAATACGACCTGATCGGGAAAATAATTTAAAATTGAAATTGGAGGATAAATGAATAAAAAAATTGCTTGTACAGGGATCAAACCGACAGGTGCCCCCCACATCGGGAATTATTTCGGGGCTATAAAACCTGCGCTTGGTCTTGTTAAGGATTATGATGCTCGCTATTTTATTGCAGATTATCATGCCTTAAATGCAATCAAAGATCCGAAAAAATTGAAAGAAGCAACTTATGAAATTGCAGCAACCTGGCTGGCTTGTGGTTTAGACCCGGAAAAGGTCTTACTTTACAGGCAATCACAAGTTCCTGAAACCTTTGATCTTTCTACAATACTGATGGCATTTACTTCCAAAGGTCTTATGAACCGTGCCCATGCCTACAAAGCAATAGTTCAAGCAAATAAAGAGATGAACAAGGATCAGGATGATGGTGTGAATATGGGGCTTTTTTCCTATCCGGTTCTAATGGCAGCAGATGTAATCCTGTTTGATACTGATGTTGTTCCTGTAGGGCAGGATCAGGCACAACACCTGGAGATGGCTGCAGATATTGCTCAAAGTGTAAATCACAATTACGGTAAACAACTTTTAACAGTTCCTCAACCATTAATTCAGAAATCAACTCATTCTGTGATTGGATTAGATGGCAGGAAAATGAGTAAAAGCTATAATAATACAATCCCTCTCTTTCTTGAACCTAAAAAATTACGCAAACTTATTATGAAAATAGTAACAAATTCACAAACAGTTGAAGAACCTAAAAATCCTGATACATGTAATATTTTCGCAACTTATAAACTTTTTGCCAGTGAAAAACAACAAGCTGAAATGAGGAAAAAGTATAAAGCAGGTGGAATGGGCTGGGGATATGCCAAACAGGCTTTATTCGAACTTATGGATGAAACACTAACCCCATATAGAGAAAAATTTAATACTCTTATGGAAAATAAAGACTTAATCGATAAAATTTTAACGGAAGGTTCTATAAAAGCACGGAAAATAGCATCCCGGAAAATTTTATTTTTGAAAAAAGAAATTGGTGTAGCTTAAACCCAGATTAAAAAGTCTTATGCTGCATTCAAAATTATTTGACACTGAAATAGACGTTCAATAAAAGTGTCCAAGCTTAAATAATTAGGAGTTGAAATGTATTTAGCGTTAATGATAATACATGTTTTCATATCAGTGGCTTTAATATTAGTTATTCTGGCACAATCAAGTAAGGGTGGAGCCCTCGACGGTCTGGTCGGAGGAGCTGCTTCAAATGTTCTTGGCGGTCAGGGAGCTTCTAAGTTTTTACAGAATGCTACAAAGATACTGGCTTTTGCTTTTATGGTTTCCTGCATTCTACTTGTATTTCAAATAAAATCAGGTAAAACCATTTCGAGTAAAGCCGTGGATTTGATGAAAAAAGAAGCAGCAGAAGCAACAACGGATGAAGAAGAGTTTCCTTCTTTACCGTTAACTGAGGAACCTGTCAACGAAGAACCCGTAAACGAATAACCTGATTTATTGATTTTTCTTTAATAGCAGAAGTGGTGGAATTGGCAGACACGCAAGACTAAGGATCTTGTGCCCTTTTTTGGGTGTGCGGGTTCAAGTCCCGCCTTCTGCACCAGGTAATTTTTAACCCCATTCGATATATTCGGATTGGGGTTTTTTATTTTGATATTTCTCTCAATGAAATCCGAGTTTAATCTTTCGCCCTGTAAGTTTAGGATATAGTATTTCAAATATAAATGAGAAAAGAATCATAAAGACTACAACCCATAATGCATGAGGATTATCTTCATAAGTATGGATAAAAAGAGTAATAATTGCAGCAATGCACGCGGTAAAGCCAAGAATGCAGATTAAACGTTTAGCTTTTACAGGTTTTGCCAGTTTAATGCAGGCAGCATTGACTGTTGCGAATATTATAAGAAATCCAGCGCTTCCCATAATGGCTATTGCTGTTAAACTTACGAGATTAGATAACAAAAGGGCAAGTATCGATGTAATTAATACTCCACTTACAGGTCTATTCCAGGTTTTTCTTTCCAAAATATCCGGGAGTTCTCCGTCTTTAGCAAGGTGATAACCCAGTCGGGCATTCCCATAAATTGTAGCATTAATTGCAGAAAAAGTTGCCATTAATGCTGCTATTGCAACAATTACGAATCCTATGTGCCCCAGGGCTGGACGAGCAGCTTCTGCCAGAGCGTAATCTTTTACCTGTGAAATCATTTCAGGCTGCAGAGAACCAACGGTTACTATTGCAACCAGTATGTAGAGTATAATAACAAAGCCAACTGACAAATAATAAGCTCGAGGAAGTGTTTTAGCAGGATTTTTAACATCTTCACCTGCATTTGCAATAAGTTCAAAACCTTCATAAGCAACAAATATGACCATCCCACCCGCTATAAGCGTTAAAGGATCCGGCCATTCTGAAAACTTAAATTTCGACAGGTCTACATGAGGTGCACCTGCAACTATAACTATAACCAGTAAAACCAGTTTAGTTAAAACAACATAAGTTTCTGTTTTACTGACCAGGTCAGCATTAAGCAGGTTAATTACTGCAGGCAAAATAATACCGACACTGATAATAACATGTTTAAGCCATAAAGAAGATTCAGCAGTAAAGAATGTACATCCATAAGCTCCGAAAGCTGCAGCATAAAGTGCTATTGTAACAATATAGCTCAGCCACAATATTAAATTTAAAGAACCTGTCCATAGGTCAATCCCAAAAGCCCGGTCTATGAAAACAACTGTCCCGCCTGCACTTGGGTATCTGGCTGAAAGCTTAGCATACGAATATGCTGTTAAAAGAGCTATGATTCCAGCAAAAATAAATGCTACGGGAGTTCCACCACGAGCAAGTCCAACTGCTGTACCAAGTACGGCGAAGATCCCTCCACCGACCATACCACCTATACCTATGGTAGTTGCTCCTAGTACACCTATTCCCTTGCTCTTAGTCTTTTTATCAGAATTTATTTCTGAATTATTTAACTTATTTTTATCTGCAATCATTGTTTATCTACCCTCTCAACTTCTTAACGAGCAGAGCAACTCTTTTTCCTAATTTTGCTGCATCCTGTGCGGTTCTCTTATCAGGTGCTCCTGTGCATGCCACACCATAGTGCCCACTGGCATCGAGAGGGTCTCCAACCACTATCATGCCGTATATGAGGAATGCTTCAATTATGGAGATAATTGTGGTTTCTTTTCCACCTGTGTGATGCCCGGAGGTTGTAAAAGCAGCTCCTATTTTATCTTCCATCTGGCTTCGAGTTCCGATAAATTTATCAAAGAGATCTTTCAAAGCTGCAGCCATGGTTCCAAAATATACGGGAGAGCCTGCTATTATTCCATCAGATAACAGGAAATCATCTTTAGTAACTTCGGATACAGGTTTTAATACACATCCCACACCTTCGGCTTCCCGCACTCCCCTGGCTATTTCCTCAGCTAATTTTTCGGTATTGCCGGTTCTTGAGTAATACATTATCAATACTTGCATTTTTTACCTCCGTTGTCTTGCTTTAAAGTGTTCTACAAAAGTAGTGAAATATATGAAATTTTGCCCTCATCCCTTGGTCCCTTCTCCCAAAAGGAGAAGGGAAATTCTGTCCTCGAGTCGCATCAGGTAGTGCTGGATGAGTTTCATTCACAAACCAGACCAGTGAAACAGCTTCATGTTTCACTGGCTAAAGAGGTTTGTGTTACCCTCAACCTTGAAAAAGTTTACAAGTTTTTTCTTCGTGCTAAACTTTTTCAATGGTTATATCCGCATTTAAATCCAACCGTTGAAAAGGTTCACTTGAAAGAATTCCTCTGTCAGCAAACCGTTTTCAAGGTTTTTCACAAACCAGCCATGTCATTCGACACGGTGAGAGGTTTGAGTTACATACCTCAATCCTCCTCTTAGGTGGACAAGTAAGCCTAAGCTTGTAAGCCAAAGGCTTACTTGCCTGCTGCAAGCAGGGCTTATTAATCTCCTGAAAGGAGAGGAAGAAAGTCCTTCTCCTATTAGGAGAAGGATTTAGGATGAGGTGAAAAACACTTCTATTTTGCAGAACCATTTTCCTTTATTCTATAGAAAAATTATTCCCACAGACCTTCCAACCATCAAAATCCTTATAAAAATAGGAAATATCCCCATTTTCTTCAGAAGGTTCATTCCAAATAATACTGTCATTATCAAAGAAAAATGTCATCTGAAAACTGATATGGGCAAAATTATCACCTATAAAATCGATTTCTATATCTGAAAAATCAATTTCCGTATAACTATTAATCCTGGTTTCCCAGATAATTCTTTCATCATCAAAGTTATTTTCGTTGTGCAAAAAATCCGGATGAAAACAATCCATAATCCCATCCGGGTCAATCATATTAAACGAGATTTCTATATTATCGAATATATCTTCTATCTGAGCTTTGTTTACATCTTTGGGGGATGAAAGGTCTGAACAAGAATAGGATAATAAACAAAGAAGTGTAATTACAATTATCCTCATTTTACTTTCTCCATAACTATCACGTTCTCAATATGATATGTATGGGGGAACATGTCAAATGGCTGCATTTTTGTTACAAAGTAATTTTTCAGAATAAATCTTTTTACATCTCTTACCTGAGTAGAAGGATCACAACTGACATAGATAACTTTCCGAATATTATTTTTTGAAATAGTATCAATAATAATCTGGTCAATTCCCTTTCTGGGAGGATCCAGAATAACAGTATCAATCGAATGATTTTGACAAATATTTGAAATCTCGGTTTCAGCATTACCATAAACAAAATTGCAGTTAAGAATATTATTTAGTTCCGCATTTATTTTCCCATCTTTGATCATGGAAATATCATTTTCTATGCAATAAACCATTTTAACCTTTTCTGCAATATATAAACCAATAGTTCCCACACCGCTAAATGCATCAATAACATTGGATCCAGTATTTAACTCATTCTTAATTAATTCATATAATAGTTCAGTAATACCTGGATTTACCTGGGAAAAAGATCTATAGTTCAATTTCAATTTAATGTTTCCAATGTTGTCATAAAGCCAATTTCGTCCAAATAGGAGCTTTTCTTCTTCACCTAATATCCTGTAAGAAAATGAAGAATTTATATTCTGAATTATCCCAACCACTGTTGGAAATGATTCAGTTAAAGTTCTAACTAATTGATTTGTGAAAGGAAGTTTTTTATTCTTGGTTACTATTATTACTAACAGCTCATTATTAGAAAATGAATAACGGAAACCAATATGTTTGATATTTCCAGTTTTATTTTTCTCGTTGTAAATTTTAACTTTAGCAGCTTTCAGATATGTGACAAATTTTCTGCTGACATCATCAAATATTTCAGGATGCAGCATACAATAATTATGTGGAATTACTCTATGAGATTTATTAGCAAACATCCCGAAAACATGCTCATTAGATACAATCGAAACCGGCATAAAACTCTTATTTCTATAGTTTCTATCCTTTTCAGAACTTATTATTGGAAAAACTTCCTCAATTGATACATTTTTAAAAACTTCTTTAATAATAATGTTTTTATATTGGATTTGTTTATAGATGGGAATATTCAGCCAGTCGCATCCTCCGCAATCTCCAAAAGCTTTACAATCAGGAGTTATCCTGAATTTTGATCTTTCCTGGAAATTTATGATTTTTCCAAAGAGAACGTTTTTTCTTTTATTGACTATCTCCACATCAACTACATCTTCAGGAACAGCATTATAAACAAAAATCGGGTTGAAATCCTTAAATCCCAACCCAAAACCTTTAAAAACAAGTTTTTCTATTTTGAGGTTTTCTATTATTTGTTTTCTCAAATTTTACCTTTCAGATGGAGAAACCTAAGTTTCCAAACTATAAATATAGCTTCCCTTACAATCTTTTTGGACATTTTAGAGTGACCGCTTCTCCTATCAGTGAAAACGATTGGTATTTCCTTAATGCGTAATTTTTTCAACCATATGCGGTAATTCATTTCGATCTGGAAAGAATATCCGTCGGATAATATATCATCCAGGTTAATATTTTCCAGGACTTCCTTTCTAAAACATTTAAAACCACTTGTTGGGTCATTTATAGGCATACATGTAATAAAGTGTACATATTTTGATGCAAGGAAACTTAAAATAAGTCTTCTTAAAGGCCAATTTACAACATTTATTCCATTAATATATCTTGAACCGATAATCAGATCATGATTTTGTATTTCTTTTAACATTTCTATCAATACAACAGGATTATGTGAAAAATCGGCATCCATTTCAAAGATATAATCAAAATTATTTTTCAAAGCATATTTGAAACCTTCAACATAAGCTGAGCCAAGTCCGAGTTTCTTTTTACGTGTATGAAGATGAATACGGATATTATTTTCCTGCTTTTTTTCTACAATATTAGAAGTTCCATCAGGAGAGTTATCATCAACTACCAGAACTTCCAGGCATTCATCTTTAGAAAGTACTTCATCAATAATATTGGAAATGTTTTCAGCTTCATTATAAGTTGGGATTATCACCAAAGCTTTCATAAATTTATTTCTCCCCTTTTGAATTATTATCCAGGTTGTTCTTCAATAATTGCGCATCCGGTACTTCATTGAATTTCTCTGCTGGATTACCCAACCATATATCACCTGAAGTAACATCTTTTGTAACCACACTACCACCGGCAACCAGGCCATCTTCATGGATTATTCTTCCAGGCAGAATTGTGGCATTAACTCCAATTCTACCTCCTGTTTTTACGATTACTCCCTTAAAGTGTTTACATCTCTCTTTATCCCTGCCCATATAATTATCATTACTGGTGGCTACAGCAGGAGAAATAAAACAATAATCTCCAATTTCGGAATATGCAGTAATATAACAATTTGTTTCCAATTTGCACCTGCTTCCGATTTTCACAAAATTTTCTATGGCTGCACCTCTACCGATTATATTATAATCACCTATTGTCACATTTTCACGAATCGTAGCCAGGTCTG
>JAUXFF010000177.1 GCA_030620155.1 Candidatus Cloacimonadota bacterium | reverse complement strand
CTCACACTTCGCTGCGAGTCAAGTCCAACTTAGGATTGCGATCTGGTTGTTCTCGACTCACGCTTCGCTGCGAGTCAAGTCCAACTTATGATTGCGATCTGGTTGTTCTCGACTCACACTTCGCTGCGAGTCAAGTCCAACTTCGGATTGCGATCTGGTTGTTCTCGACTAGGGGAAGGGAAATTTTTTTGTCTCCCTCTCCTCGCAGGAGAGGGATGGGGTGAGGTCGTCTTATTCATCCTTCGTGACTAAAATCCTTTCCTGATCTCGACTAAAGAACCGTCTTCCAGGTTTTCCACGCCTTCGACCACCAGGTTTTCATCGAGATTTATTCCGTTGGTAATTATCACATTTTCACCGACTTTCACGCCGAGAGTTACTTTTCTGCGTTCAGCTTTGTTTTCAGAATTTATCACAAACGCAAAATAATTGTCATATTCCTGGATAATATTATTCATCGAAGTGTATATGACATTTTTAAATATTTTACTTTGAATACGTGCTTCGATGACCATTCCAGGGAGTAATTTTCCTTTTGGATTATCAATTTCTATCTCGATAGGATATGATGCGGTATTTCCGACAGGTTTAATTCCAACGCCAATGATATTGCCATAAAAAGTATCATATTTTCCATCATTGGAAATCGTCACTTCCTGACCTTTATGAATTTTTTGAACTTCTTTTTCTCCAATCCCGGTTTTGATAATAAGTTTTTTGGAATCCACAATACTGCATACAGGTTGCCCCATTGAAATTGTTTCCCCGATCTCAATTGGAAGATCTGCAATGTACCCTGAAACAGGTGAAACAAAACGCGAATTATCATAAGCTTTTTGAGATTGCTCAAGACCGGCTTCTGCAGCATTCAATCTAGCTAGAGCATTTTTATATTCACTCCTGGATAATGAATATTCTGCGTCCGAGATGTTTTTGCTTTTGTGGAGAGTCTCAGAAGCGTTCATTTGAAGTTCAGCCGCTTCGAAAGAAGCTTCCGCAGCCAGAAGAACCGCTTTTGATTGATCTAATCTTATTTTATAATCGAGGTTATCTATCCTCCCGATCTCTTTCCCTTTTTCTACCCAGTCACCTAATCTCTTTTTGATTTCTACTATTTTGCCATTGGTTTCACTGGTCATCACAATATCAACCCAGCCTTCAAGCTTTCCTGTTACTTTGATGTATTGTTCCAGATTTTTTGGTTTAACCTGTTCGACCATAACGGGAATTTTTTTTTCCGTTATTTTTTTTTCTGTTTTTGAATCTTCAGGTTTTTCTCCGCAACTAACGATAAATAATAATCCAATTAAACTTAATATTAATACTCTGAATTTCATTCTTCCTCCTTTATCCCGGCGTAGTTATACGAAGCCGGATTATCCCGGCGTAGTATTGACGAAGCCGGATTGTCTCGACTAAGTCCGGCAGCTGCCAGACGAATCCAGACTTATTTTTTTTATTTTCATTCCTGGCTAATCAACTCAAGCAATACCTGAACATCTTCCACACCCATTTGCTGAAGCAGTGAAGATCCTGCTCGTAAGAAATCATAGAAACTTTTTGTATATTGATTTTCAGAGGATGTCAGCATTACTTCTGCGACCAGAAGGTCACTCGTAGTGATCAGGTTATTTCTGAATCTTTCTTCCATCCGAAGATAGGTTTCTTCTGCAGATTCCATAGCTATTTTTGCTGCATTAACCGATTTAGCAGAAGCTAAAAGGGTGAAAACCAGGCTTTTTAATCCAAGCTCGATCCCATCTTCTGCTGCTCTATAGTCATAATATGAATTTTTGTAATTATGTTTTGCTTTTACAAATTCTGCCACATTATCCACTATTGGAAAAATCGGGATAGAAGCTATCAGCATTAATCTTCCTTCGTCCTCATAATCATCCTGAAAGTCGTATTTGCTCCATGTTTTGGAATAGGAAAGATTTAAAGAAGGAAGGAAATTCCCTACTGTCATTGTTAGGGATTTCTTGCTCATTGATTTTGAGAGTTCTGCCATTTTCAATGAAGGATTTTTCTCCTGGCTGATATCAACAATATTTAAAATTAATTCGTTTACCTGCTCCTGATTTAAAGACTGGATATTATTAAGAAAAGTTTCATACGAATCAGGAGAAAGTTTTTCTACCGTATAATCAGGGGAGATTTGCAGGAAATTTGCCAGGTCTATTCTACTTATTAAATAGAGAGTTTCCATCTGGATAAGACTTACTTCTTTGGAAGCTTTTTGAGATTGCAATTGAAGATAATCTGCTTTTGAAAGAGTTCCGGTTTCAAATCTCATCTGCGCGATCTCCAGTTGTATCTCCGATGATCGCAGGTCTTTTTGAGCAGTTTCCAGAAGGTCTTTATTTTCCAGGACAGATAAAAATTTGGATTCAACATTTGCGATAGTTTCCAGTTTTTTGTTCAGATAACTGGCATTTGCTATTTTAGATGCATCGTGTTGAATACGGGAACCCAACCATATTTTTCCACCATTAAAGAGAGGTTGAGAAATAGTGTATCCATAAGAACGGGATTCCTCTGCAGTTGGACCAGATCCCATTGAAAATCCTGGTTTATATTCCGTGTAAGTTCCATTTAAACTTGCGGATGGAATTAATCCCAAAGTAGATTTCCAGAAATCATATTTAGCAGATTTTTTTGCATGTTCTTCTGCAAGAAGTTCAGGATTGTTTTTTAATGCTATTTCCCTGGCTTTGTCCAGGGTTAAGGCTTCAGCGTTTAAAGTGAAACATAGTGTAATAAGAACTGCCATTAAAATTATCTTTTTCAAATTTCCTCCTCTTTGCCACTAAAAACACGAAGTTACACTAAGTTTTTTTCTTCGTGTTTCTTTGTGAACTTCGCGGCTAATTATCTTTTTCATATTCTTTCATAAATTATGATAAACTATCCAGAAATACAAATTCATTTTCGGGTTTCAGAATTTCGGTTTTCAATTTAATCAGAGTTCGCTTCTCAGTTTTATGCATTTCTTCCCCCATCTCCATTAATATATGGATATAAAAGGGAATTTTCTTTTTTTCTTCTTCCGGAAGATTGCATTCTTCTTTGTGATGTTTTATATGAGTAGATATTTTATCTATACGTTTGTCCAGAAGTTTTAGAAATAATTCTTTGCTTATACCTTTTGCCATAAAAGATATTGCCATCCAGAAATCAACATTCAGTTCACTTTTAGATGCAAGGAAATATTTTATAATTTCCCGAAAATACTGTATTCCCTTTTTCGTTATTGTAAATACTTTTCGTGGTGGATTATTCCCTTCTACAACCTGTTTGCCGGAAATATATTTTTTTGATTCCAATCGTTGTAAAGCTTTATACATAGAAGGCATTTTCACACCAGCCCATACATCGAGTGCATGCATTTTTGTAAATTGGATAATTTCATAACCGTACATAGGTTTCTTGTTTAGAAAACCAAGCACGACCAGGTCTGATTTATTCATTTAAACCTCCTTTTAATTAACAGCGGGGACAAAAGAAATATAAAAGAAAATATTGTCAAGAAAAATATTATAAAGTAGAATAGTCGAAAGTTAAATATTAGCTTGGGTATTATTAGAAAGATTAATTGATACTCTGCCTGTCTAAATCTCTTTTAAATAGATATCATAGGTTTTTTTATCAAAACAAATAAAATTTATTGTCTCTAATACACTCGCATGAACAAGGAAACTCTTAGCTTCTGATACAGCTATCTTTACCGCCCTTTCCAAAGGAAAACCATAAATACCACAACTGATAGCAGGAAAAGCAATGGTCTTTATGTTGTTCTCCTCAGCTAAAAATAAACTGTTTCTATAACAATTTGCCAGGAGTTTTTCTTCATTATGATTTCTGCCATGCCAGACAGGCCCTACAGTATGAATAACAAATTTTGCAGGAAGATTGTAACCTTTTGTAATTTTTGCCTCACCAGTGGCACAACCTTCCAGAGTTCTGCATTCTTCCAGGAGTTTCGGTCCTGCAGCCCGGTGAATTGCACCATCAACACCTCCACCGCCAAGCAGAGAATTATTAGCAGCATTCACAATAGCATCAACCTCCTGTTTAGTGATATCATCTTCTATTACTATTAATTTCTTACTCACTACAACTCCTATACGACCTTTATAATTTATTCTCTACAGATGAAATTTTTCCTGCTTTCCTACTTTTCCCTAAAACTACCTTTAATGTCAATACCAAAGATGTTATTTACAGACATCCACCGAAAAAATTTCAAAATCATTGTATTCTTTTTGCTTTTAAGAACAGCAAGAAGATTTTTCTCCTCCGCAGATATGCTTCATTAATAATATGCAGGTGATGTTGGCCAACATCACCTGCGATTGACATATTATGCCGATTGTT
>JAUXFF010000022.1 GCA_030620155.1 Candidatus Cloacimonadota bacterium | reverse complement strand
ATCCCTACAAGTTTTGCAATATTTGATATAGATTATTCCTATACTGATATGGGAGATTTAACGGAAAGCTTTTTCAAAACACCTCAAAGACTTACTCTGAAAATGTATTATTAAAAAAATAAATAAGATATTATTTTTAAAGGAGGAGATTATTGGGAATTTTCTCCTTTTTTTATTTCAATCCCATTTTGAAATTGAATAATACTCCACGTTGGCCTGTTGAAGAAAAGGTATAATTTTTTAAAACTCTATTAAATGTTCTTTGAGAAGGATTAAGATACGAAAAGTCGATCAGGAATCTTCGAAATCCATTTTTGATTAATTTCTTTCTATGTTGAAGTAATGAGACTGGAATTTCTGGAATTATTATTGTAATCCCATCCCTTAAAATTTTCTTAAATTGGATATTTTTTTCGGTAATAATATCATTTTCTTTAATTTTTACAGGCATTCGGGAATAAAAAAGTTCAGGAGAAAAATAAAGAGGTACAATTCCCTTTCTGTCTTTTCCTTCAACAAGATTTTTAAAATCGTTTTCTAAAGGATATACGTAAGAAATAATATTCTCTTCTTTCAAAAATTGAATAGCAGCATCGTTTAATATATAAACATTCTCATTTGTATATATTTTAATATCTTTGTCATGAGGTAATATGAGTTTTTGGGAAAGATGACTGATTGTGAAATTTACAACATTGCATCTATAAAAGTAATTACACAACTCTTGATAAAATTTGATATCGTTTTCTGCTATAAATTTGGGTAATTCAATTATTATTTTATCTATATTTTTCCTTATTAAGAAGCTCTTACAGTTAAAATCCTGCCAATCGGATTTGGAGAAATTTAAAATTAACATATCAAAGCTATCGAAGTGCAATTTCTTTATCCAATTAAGAGAACTGATCCTGATAAAGAGTTGTTCATAATTTAATATCTTTTTGGAACCTATTTTAGAAAGAATATTGTTCTTTTTTTCTTGAGGAAGGTGGATTTTCAGATTTTTTCCCTGAAAAGAGAACTTATTTTTGAATTTATTTTCAGCAAGTCCGATCAAAAAAACTCTATCGTTTTTGTTAGCATCTATTTTGTCTGTGATAATAGTTACAATCTCATTAATATCAACATTTTGTTTATTTATTCCATTCACACTCATTTTATTGATTTTTAAAGCCGTAGCATTTCTTCCATTTTTAGGAAGTATTCTTAATCTATCTCTGAATTTTAAAGGATGGAGTGTTTTAAAAGTAAAACTACTTTTTTCGCTTGATATAATCTTCCCAATATGAATTCCAATAAAAGGATTCTCAGTAATTGCTTCAGAAACATTCTTTCCCAGAAAGTATTGAGTTTTTTCTCTTCCCATATCATAATTTAAAATCTCTTTTGCAAGTTTTATATTGTTGGGATCATCAATTAACATTCTATAAGCTCGAGCTACCTGGTAAACATATTCAGCAGACTTCATGCGTCCTTCTACTTTTAAAGCTGAAATATTCAATTTTTTTATTTCAGGAAGAAGGTCTATTAATTGTAAATCCTTTAAACTGAAAAAAAACTCAGATTTGTCGGTTACTTTGTATATCCGCCTACAGGGTTGACAACATAATCCGCGATTTGCACTCATACCACCAAGGAAACTACTGAATAAACACATTCCTGAAAAAGAATAACACAAAGCACCGTGAGTAAATAACTCTAATCCGATTTCAGTTTTTTTATTTATAGTTTGAAGTTCTTTCAGGGTTAGTTCTCTAGCTAATATAATGCGCTCAAAGCCTTTTGTTCCCGAATATGTTACACCTAATGAATTGTGATTTCCCATCTGAGTACTGGCATGTATTAAGATTTTAGGAAAATACTTCTTTATAAGATAATAAACACCCCAATCCTGTATTATAATTGCGGAAGACTTTGTTTGAGAAAGTAAATAAATAGTATCAAGAAGGTCATAAAGTTCCCTGTTTTTGATGAGTGTATTTAGAGTGATATAAACTTTAATTTTGAATCGTTCGGTTTCTTTGAGTAAAGATTGTAATTGATTGGTAGTGAAATTTGTAGCTTTTCCTCTGGCATTAAATTTCCGAAGTCCCAAATATACAGCATCTGCTCCACCTTTAACAGCTGCATAGAATGCTTCTGTATTTCCAACTGGTAGAAGAAGTTCAGGTTTCATGAGGACTTATCTCAAATACTGTTTAAGTTTTATATAAAAATTTTCATGACTTCCGATGGAATATAAAAAGAGCGTTTTGTTTTTAATCTCATAAGAAAGTAATAATAGCTGCTTCCCAAAAGTAAATTTAAGGACTCTGATATTTTTCAAATCCCCCTTTTTTAGTTCTCCAATTTTCGGATTATTACATATATTTTTCACTTGTTTATCAATTTCTAATTGCAACTTTTTTGAAGATTTCTTTTTGAATTTAAGAAGTAGATTTGAAGCTATGATTTTTTTCACTTAATATGTCCAAATTGATATTCTTTTCCTAAACCTGCTTCAATTTCAGCTTTTGCTTCAAGTGTTTCCTTGATAAATGAAAGAGGCAAATCAGGATTATCTTCCATAAGAATAGCATCAGATAAATACTTTTTTATTTGTTCAGACACGGATCGATGTTCCATACGTGCTTTAATCTTCAATTTTTTTTCAATTTCCTCTGGAATACGTATAGTTAACACATTCATATAAACCTCCTATTTTAGTATTCTATAAGAATACAAACGAATACATTATAGTTTATCTGTCAAGAATTATTCGTTATAATTGTAACATATGAACAGAAAAAAACAGAAAGAAGTTAACAAAAAAATCATCTTCTTTCCGTTTTTGATTTACAATTTCGGGGAGAATAATGAAATGGGGAAAAAAGAGATTTGATAAAATCCTATTCGGAACAATAAACACTATACCACTTTCTAAAATTTCCTATTTATCATTATTAATTTTTTACATATATAATTTTCAGTGCTTTTGGTTTTGCTATTTGCCTAATTTTTATAACTCATTTAAAAGTACAACAACAGTGGCAGACATTCCCTTTCCGCTTATACCTAAACCTTCCTCAGTAGTAGCTTTTACAGAGATATTTATTAGTTCTGTATCCAGGTCATCTGAAATGTTCTTTCTCATTTGAAGGAGATAGTCTTTCAATTTAGGTTTTTGAGCACAAATCGTAGCATCGATATTGCTGATCTCATAACCCTCATTATTCATTATCTTTTTTACGTCTCTAAGTAAAATCCTGCTGTTTATGTTTTTATAAAGATCATTACTATCAGGAAAATGCTGACCAATATCACCTTTTGCCAGTGCACCTAAAATCGCGTCAATCACAGCATGTATCAGAACATCTGCATCGGAATGACCGATTAGACCTTTTGTATAAGGGATTTGAACTCCACCTAAAATCAGTTTCCTGTTTTCTACAAGTTTATGAACATCATATCCATAACCTATTCTCATTTATACCTCTCAAATGTTTAGCGAATTCTGAGTTCGTCGTTATTGCTGATTATTATTTTCGCTATTTTTAAATCGAAAGAGTCTGTTATTTTAAAGTTAATTGAGGAATGTTCAATAGTATGCACCAAAAAACCATAATGTTCTAAAATTGCTGCATCATCTGTGAAATATAGATTTTCTTGTTTAGCTTTTTTATGTAAGGATTTTATTAATTCGTATTCAAAAGCCTGTGGAGTGAGAGCTTCTGCCAGGTTTTCACGAGGAATAGTTTTTATAATTTTTTTATTTGAAATTTCCTTAATTGTATTTTTTATTTTTGTAATAGGAATAACTGCTTTTTTCTTTTTAACTGTTTCACAAAGCACTGTAATATCATTCTGAGAGATAAATGGTCTTACCCCATCATGGATCAGTACATATCCAGTATCTTCAGGGCATAACATCAGAGCATTATAAACTGAATCCTGACGTTCTTTTCCACCTGCGGAAAAAGAAATTTTAGCTTTGGGAAATTCATTTGAAATTTTTTTAGGAACAGTATTCATTTCATCTTCAGGTAGTGAAATTATAATTTTGTCTATCATTGGATGAAGGTAAAAAGGTTCGATCACCCAGGAAATTAAAGGACGCCCGGCTATTTCCAGAAATTGTTTTTTTGTTTTACTTTTTAATCTTTTCCCGCTTCCACCAGCAGTGATTATAGCTACGATTTGATTTTTTTTATTATTCATTGATAAATAATCACAATATTGATTATTTTGTGTCAAGGAAGAAAAACCTTCAAAGTCTTTTCAAACCTTGAAGGTTTATCATTTAATAAGTAATTTATGTTAATGATCACATAAATTATTACCAGTTTCTAAATCATCATTCAGATATTTATAAACTAGTGCAGAGGGTTTTTCTTGTGATACTCCGATACATACTTCGATATTATTTTGCATGAATAAATCTTGGGCTCTTCTTCCCATTCCTCCTGCGATGATAATGTTAACTCCGTGTTCACCTAAAAATCTGGGAAAAGAACCAGGTTCATGACCCGGAGGGTTAAGATAATCTTCACTTACTATTTTATTATTCTCAACTTCGATAACCGCAAAGCTTTGACAATGCCCGAAATGGGAGCACAGTTTTCCATCAACTGTGGGTACTGCAATTTTTTTTCTCATAATTTTCTCCTTATGTATAGTATATTCTTTTTTGACAATAACAGCACAAATGGGATTGACCCTAACGCCAGGAAAGCTGCCAGTTTATAAGTGAAATCAAGACCCAGCTTATCTCCTATAAAGCCAATCATCATCACTGTTGTTGAACTGATTAAAAAATTAATAGTCATATATATCCCGTTAATAAAAGCCGGATATTCTGAATTTGTATCTTGAA
Organism: Candidatus Cloacimonadota bacterium; assembly: GCA_030620155.1. Lineage (GTDB taxonomy): Bacteria > Cloacimonadota > Cloacimonadia > Cloacimonadales > TCS61 > JAUXFF01. The sequence goes on along the minus strand of JAUXFF010000022.1, from coordinate 16,458 downwards.
CTAAGGCAAGCAAAACAGGTCTGATAGCAAAAAGGAAGAACCCCATAATTATCAGGAGCGGGATTATCCACAGACCATTACATGTAACAAATATCCACATTAATAATGGATTCACAATTACAATAATCAGCAGGGAATTTTTTCTTCCGATTTTATCTGATAAAGAACCTGCCAGAAGCGTACCAACTGCTCCGGAGAATTGGAGAATAGAGAGTGAAATACCGGCAAACCATATAGTTTCTCCTTTCATGTTCAGATAGGTTGGCAGGAAAATAGTTAAAGCTGCCATCATCATAGCTCTGAAAAAAGTGATCCCCGCTAAAGTTAAAAAAAGGGGAAGGAATTTAAGAAAGGTTTGACTGACTCCCCATTCTTTTTTTCTATTTTGAAAATCTTTATTAATCTGAATTTTTTTGAGTTTGAAAAAAAGAAAGATCGATGCCAGAATCCCAAAGGGAATTAACCTATATGTTCCTTCTAAACCCCATAAAGAAACTGCTCCAAGAATAATGAGCGGTCCTAAAGTTCTGGCAAGTTCACCCCCGAGCATATAAAAGCTCATACCTTTTCCAACTTTATTTCCTGAAATATGCTTTACCATAACCGGACCCGGGACATGAAATAGAGTTGAGCTGATTCCCATAATAAAAAGAAGTATAAGCAAAACAGTATAGTGATTGGCTATTCCAAGTAAACTCATAACAATTGCAGTAATTGCAGGTGCTAATATAATGAAATATCTTACACAAATTCTGTCTGCAATCAAACCAATTAAAGGATTCATGAAAGAGGGAATTTTCCTGGTAACATCCAACAATCCTGCCATTGAATAAGAAATACTGAGTTTTGTAATCAGAAGTGGTAATATCGGTGCTAAAAAGGATGAGTAAATATCATGAAATAAATGACCAAATGATATTGTTAAAATATTTCCAAGCTGAAATTCTTTTTTTTCCCCCATTTAAATTTTTTTTAATTCCCCTTTTTTATAGGAATCGTAAGCTTGCTTCTCAGTTTTATGTCCATTTTTTCTTTTTAGTTTCTTTTTCATAACCTAGAATCCTGTAAATAAACCAATGGTTCCCACGATTGAAGCAAAGACCAGATTAATTGCTTTCACAGAGAGAAATCCTCGTTTGGATTCAGCTAACATCGGAATCATTCCGTGACCATCCTGCACGATGGAACTTGCTAGCAGGATACTGAAAGGAATAGTTCCAGATGCAAATAATGTAACAAAAATAAGATGCGGACCCGATTCGGGAACAATTCCTACCAGAAGAGCAACAAGTAACACAATAAACATATTATCCGCGATCCAGATATTGATATCAATGAATTGAAGCAAAATATGAACTGCGAGCAGTGTCCCCAAAGTCCATAGGAATATTCTGGGAATATGAACTTTAACGATATGCTCCCAGAGGTGTTCTTCCAGGAAATGCTCGGGAACAGTAAGTACAATAAATAGTGAGAAGGAAGATGTGATTAACAATGTTATCCTGATCCAGTTCCATTTTACCGGTCCGATCTCCGCAAAAATAACTCCCAAAAGAAGGATAGAAAGAATTAATATTAACAGAGTTCTTTGGGCAGAAGAATGTTTTAGTTGTTCGAAAATTCTTCCTTTAGGGTAACAGACACATTTTTCTTCATCGTGAATAGCAAATTTATTTAATTTTATCTTTTTATTTATGAATTTTAAGGGTACGAATCTATCTGTCAGGTATCCGGCAAAAATTCCAATTATGAAAAGAATACATGTTAAAATCAATGCTTTCCCCGGAAACATGGCAAACATCACAAAAGCTTCATCACCACTGGTTGCAATCATTGCTGTAACAAGTGCTCCTAAGGACATAATTCTGTGAGAATAAAGAGCAACTACTGTGAACGCTCCCAGACAACCCGGAGTTGCTCCCAACAATGCTGCCAGAAGATATTGATTCCACGGTTTATCTTTTATCTTCTCATTCCAAACTCCCCTGGTTTGGACATTGATATATTCAATAATCAGCATCATCACAAACACGAAGCCAGTAATCATTAAACTATTCTTTAGAACTTCAATTAGAGTACTCATTCAAATTCCTTACTGAAGTCATTTATTTTTTTTCATATTTGAATACAAGGATAATTATATATTTAATTATAAGATTTACGAATTGATTCGTTTGACAAGGTTGGTCTAATAATCTCCTGCCATTCTGCTGAATCCCATGTCCCCAGGTTTTTATGTATTACATAATATTTTTGGGGTATCGGATGGGTTCCTATTACTATTGGTATTCCATATTTTTCTTCAATAAATTTTTTAAACTGAGTAATATATGGGCATGGAGGATAGCCAACAACAAAACCCGTTGCAAAGTGAATTGCTTCTGCTCCGTTATTAATTATTTCTTCAGGAGCATATTCAATATTTCCACCCGGACAGCCTCCACAAGTAGTATATCCAACTATATCGACAGCATCATTTTTTTTATAGATATCAAAAGCACCTTCACGATTTTGTATTGCTCTAAAACATTTACCACCAGCACAATTACTATAACGATCACATATAATGATTCCGATTTTCATTTTGCAAGCTCCTTTTTTAAAAAGTTATTTTTCTTTATTTAATGTTAAAAATCTAAATATTTCTTCTTTCATCTTTGTGAAAATTTAAGAATAATGTCATCTACATTTACACCAATATTCTTAGCAATTACTGGGCATTTTGCTCTCAGCATAAAGAAAACAGGAGAATCAATTCCGGAAAGCCCCTCATAATTTCCCTGTCCTTTGCTGATAATAAATTTTGCTTTTTTGAATTTTTTCTTAAAATCATCATTACATAAATAAAGAACTGTACCGGGTGCAGTTGTGCCTGAGGAGATAACTGTCGCAATTTTATCAATTCCGATTTTTATCGCTTCTTTTTTTGTTACATCATTGATAATTGGAATTTCTCTTACTACATATGTAACTGGTTTCCCGAGTTCTTCAATAAGTATTTTATCAAAAACGGCTTCGCCTGCATTATCTCCAATATAGAGGATATCATCTGTCTTTTCCAATTCTTTTTTAAAAAGCTCATAATCAAAAATCGCAAATTCCTGGCTCAATATTTTTTCAACATCTTCCGTAATATTGAATTTTTTACCGACTCCAAGATCAATAATGTTTCCTGCAACAGCGAGTCGGATAGCAGTAAGTAATCTGTCATCTGATTCGTCAACTTTCTGTTTAAATTTAGGATACAAATGCAAAGCGTGAGAAACGTTCTTTGCTTTAATTTCTTTATAAGGATCATTATTATTGGTTATTTCAGAAATTTTCCGATAGATGATAGCACCGGTCTCAGGTGGAGTATGTTCCATTGGAATTTCCTTGATTAGCATTCCAACTTCATCTAACAAATTTTTAACCTTTTTTTCATCTCTTGTAGCAATGCGTCCAGCATTTAAAGCTTGTTCCATAAAGCAGGGAATACAATCAAGATATGTTTTCAAAAAACACCTCTCTTTTTGAAATAATTTTTTTGCCAAATTTCAGGAACTTTCTGGTTCCGCCATCATTTTGAATAACATCCAGAACTCTTCTGTCAAATTTATTGAAATTTGAGCCAAAGATCATTTTGATGTTTTTGTACTGTAGAATATCTTGTGTCATAATAGAAGAAGGTCCGAGCATAAAAATTTCACAATTATCATTAGTGTTATTAATTATATTTAAAAAGGTGCTATTGAAAATCGATGTTGAGGTTAAAATGATAGCATCTGCTTCTTTTATATATTGTTTTTGCTTAAAATTTGAAGCTAAAAAAGAATCAGACTTTCTATAATCGAAAACAGTAATCGGAATATTATTTTCCTGAAATTTTTTAACAATCGGTTTAAACAATCCAATCATCACAATTTGTTTGTATCTTCTAAAATTGATTGTCTCGAAAATATCACCAATCCCATTTAATTTATTGGAGTAATTTAGCAACGCATTAAAATAAGCATTTAAAACAATTCGATGAGAAAAATTTTCCAGATTCAAATTTGAATAGGTATTGATTTCAGTATTTATTTTATATCCTAAATTTGCACAAACTCCAATATTGCCGTTTTTCAAGAGAATAGCTGTGTATTTAGCACCTGTTATTAATTTATTTATTTTTCTCAAATTAAAGTTATATTTTTCCAATAATAATTCTAATGGATCGATATTATTTTGATTCTTCATCTATTTCACAATTGGCAGCATATTATTAGGATTATAAATTGCCTTTTTCTTTTATAAAAAATATTTTTCCATTCTATCAAAAGCTTTATTTATCTCTTCTTCAGAAATACAGAAGGATAATCTTAAATGACTTTCTCCGGTCGGACCAAAAGCAATACCAGGTGTTGTGGATACTCTCGCTTCTTTTAGAAGCTTTTTGCAAAAAGTAATGGAATCCTTTCCTTCTTGTAAGAGTATTTTGGGAAACATAAGATAAGAACCACCCGGTTTGTTATACTCAAAGACTGACTTGAGATTATCAAGTCTTTCACACATCAGGTTTCTGGTATTAAAATAATGATTTTCAAATTCTTTAACGCAATTTTGAGAACCTTTCAATGCAGCAAGAGCAGCATATTGCGAAACAACAGGAGCACAAATTGCAAAAGGAATATGTGCTTTTTTGATTTGTGGAATAACTTCTTCGTCCGCATGAAGGTAACCAATCCGCCAACCTGTCATTGCATAAGTTTTGGTGAATGTAAAGCAGCTGATAACATTTTTTTTCATCTCAGGAATGGAACCAATACTAAAATGTTTTTTACCATCATATATAAAATATTCATAAGCTTCATCTGTAATAATCATTAAGTTGTTTTCCAGAGCAATTTCAGCTATTTTGCGAAGTTGTTCTTCAGGGAAAACAGTTCCTGTAGGATTATTGGGACTGCAATACATTATCGCTTTGGTTTTGGGAGTTATTGCATTCTTAATTGCTTGTATATCCAGAGCAAAATCATTATCTTCAATTAAGGGAACCAGAACAGGTTTTCCGGAAGCAATCCTCACCTGACGAATATGTGTTGAATAGGTTGGAGTAGGTAGAATGACTTCATCGTCAGGATCAATGATAGCCATTACTGCTGCAGCCAGTCCTTCAATTGCTCCGACTGTAACCAATAGTTGAGAAATATCAGCATTTATATTGTTATCACGTTTTAGTTTTTTAACAATTTCCCGTCGTAACTCAACCAATCCATCAGTAGGTGAATATCCTCCAACCAGTCCGTTTCTTATGGCAGAGATAGCAGCTTCTTTGATATGTTCCGGAGTATCTGTAGTTGGTTTTGCCCATGATAAAAAGGCAACATCTTCAATTTCTTTTGATAATCTTGTCATTTCGTGAATTGCAGATTTTTCGATTTGTTCTACTCTTTTAGACACATTCATTTAATTGTCCTCCTTTATTTTTTATAATTTAAGCGATTTTATCTTTATTTCATAGATTAATATTTAGCTAATTATTCAACTCCTAATACATCTTTGAACGCTTTCTTAAAAGATTGTTTGGGAAGCGCCCCCATAGCCATTTGCGGTTGACCTTCTTTTGGACAGAAAAGAAGAGAAGGAATACTGCGAATACCAAAAGCAGCTGCTAATTCCTGCTGATCCCCTGTATTCACTTTGTAAATATTCAACTTACCTTTATATTCTTCAGCTAATTCCTCCAAAATAGGAGTTACTATCTTGCAAGGTGCACACCAATCAGCGTAAAAATCTATTAAGCAAGGAAGGTCGCCTTCAAATTTCCAATTTTTATTTTTACCGTAATTAAAAACTTTTTCTTGAAAAGTCTCTTTTGTTAAATGTTCCATTTTACTTCTCCTTCAAAAATCCAAGTAGTTTTTTCATTGTTTCCTATATCCTTTCCATAATTTTCCATATAAAAATAGAAGAAATAATAATCATGAGATTGAAGATGATAGTGAAATGCCAGCCAAAGAAAACGATCATCATGGGAAGCAGTGGAATTTTGACAGCTCGAGTATATAAAAATACAGCTGAGAAACTTTGATTCATTCCTTTATCTTGAATATTTTTGATTAATGGATACCAAACATAAGGAGGTCCATGAGAAATGATTCCTCCAACTGCAGAAATCAACCATCCTTTAAAGCCTGCTTCTTTACTGAGATTTTTAGCAATCTTCATTGGATTTAAAAAATAATTTATTAGAGCTGATAAAAAAATTACAAAGGCAATTAAGATGATAACCATTTTGAAAATCTTCCAGGATGCTAATAATGATTTATTAAATTCATCAGGATTCAGGAAAAATAAAATAACATAAATAACTATTACAGTAATTAAAAAATAGAATCCGAAAAATTTATTTTTTCTTGTTTCCTTTTTCATGAAATAACTCCCAGTATAGTAGAGCCGATAATCGCAATTAAAATCGCAAAAAGAAAACTAAGTAAATTTCTGGTAAACGCAAACTTCTTTCCCATTACTGAAATTTCATAAGGAAGTTGAACAATTCCAACAGTTACCCAACAAATAAGAAAAGCGATGATCGCATATAAACTAATTCCGTCGGACAGGAGTTGTTTCCCAATAATATAACTATTGATAGGATTGCCAGCAATAATGCTTCCTGTTATTGAACCTAAAATAGTATCTGAAAATACATTTCCCGTAAAGATTTTCTGTAATGTTTGAGTAGATATAAAAGTGTTAAATAATCCAATGCACAAAATCACCCCAATAAATATTGGTGAATTTAAAGCAAATTCTTTTGCTGCTCTAAATAAGGTTGATAAAAAGTTTTTCCTTTTCGTTTCTTTTTTCATAATCTAAAATCCTTTAAATAACCAAAGTAATAACAAACACAAAGCCCGTGATCATTAAACTATGTTTAAGAACTTCAATTAGAACTTTCATAATTCCTTGATCTCAAAAAGATTACCTGTTTTATCTTTAATGAATACAAGATTATAATTCTCTGTTTATTGTAAACTGTTTTACAATTCTCATTTCTAAAATATTCTGGTAGAAATTCTTAATCTCTGAAGCATTCACAATATTAATTCCAATATGATTTAGCATATTACATCCTTGGAAGTAAGTTCGCATATTTTGAAAAAAATTCCTCTTTCTTTTCTTTCCGAAGTAATCACTTTATTATCAATCAATTCGCTCAGATATTTATTTAATTCATTCAAATGAAGATTAAGAATTTTCGACAGTTCAGTATCTGTGCAGGGTCTTCTTTTGATCGTTTCCAGAATCTGGTCTGCAATATTTTGATTAAAACTTTGAATTTGTTTTCTGGTTTCTGTTTTGGCAATAATTTCAACAGGAATAGATTTGAAGAAACCGGATATTTCTTTTAACTTTTCTCTAGAAACAGATTTCACCCAATTTTCCGTGCCAGGTCTATCAAGAGTGTTTAATTGAACTAAATCAGGCTTGATTTTGTGACTGGTTTCTTTTAATAAAATCAGTTCTTCTTTAGTATCATTTAGTTTTGGAACAAAAAAAATTTCCAGATAAATTTTGCCTGTAAAATCCTTCCTCAATTGTATCAGACCTTCGAAAATTTGATCGATGTGCAGATTTTTTAGTAGAATATTTTTTATTCCTAAACTATGCCCCAAGCGCCTTGATGGAACTGGACCGAATGCTATCATTTTACTCGACATACTTACCTCCTCAAGTGAGAAAATATTTTCTTTACCAGAAATATGTTATATCCTACCAAAAAATTATGTCTTTTTCTTACCATTATTCAAAAGATAGAAAATATTCTCCAAATTATACCTGTGAATAAAATGCCATAGATTATCGACGCTGCTGTTATAAATAACGCCTTCTTCGACCCGAATTCTCTAATTAGCATTCCTAAAGAAATAATGCAGGGTATTCCAATTGCAGCAGCTGTTCCAAAGGTGTATATTTGAAGAGGTGCTAAAGCCGCAGATATATCGCTGCCTAAAACTGTTATAAGCATTGCGCCGGTTAAGTCTTTCTGTAAAAACCCAAACACCAGAGGAACAATAGTTTCACTAGGCAACCCTAACCAACTCGTGATCGGAGAAAGTGGTTTCACTATAATACTCGTAAGTCCCACTACTTCCAAAATGCCATAGGCAATCCCTCCCAGTGCGAGTAAAGGAACAACGATATATACAAAATCCTTCATCCTGAGCCAGCTTTTTGCAAGAATATTTTTAACAAAGGGCTTTCTATAAGGAGGCAGTTCCAAAAGCAAAGGCTCTCTTTCAAGATGAGTGATTTTTGCTATCCCAAGTGCCCAGATCAAACCGGCAACAAACAGAGTTGCGAATACCGAAAAAGCCATTATTATACCTCCGTAATACCCAACTATTCCCATTATTAAGGCAATTCTTGAAGAACAGGGCACAAAGGCAAGTAAGGAGGCAGTGTAGACTTGTTCCTTTTTAGATGATAAGATTCGAGTAGCTCGAGTCGCCGGCGCAGTGCAACCCAGGCCTAATAATAAAGGGATGAATGATTTCCCAGGTAGCCTTATTTTTTTCAAAAACCTTTCTGCATTGACAATAAATCTGGAGAGGATCCCCACATCTTCGAGTAAACCCAAAAGCAAATAAAACAAGAACACATAAGGTAAAGCGATAGAGATTCCTGCCGCAAGTCCTGTTAAACCACTCATTAATATTAGAGAAACAATGGAGTGATCCGTCATACCAAATGAAGATAGGATGTTCTCTGTCGTGTTCATGAAGACGGTCTGTATAAAATTGCCAAGATACAACAGTATTCCGAAAATAACTATAAAAAACAGACCGGTGGCAAGTAGACCAAATGTCTTATGCAAGAGAATATTATCAATCCCATCATGCGATTTTTTTTCTTTTTTCAAAGAGCACATCTGTGTAACCTTTTGTGCTATGAATGAGGCTGTACCAAATCTCGTTATTGCAATATCTTCTGCAAGTTTTGGATGTACTTTCAATATTTTTTTGACATCCTCGAGTATTCTTTGCTTTTTTAAATATTTATAGAAATGTTTATCTTCCTCCAAAATTCTTAAGGCAATGAATCTTTTAGGTAACCTTCCTTTAATGTAATTAGAAAGCTTATTTATCCCCTTTTCTATATGGTCATCATACTCAATCTTATAACTTTGCATTGGTGCTCTTTTGATCTTCATTATTATATCTACAAGCTGACTTGTTCCTCTCTTCGTCAAGGGATTGATAGGAACTACCGGAACATTGAGGTATCTTTCCAATTTTTCACAATCAACGTCTATGCCCTTTTTCTTGGCGTCCTCTATAAAATTGAGAACAAGAACAACAGGTATGAGGCTCTCTATTATTTGCAATACAACATAGAGACTTCTTTCAAGAGACGTCGCATCAGCAATGACTACCGCAACATCTAATTCCTCATTAAACAGAGCTTTTTCAGTAACTTCTTCTTCTTCACTTCTATCTGAAATAGAATAGATTCCTGGTGTATCTACAAATTCAATGTTCGTATTATTGATCTTCTTTTTGGCTTTTGTTATTTCAACAGTGGTTCCGGGATAATTAGATACGGTAACTTTCTGACCAACCAATGCATTGAGCAATGACGATTTCCCTACATTTGGTTGTCCAACTAAGAGTATTCTAAGATTTTTCATATTCTAACACCATAACTTTTCCTGCAATTTCCTTATCCAGTGCAAATTTATTATTCTTTATTTTGATAATAACAGCATTAGGAACTTCATTTGTTATCGTTATCTCTTCCCCTGGAAATATTCCCATGCTTGCCATTCTCTCAAATAACCTATTATCAGAGATCGCGATGTTAGTGATTAACCCTGATTTATGAATTTTAAGTTTTGCTAAAGAATTGCCTTTTCCCTTAAATGTTGATAATTTTTGTATATTGTTAATAACCTCCTCGGAAACGTAATGCTCAAGAATGTGCGCTATTTCATGTGCTTCTTTTTTAGTTCTAGTTCTTTTAAAATAATTTTCAAAAACAAAATGTTTTCTTAAAATATCTTTTGCTTTTCTTACACCCTTTTCTGTCAATTCATAAACCCCTTTTTCAGATTGAATGAATCCTTCTTTTTCAAGATATTCAATTGCCTTAGATATGAAAGAAAAGTATACTTTAACATCTCTTTTTATAATGTTTATCTTGATCTTACCTTTCTTTTCTGCAATAGTTCTTAAAATATCCTCCTTTACTATTCTTAAAACGTCAGGATTTCCGGTCATGATTACACCTTTCTCCATCCATACCTATACCGGCTATGGTCTTCTCACAGTAAGGACATCTATCATTTTTAATTTTGTTTCCGATAAGATTAAAACCTGCCCTTTTAATCAAAAGTTTTCCGCAATTCGGGCAAAAGGTATTCTCTCCTTCACCAACATTGCCTTGATAAACGTATTCTAACCCTGCCTTTTTAGCGATTTCGACAGCGTTTTCCAGTGTTTTTAAAGGTGTGTAAGGAACATTCGCCAATTTATATGCCGGAAAGAATCTAGAAACGTGCCACGGGATACCTTTGTCTATATCTCTTATAAATCTTGCGATTTCTTTCAACTCTTCCGGACCGTCATTATAGCCTAGGATAATAAGCGTTGTAACCTCTATCCAGATACCCAGCTTATGATAAAGTTTGATATTATCTAAAACTGGCTTAAGTCTCGCGCCGCACACTTTTCTATAAAAACTATCACTCATACTTTTCAAGTCTATATTTGCAGCATCCAAATAAGGAGAAATCTCTCTTAAGGCCTCTTCTGATATGTAGCCGTTGGTTATAAAGATATTTTTAAGACCTTTCTTATGAGCAATCTTTGCTGTATCAAATGCATATTCATAGAATATGGTCGGTTCAGTGTAGGTATATGCTATAGATTCACACCTGCTACTTACAGCATCTTCGACAATCTCTTCAGGGGTAAATTCTTCACCGGGTATTTCTCCATCTTTCAACTGTGAAATCTGCCAATTTTGACAGTGTAAACAGCGAAAGTTACAGCCTGCTGTTGCTATTGAATAAGACTTAGAACCCGGATAAAAATGAAATAGCGGCTTTTTTTCAATCGGGTCTATATTATTAGTTATTGTTTTTCCGTAAACCAAGGTATAAAGCACACCATCTCTATTTTCTCTAACACCGCATATCCCTCTTTTCCCTGGAGAGATAATACACCGATGGCTACAGAGGTCGCACTTGATCTTGCTTCCTTCTAGTTTTTGATAAAAAAGAGCTTCTTTCATTTTAACCTTTCATGTTCTTGGATAGGACTGCCATAGCTTTGCCAGTTCATCCTTTTCGGGCATTGGTTTTTTATATAATTTCTGTTTATTCTCTTCATGGAGCAGAAGTTCCCCTTTCCCTTCCTTTACTTTCCCAATATAGGACGCTGTAATATTTGAATTGCGTAAGAGTTGTAACGCTTCTTCTACTTTGCTTTCACTAAGAGAAATAACAAGCGCCCCGGAACTAATCATCCATAAAGGGTCAAAGTCTAACTTTTCAGAGAATATCTTTGTTTCTTCTCTTACGGGAATCATGTCTCTATATACTTCTATATCAACACCAGATGCACTTGCTATCTCCAGCAAAGCCTCCATGACACCGCCTCTTGTAGCATCATGCATTGCGTTTGCATATCTTCTCATAATCAACGCTTCGGGAATTATACTTACATCGTTTATATACCCTTTTGCCTTTCTTATAATATCCTGATTAATCTGCTTTTCTTTGAGTATGTCCACAAAATCTTCTGCGATAATAGCAGTTCCCTCAATTCCTGCTCCTTTAGTAATAACAATGACATCTCCATTTTTAGCTCCGGCCGCGGTAATAAATTTTCCATCAGAAATTCCAAGAGCAGTAATAGCAACGAGTGGCTTTAAACTTCCAGGCGCATAACCTGTATGCCCGCCAATTACGGAAACCCCTGTTTCTCCAGCAGCTATTAATATATCCTGTGTAATCTCATCAAGCATTTTCTCATCCCATTGTTCAGGAAGTAAAATTAAAGGCAGCGCCCAGGAAGGTTTAGTTCCTGAAGTAGCTATATCATTACAAGCTATATGAACAGCAAGCCAACCTATCCGCTTAATTGCACCAACTATCGGATCGAGGTGAGAAATAAGAAACATTTTATCCTTTAATCGTGTTATCGCGACATCTATACCCATTCCAGGACCAACAACAACATCTTTGGAAGGGATAAAACGTGAAAAGATATATTTATTCATTATGTCGTCTGAAAACTTACTCATGTTTACACTCTATCCTATTAAAGGATGCTGTTTAAATATTAAACTTTATCATTTTCCACAGTACGGACAAACATCATTTTTTATTTAATTTATAACAGTGTTTAATCCTTTTCTTTCAATCAGGAGCTTGTCACTATGGCGTCCACAAGTATTTTGTTCATCGCTTACATGATTATAGAGCTGAGATCTGGCATCCTCTGTCATCATTTCGAACCTTTCAGTTTTCTAGCAACTTCATAGCCTTTCTGTAGTGCAGTTCGATTCATGTCCTCGCTACCCTTAGGTACATTATCTAAAATTGCTCTCTCAATAACCTCTTTTGAGATAATTTGAGTTATTCCACATATCGCTCCGATCATAACTACATTGGCAACTACCTCCTTGTGTAATTCCTTCGCAATCCTATTTGCTGGAATCTTATAGTATGCGGTTCTAGGTTTACTTTTAACCAAATCTTTATCAATCAATACAATCGTGTCTTTACTAATCTCATTAGAATATTTTTTATAAGCCTGCTCCGACATCACCACGAGTATATCAGGAATATCAACATATGGATAATATATCTTTTCATCTGAAATCTTCACATCAGATTTGGACACACTTCCTCTGACCTCTGGTCCGTAAGACTGTGTTTGTATGGCAAATTTACCGTCCTTTTGCGTAGCATGTCTTTCTTCATAAAGAACAGCGGTCTTTGCAAGAACAATGCCAGCGAAAATTGCTCCTTGACCACCAGATCCTGTGAATCGGATACTCATGTTCATTTTCTTACCCCAATAACTTTTGTGTAGGCTTCACGATTTCTTTCGACAAACTCACCGACAGTTATTTTGCCCATTAAATTAAGATCAAGATGATCTTCGACTAAGGTATGTGCTTTTTTGTGGAGCACGGAATTCTTTTTTAACCATTCAAAGACCTGTCGAGCACTAATCATGTCATTCCTTCTTCCAAACTGCGTTGGGCACTGCGACACAATTTCAACAAATGAGAATCCATCTTTTACCAATGCTTTTTTGATTGATTTAGTCAATGACTTTACGTGATAGGTTGTCCATCTCGTTACATAATTAGCTCCAGCGGCTACAGCAACTTCTGACAGATCGAAGGGATACTCTTTATTACCATAAGGTGTAGTTGAGGTATAATATCCAAATGGTGTGGTAGTCGATACCTGCCCCCCTGTCATGCCATATATGTAATTATTTATACATATTACAGTAAGATCAATATTCCTCCGGCATCCGTTAATGAAGTGATTACCTCCTATTGCCCCAAGATCACCGTCACCGGTAAAGACCACAACCTTAAGCTCGGGATTAGCCAACTTGATACCACCTGCAAATGCAATAGGACGTCCATGTGTTGTATGTAAAGAATCTGCTAGTATGTAGCTTGGTATTCTACCGGAACAACCGATGCCAGATACAAATACGGTTTTGTCCTGGTTAAGTCTGGATTCAGCAAATGCTCTAAAAAAACAGTTCATTGCTGTACCAATACCACATCCAGGACAAAACATGTGGGGCCATCTGTCCTTTCTATATAAATCAAAGAACTTCATTTTTTAATCTCTTAATTATCTCATCTGGTTTATGTATTTCGCCACCAATTTTAGAGAATAACTCGACTTTTTGACAGCCAGCTTGTCTGGCAATCCGTTCAACCTCCCAATATATCTGGCCTAAATTCATTTCCAACACCAATATATGTTTGGCGGTCTTTGCAATTTGTTTCATTTCTGTTTCCGGAAAAGGCCATAAGGTAATTAATCTGAAAAGTCCAATGTTATGATTTTCACTTAAGACTTCAAAGACAGAATTTGACGGTGATCCATAAGTGACTAGAATAGTATCTGCCTTAGGATTTAGAATTTCTGTTCTACTTATTTCATTTGAATGATTTCGAATTTTTTTAACCAGTCTGGATACTAACTTTGCATGTATTTCAGGATCGGTTGTTTTGGGATAGCCCGATACATCATGGGTTAAGCCTGTGATATGTACACGGTGTCCCTGTCCAAATTTAGGAAATTCAGGAACCAAACCTTCATCGCAAATAAATGCATTGTGCTCAACGTGTTTTGTACAATATTTTCTATCTATAAACTTGATATCTTCTGATACTGTGAATTTTCCTCTCATATGTCCAATATCTGCATCTGACAGGACAATGGTTGGTACGCGATATTTTTCAGATAAGTTAAATGCTTCGATTGTTAAATCAAACATTTCCTGAACTGAGTTTGGGGCTAGGACAATTGTTTCATAATCACCATGTGACCCCCACCTGGTTTGCATCACATCTCCCTGCGAAGCCTTTGTTGGCTGACCAGTAGAAGGCCCACCTCTTTGAACATTAACAATCACTATTGGGGTTTCTGTCATACAAGCATATCCTAAATTTTCCTGCATTAAAGAAAAACCCGGTCCGCTGGTTGCAGTCATCGCCTTTGTCCCTGTCCATGATGCACCAATGATTGCAGCGATCGAGGCGATTTCATCTTCCAGTTGAATGGATACCCCTCCCATCTCGTGCATTCTCCAAGCCATCCTTTCAGTGATTTCTGTTGCAGGTGTAATCGGATATCCAGCAAAAAACTTGCATCCTACGTATAGCGCACCCTCAACACATGCCTCATTACCCTGCATAAAATATGTGCCTTTTTCTAATCTATTCATTTGACCAACTTATTGCCTGATCTGGACAAACCAGTACACATAATTCGCATTTCTTCTTCTCACCTTTTTTCCTTTTATAATCCATACACTTTTCTACATTAACGATTTTGGGAACAAAATATCCCCTGGAAGAAGGTTTATCACCTTCTTTGTAAACCTTAACAGGACACGTTACAACACATAAATTACAACCTTTACAATAGTCTGAATTAATCACGGTAACCATATTAAGTTCCTTTAACACTCACCTGTAAAATAGGCTACCCCACAGATTCCGATATAACCTCTACCATTGCTAATGAAATTTCTTACATTCTCCAATCCTTCCGATGAGATATCCAAGGCGTATTGATTCATATAAATATCAGAATTCATAACATTCAGGATTTCCTTTCTTTCTACTAACGTATAAGCAAAATCCGGCAATTCTCTTTTCTTGTACAGAACTGGTTTGGCAGCAGGATTCTTCCAATAATAATAGGAGGATCGCGGAATTCCAAAACCATAACACGCTTTCTTTGTTCCTACTTTTGTGGAAAGGTCATTTACCATCTCTTTACAATCCTCATTATTTATGACAATTCTTTCAGTTCTAATATCTGTAAATTTTTTTTTTGAGCTTCGATGATGAGTTTTGTCTGATTTAATTCTCTCTGGAGTTTTCTGTTCTGTTTGGACAATTCTGTTATTTTTTTCTGGTGTTTATCTTTCAACTTTTTGTTCAATTTCCCCAATTCCAACTGTTCGCGCCATTTTGTGATGTTTGAGGAATAAAGACCTTCTATTCGTAAGATTGCTCCTGTTTGTCCTGGTTGAGTACCCTCATCGATTTCTTTTAAAATCTTTAATTTGAAATCGTTAGAAAACCGTCTTCTTTTCTTTTTCATACTTACTTCAGTATCGGGAATATCCTCTTGAATTTGTCGTGACAATTTTGGCGAATCTCCAGTCGACCTACGGTCTCCTTCCAATTCGTCAAAATTGATAATTCGTTTCTCTTCTCTCATTTTTCACCTTTCTTTTTCTACACTAATTTAGTGTCGAAAAGTGTCCAATGTCATCTTGACACAGCGGGCCTATTTTATCTTTAATGAATCAAAAATTATACTTTTCTGTTTATTGTAAACTATTTTACAATTTTTATTTTAAAATATTCTGGCAGAAATTCTTAATCTCTGAAACATTTTTAATATTAATTCCAATATGATTTAACATATTACATCCTTAGAAGTAAATTTAAATATTTTGGAGAAAACTTCCGAAGTTTTTTGAAACTTCGGAAGTTAAAGTTACTTAATATTCCTTTAATTCACCCTTTTTATAAGCGTCATAAGCTTCTTTCACAGTCATATCTCCTGCACCAATGTAAATTTTTATATTTGCATTCTGTAGTACTCTTGCTGCGTTTCCTCCAGGACCATTTCCAGTAATTAAAATATCCGGATTAAGTTCAAATAATTTCTGTGCAGTTTGAGGACCAGCTCCATGAGATACATTTGCTATT
>JAUXFF010000104.1 GCA_030620155.1 Candidatus Cloacimonadota bacterium | reverse complement strand
GTCGTAGTTTCTTTATCGAAGACGTGTCCTTCTCCCAGACGGAGAAGGAACATAAGAAAAGTAGAAAGTATCTCAAAGCTTTTACCATGTCGGATGACGTGACCTGCTTTGAGAAAGCAAAAAGGGGAAAAAGAAAAAATTGACCTATTCTAAAATAAATTGACTCGAAAAAAAAGAAATTTGTTTTTATCAGGATATACTGAAGACTGACGGATGCAGGAGAAATCAGGTGGCTAAACAGTCTCATAGTAGAAATTATCGAATAATAAAAAATTTATTTGCCAATACGAGATGTTTTTTTGTAATAACTCTTTGTGAGTAAAAATTTAATCTATAGGGGATTGAATGTTTCACTTAAAGTTAGCTTTGAAATATTTAAAAGGCAGGGGAAGATTCCTCTTTAAATCTTCGAATTTGTTATCTCTTTTAGGGATTATAATAGGCGTTTTTTCTTTATTGGTAGTATCTTCTGTTATGAATGGTTTTGAAAGTGATATGAGAAGAAGGGTTATTGGATTCAAATCAGAAATTAAGGTTCATAACCTTGATTATTCCCCTCTTGCGAATTATGATAAATTATTAAATGAGATTATTAAAGCACCCGGTATTATTGCTGTAGCTCCTGTTTGTGAAAACGAATTAATGCTGCAGAATAAGAAAAATATTGTATCTTCTGTTTGTTACGGTATTGATTACGACTCTCACAACAAAATTATAGATTTACAGAGTAAAATCAGGGTTGGAGTTCCCACAAAAGAATTATTTGAAGATGATGGGATTATTCTGGGTCTTGATATGTCATTGAATTTGAATGTTACAGTTGGTGAATATGTTCAACTTTTTTCTCCTATAGGAACGGAACCTACCCCATTTGGATTGCTGCCTAAAAGTAAGAAATTTAAGGTTAATGGACTTTTTATTTCCGGTATGCCTGAATATGATAAAGTGTTTTCATTTATTTCTTTAAAAAACTCACAATATTTTTTAGGTTTGAAAGATGAAATAAGCTATATTGAAATAAAAACAGATAATTCCTCACGATCTTATGTAACTGCAAAAAAACTCCAATCTTTTCTTGGTAATAAAGTTATTGTAGAAGATTGGAGCGAATTTGAAGCTAACCTGTTTAACGCAATTAAAATGGAAAAAGTTGTTATGTTCCTGGTCCTTGCTTTAATGATTATACTTGCTTCTTTTAATATGATCGGTAATTTTGTTAAATTGGTAATCGAAAAAAAGACAGAGATTGGTATACTGAAAGCTTTAGGAGCTTCAGAAAGAGATATAAAAAAAATCTTTATTTATATTGGATTGATTGTTGGTTTTGTGGGTACTTTTATAGGTTTGTTTCTGGCTGTTATTTTATTGAATGCTCAACGATTATGGCATTTTATAAAAATACCTGTTCCTGGTTTTCCATTACATTATTTACCGGTTGAAATAAGATTCTGGGATTTTATCATTGTACCAATTGTTTCGATTTTAATCAGTTATCTAACAACATTACATCCTGCAAAAAAAACTTTAAAAATTGAGCCGATTAAAATAATCAGAAGCTGATTTATTGTTTTTCTAATCATTTCTAAGATAAAAAATCAATAATTTTTTAATAAATATTGAGTTAAAGCTTCTTTCTATACTAATGTAAAATATTTAAACATTTCCTGCTTGACACGAGAGTGTTAACTTAAAAATTTGCAGATAAATAGAGCCTGCAATATGGATATGGCTGGTTTATCTGTTAAGGCCATAATTAATTATAATATAATAAGTTATAAATATTATATTCGTTGCAGCACAAATAGAATTTTTAAGGAGGGACTTCATGAAATTAACTGAAAATGCCCTTATAGTGCTTAATAAAAGGTACTTCAAAAAAGATGAAAATGGGAAGATTGTTGAGTCCTGGGAAAAATTAATTAAAAGAGTTTCTGAAAATATCAGCGGGAAAAATCCCGAAAAGTATGATAAATATTATAAACTATTGGATTCAGGCTATTTTTTACCTAACTCTCCCACGTTAATGAATGCAGGAAATGATATTCAACAACTTTCCGCCTGCTTTGTTTTACCTATAGAAGACAGTATGGAAAGCATATTTGGAAGTGTTAAGAATGCAGCATTAATTCATAAAAGTGGTGGTGGTACCGGATTCAGTTTTAGTAAATTACGTCAGTCAAATTCCAGGGTCCAAAGTACGAGTGGAGTTTCCAGTGGTCCCATTTCTTTCTTGAAAGTTTTTAACGCAGCTACTGATGCAGTGAAACAAGGTGGGACCAGACGTGGTGCAAACATGGCAATTCTAAATGTTGATCATCCACAAATACTTGAGTTCATCACATGTAAAGAAGACCCCAATGAGCTTACAAATTTTAATATAAGTGTAGCTTTGACAGATAAATTTATGAAAGCATTTTATAAAGATGAGGAATGTGAATTAATTGCCCCTCATACAGGGGAAGTTGTTTCTAAAGAAAGGGCAAGAGATGTTTTCAGTTTGATTGTTGATATGGCATATAAGAATGGAGAACCCGGAATTATTTTTCTAGACAGGATTAATAAATTCAATCCAACACCTCATATAGGGAAGATTGAATCAACTAATCCCTGTGGAGAACAACCTCTCCTACCTAATGAAGCCTGTAATCTCGGTTCGATTAATTTAGCTGCAATGGTTCTTAATGGAAAATTCAATTTTGATATTTTAAAGAAAGTAGTAAAAGATAGTATTGAGTTTTTGGATGATGTAATTAGCCTTTCAAAATTTCCATTGCCTGAAATTGAAAAAATGGCTAAATCAAATCGAAAAATCGGACTGGGGATTATGGGTTGGGCAGACCTTCTTTATTTAATGAAAATCCCGTATAATAGTGAAGAAGCAATTGATCTGGCTAAGGAAATAATGGAAGTTATAGATTATTTTTCCAAGGAAAAATCTATGGAATTAGCTCAAAAGTATAACTCTTTTCCGAACTTTAAGGGCAGTATATATGAGGATGGAAAACTGAACAGGCCAGACTATAAACAAGATTGGAACAAGCTTAAAAGGGAAATAAGAAAGAACGGGATCAGGAATGCCACTACAACGACAATAGCACCTACAGGTACAATAAGTATGATAGCTAATACTTCTAGTGGTATTGAACCTCAATTTTCACTAGTATATGTAAAAAAAGTAATGGATGGAGAAAAGTTACTTTATGTGAATCCGCATTTTGAGAAAGTTATCAAAGAAGCTGACCTTTATTCCAAGGAATTAATGGGAAAAATTTCAGAGTCAGGTAGTGTTAGTAATATTAATGAGATTCCTGAAAATATAAAAAAAGTTTATGTAACATCACATGATATCAGTCCTGAGTGGCATATTCGTATGCAGGCTGCTTTTCAAAATTATACAGATAATGCTGTATCAAAAACTATAAACTTCCAAAATAATGCCACTAAAGAAGATATACGTATGGCTTATGAACTTGCTTATGAAACCGGCTGTAAAGGAGTGACTGTTTACCGCGATGGTAGTCGGGAAAACCAGGTTTTACAGATTGGTTCAAAAGTTAAAGAAGAAGTTAATGGTTCAAGGGTTGCACCCCGCAAAAGACCTGTTATTACAACCGGGATCACACAGAAAATTGAAACAGGTTGCGGTCATTTATATGTTACAATCAATTCGGATGAGAGAGGAGCATGTGAAGTATTTACTCAGATGGGTAAAGTTGGCGGATGTGCATCTGCACAATTGGAAGCTATAGCAAGATTAACATCATTGTGTTTACGCTCAAATGTCAAAGTAACTTCAGTGATCAGACAATTAAAAGGAATTCGATGTCCATCTCCTATGTGGCATAAAGGAGAGATGGTTACATCTTGCGCAGATAGTCTCGCCAAATCCCTGGAAACTTTTATTGGATTAAGTAGAGATTCTCTTAGCAATATTGAGGAAATTAATGGGGAAAAAACAAATAAGGTTGTTAGTCCAAGACCTCGATTAAGTGGAACTTGTCCCGACTGTGGAAGTGCTATCGAACACAGTGAAGGTTGTTTGAAATGTAATTCATGTGGTTGGACAAAATGTTAAGGAATATTAGGGATATTATTGTAATGTTAAGATGATAGATTACGCTCTATCATTTTTTTTTATTCTTAAAAAGCGTACTATCAAAGCGTTTTGATAATATCAGGTTCTCTTTTAGAATTTCTAACTTGACATAAGTGCTAAAACTTTGAAAGTTAACAATTAAGATAAATAATATAAAGTTAAGGAAAAATGGGGAAAAGAACGTAACTCGCTATTTTATAGGAAAATAGGGCATTATTGCGGGTTGCCTGGTTTGATTTTTCAATTTTTTTTTAAATAAGTGTGGTTGAATGTTTAAATTCATTAAGAAAAGAGATAATTCTGTACTTCCATTTGAAGCTAAAAAAATTACTAATGCAATATTAAATGCCGGGAAGGCTACTGGTGAATTTGATCGTTCAGTTGCAAAGAAACTCACTTTACATGTTCTTAATCTTGCACAACAAGCAATTCAAAATGAAGTTCCCTCAGTTGAAGAAATCCAGGATATAGTAGAAGAGGTTCTCCTATCTTCCACCTTCAAAAAAACAGCAAAAGGTTATATTCTTTATAGAGATCAACACAGTAAGATTCGGGAAATAGTATCCAATGCAGAGATAAATTTAATTGATAATTATTTAGAGAAGCTTGATTGGAAAGTGAAAGAAAACAGTAATATGGCTTATTCCCTACAGGGGTTGAATAACTACATAGCTTCTGAGGTAAGTAAGATTTACTGGCTGAATAAGATCTATCCCCCAGAGATTCAGCAAGCTCATATAAACGGTGATTATCATATTCATGATCTTGGATTGATATCTGTTTATTGTGTTGGTTGGGATCTTAAAGATTTACTAATGGTTGGCTTTAAAGGTGCAAAAGGAAAAGTTGAAAGTAAACCTGCAAAACATTTACGTAGTGCATTAGGACAGATAGTCAATTTCTTTTATACTCTCCAGGGGGAAGCTGCCGGTGCACAAGCTTTTTCTAATTTCGATACCCTGTTAGCTCCATTTATTTATTACGATAAGTTAAGTTATAAAGAAGTAAAACAGGCTCTACAGGAATTTATTTATAATGTGAATATCCCAACGCGGGTTGGGTTCCAGACACCATTTACGAATATTACAATGGATCTGGTTATTCCTTCCATATATGCTGATACACCTGTGATTGTGAATGGAGAACTACAAAAGGAAACTTATAGTGAATTTCAGGAAGAAATGAACATCCTGAACAAAGCCTTTCTTGATGTAATGAGTGACGGTGATGCCAAAGGAAGGGTATTTACTTTTCCTATACCAACCTATAATATTACTAAGGATTTTGATTGGAATAATCCTGTATTGGAAAACCTATGGGCATCTACAGCAAAATATGGAATTCCGTACTTCTCTAATTTTGTAAATTCTGATATGAGTCCTGATGATGCACGTTCTATGTGCTGTCGGCTTAGATTGGATACAAGAAAATTGGAAACAAGAGGAGGAGGGCTTTTTGGAGCTAATCCTCTTACAGGATCTATTGGTGTTGTAACAATAAATATGCCGAGAATTGCATACTTATCAAAAGATGAAAGTGATTTTTTTGACAGGTTAGAAACATTAATGAAAAATGCTAAAAATAGTTTGGAAATAAAAAGAAAAGTCCTGGAAAAACTCACTGAAAATAATCTTTATCCCTATACAAAATTTTATTTGAGAGATATTGAGAAAAGGTTTGAAAAGTATTGGAAAAACCACTTTTCCACTATTGGACTCATTGGTATGAATGAAGCTTGTCTTAATATGTTTGGAGAGAACATTGGTACTGAATTGGGACGAAAATTTGCTTTAAAAGTTATGAACTTTATGAGAGATACACTAGTAAGATTCCAGGAAGAGACAGGGAATAATTATAATTTAGAAGCTACTCCTGCAGAAGGAACTACCTATAGGCTGGCTTCAATTGACAAAGAAAAATATCCGGATATTATTGTTGCTAATGAAGGAGATAGCCCTTTTTACACAAATTCTACTCATTTACCCGTGAACTATTCAGATGATATTTTTGAGACCTTAGATTTACAGGATAAAATTCAGACCAAGTATACAGGCGGAACGGTTTTGCATCTATATGCAGGGGAAAGAATTACTGATACATCAAGTATTAAAAATTTAGTGAATAAGATCTGTAATAATTATAAATTGCCGTATTTTACTTTCACACCGACATTCAGTGTGTGTAAAATTCACGGCTATATAGATGGAGAGCATTTTACGTGTCCGCATTGTAACTCGGAATGCGAAGTTTATTCCCGTGTTGTCGGGTATCTGAGACCTGTTCAGCAGTGGAATGAAGGTAAAAAAGCAGAATTCGATTTGCGTAAGAATTTTAAAATGGTCGAATAAAATAAGGATATTTCATGAAAATCGGGGGATTCCAAAAATTTTCCCTTATTGATTATCCAGGGAAAATCTGCGCTATTATTTTTACTCAAGGATGCAATTTCCGTTGTCCCTATTGCCATAATCCTGAACTTGTAAAACCGGATAAGTTTCAAGAGCCTATTCCTGAAAAATATATATTTGATTTTTTAAAAAAGCGGATAGGAAAACTTGATGCTGTTTCCATAACAGGTGGAGAACCAACAATTCATGAAGACCTGCTGGAATTTATAAGAAATATAAAACAACTTGGTTTCCTGGTGAAATTAGATACAAATGGAACTAATCCCGGATTATTATGTAAATTAATTGAAGAAAAACTGGTAGATTATCTGGCTATGGATATTAAAGCACCATTACGCAAATATAACGAAGTTACAAGAGTTTATGTTAACAAAGATAAAATTTCACAGAGCATTGAACTGATAAAAAAATCGAATGTGGAATATGAATTTCGAAGTACACTGGTGGAGAGTCTTTTATCTCAATCGGAAGTATTGGATATTGGAAATCTTCTCGGGAAAGTAAAACGGTTCTTCCTGCAAGAATTCGTTTCTTCCAAAACTCTTGATGGGACTTTTCTTAATAAAGTATCTTTTTCTAATGATAAATTATTGGTTCTACAGAATAAATTTAAAAATTTTGTTGGTGAATTTGCAATTAGATAAATCCAGAATTTTTTCAAATTAAAAAAATCTATATAAAAAATAAAGTATTGTTCTAAAATTCTCTCCTGATCCATTTACCATAGCCCGGCTCTTTTTTTATTCCTGTTTTTCTATCGAAAACAATCTCGCCCCGAACAATAGTTTTATCTATGGAACAATCAAAAATCTCTTCATTGAAAGGAGAGTATTTCCCTTTAGAATGCAATTCTTGCTCGTTAACTTTAAATGGTAAATTAATATCAAGTACAGTGAAGTCTGCATCTGTTCCAATTTCCAGACTTCCTTTTTGTGGATACAATCCGAATCTTTTGGCAGGATTTTCCGAGGTAATTTTAATCATGGTTGATAAGGGAACTTCTTCTTTGATATAAAATTCTGAAAAAATGTAGGGAATGAACAGTTCTATCCCCGGAATGCCACTGTAGACCCGGGAAAAATCATCAAACTGCTTTTCAGTTTTATAATCACAACCTGCATGGTCTGTAGTGATAAAATCAATTTCACCTTTTTTTAAGGTTGTTCGTAAAAATTTCTTATCTTTTTCAAATTTAACAGGGGGAATTGTTTTCAATCGACCTCTGAGATTTGAAAGATCCCCGGAAGTAAATTGTAGATAATGGGGACAGGTCTCGAAGCTGACATCGATTAAATTCTTATTGTTTAAAATAATTTCAGCAGCGGATTTACTGCTTATATGAACGAAATGGATTTTGCTATCCTGTGCGATTTCTAAAATTTTTTTTACTGCTTCAACTTCTGCTTCAACCGGACGTGATTTCACAAAATTCTCAGGTTGTTCTAATTCTTCTTTTCTCAAGGAATTGATGGAATCATTAATTATTTTTTCATCCTCAGCATGAAAAGCAAAAAGAGGATCCGGGAGTTGTTTTAAAATCTCTTTTATTTCTTTATAGCTAACAGCCTGGAATGTGTCCATACCGGATATGGTATAAATTTTAAATCCAATTATTCCTTCATTCCATAACTCTAAGATATTTGTTTTGGAAAAGGGAAAATCATTTTTTCTAATTCCACCCCAGAAAGCAAAATCAACTAATGCTTTAGGTTTGATAACCTGTAGTTTAATATATAAATTCTCTTTGCTTGTAACCGGAGGAATAGATGTACAGGGCATGTCTATTACAGTTGTAATGCCGCCATAAGCTGCGGCTGTGGTACCGGTTAGGAAGTCCTCACGAATATTAAATCCGGGGTCATTGAAGTGAACATGAGAATCTATGCACCCCGGAATAAGAAGGTTTCCTTTAATATCTATTTTTTCAATTTTCTGTGATAGAATCGGAGTGTCAGAGATTTTCAGAATTTTATCGTTGAAAAGAATATCAACCAATTTTGTTTTGTTTGAAACACCTGCTGAAATAAGTGCATTTCGAATAATTTTCATAAATGAACCTCTTAAATAAAAGTTCATTTTTATATTTTTCTTTGTCAATAAATTAAATTACAAGTATTAAATTTAAAGATTAAATCTAGAGCACTCTGGTTACCAAGCCTTTAGCATACTGTATAGTGTGCCCAGCCTGTCAGGTCGTAGTCCGGCAGTGTTTACTCCGGCTTTTGACGGATGCT
>JAUXFF010000143.1 GCA_030620155.1 Candidatus Cloacimonadota bacterium | reverse complement strand
GAAATTATATTTTGCATTGTAGGATTTTAATTTTAAATAAGAAGTCTTTTTTTGCAAATCAACTGAAATATTCGTCTTGAATCTACCTTCTAATTTTCCAAAATCCTGGTCAAAAACTCTTATTGTGGAAAGAGAGGTTATATGGTCAGGATTAGCAGTAATATGAATATCCCCGGAAAGTAAAGGTAAAGAAACTTTGTTGAGAAAAGTGTTTAAACTAAATCTTTTAAAATTTATTTGTGTTTGTAAAGACTTATCTATTAAATTGCCATTACAATACAAAAATATATCATCTTTTGATCGTTCAATAGTAATGTTAAAATATTTATCCTTTAATTCAGCACTTAAGTTTAAATTTTCCAGGAAAAGGTCACCTTTTTCCACTTTCAATTTGTTAATAGTAAGTTGAGTAAACAATTTGTCATCGTAATATCCTTCAGATATCAGATTACCTTGAAAAGCCCAATCATTTTTTCCCCATTGAATATGGCTTGATTTTAATTTGAATTTTAATTTTTCAGCACTTGAGTATGTACCGTTTCCCAGGATCAGGTTATTTTCCCAATAGGCTTTTGTTAATTCAAATGATACTAATTTATCTTTAAATTCAGAAGAGATAAAAATATCTTTTAATTTTTGTCCGTAAATATCAATTTCATTTGAAGTTATGGTTCCATTAACTAAAGGGTTTGAAATTAGTCCGTTAATATCAAATTCAGCGGAAACGTTACCTTTTATGGTATTTATGTAGTTTTCAAGGGATACATTTTCAGCTTTAATTTTTCCTTTAATCGATCTATCCTTGTTTATAAAATTGCTAACAAGAATATTTCCTTTCAATATAGCTTCATCGATAATTAAATTTTCAAAATTTATATTGACATTCCCTGTATCTCCGCTAAAGTTAATGACTTCGGATGATGCCTTTTTGCCGAGTTTTGAGATAGACAGATTTTTTAATTTTCCTATGTATGAAGTTGTTTCCTTTTGGATTGTAAATTTAAGGTCAATTTCAGCAGAAATTTCTTCAAAGAAATTCATTTGGAATTCGTCAGGAGAAAAATCAGTCATATTTATATCAGCTTTTTGAATCTTTCCTTTCTTTAATAATAATTCTGCTTCTAAAGCAGAATTATCAGATGCTTTTGCTTTTAAAAAGATCTGTGAGTATGATGAGTTTTTGATAGAAACTGTAACATCATTCCATTGATTTTTTATTTCAAATATATCATTTTTATATTCAACTCTAACTTTTCCGTCATATATATCTAATAATTTAAAGTATTTGGAAATATCGGGAAGCGTAAATTTGCTTTTTCTTTCTGTTAAAGATTGGAAAATATACTCAAATTCAGGCTCGAATATTTTTATATGTTTAATAGATTTTAAATTTGTAAAATTTGAGAAAACAAGCATTAGCAGATTATATTCAATATAAATATGCTTCACTTTAAGATGATATTTGTTATTTTTTTCAATCAGTTCAAAGTTGGAAATATTCAATTGTTTATCATTAAATGTAAAATCACCTATATTTACGTGTGCATTTAATTTACTTGAAAGAACATTTGATATTTTGTCTTTTACTAATATATCAACTTTTGCTAATCTTATAAGAATAAAAAAGGCAAGATTAATGAAGAATAATATTGCAACAGCAATCAATAACCACTTTTTTTTTCTCACTTTAACAAGACCTTATTTCATTATTTACATATCGAATGTTATGAACCATATTTTATTTCGGATTAGAAATAATTTGTTATTTTTTGTTTTCAACTTTATATTCTTTCAGAATTCCATTTTCAAGGTTGAACTGTCTTTGCATTTTTTTCGCAATATCCAGATTATGTGTAACAATAATAAAAGACTGTTTTTTAGTGCTATTTAGATCAAGCAGAAGGTTTATTATTTCATCACTATGCACAGTATCGAGGTTACCTGTAGGTTCATCTGCAAAAATAATTTCAGGGTGGTTAATAAGCGCTCGGGCAACGGCAACCCTTTGTTGTTCACCACCACTCAACTGGTTTGGATAATGATCTCTCCTATCAAAAACATCTAATATTTTCAACAGTTTCTGAGCTTCCTGTATACTTTTCCTAAAATTATTAGTAGCCAATAACATGGGCATTGCTACATTCTCTTCAGCAGTAAAATCTTCTAAAAGGTAATGAAACTGGAAAACAAAACCGATCTTCTTATTTCTGAATTCATTGATATTTCTATTTTTGATAGTTATTTTTTCCCCGGAATAATAGATATTACCTTCATCCGGGCTGTCCAACATACCCAGCAGATGTAGTAATGTACTTTTTCCACTACCCGATTCACCCGTAATGGCAATCATCTCTCCCGGTTCTATATCTAAGTTTACTCCTTTTAATACTTCCAACCTTCCTGTAGCTTCCGAATAACTCTTCTGTAAATTTTCAACTTTTAACAAACTCACAACTCACTCCATTTATCAAAAATTTATTCATTTCGTAATATACTTGTAATTTGAAGCTGTGCAATTTTTCTTAAAGGAACTAATGATGCAAAAAAAACTATAAATATAGATACAACTAAAATTGTTATCCATGTAAATAAGTTAAAATCTACATTTATCTTTTCAAGGAAATATACATCAGCTTTTAATAGGAAAAATGTTTGTTTACTTAAAAAAACAGAAATCACAACACCCAGGATTTGACCAATAGTGACTGCTATAAAAGAAATTAAAAGTGTTTTACCTATAAAAATTTTCTGTAGCAATGTATTGGAAGCTCCATAAGCTTTTAAAATTCCCAGCTCTTTTCTTTTCTCTATGATAGAAGTAGAAACTGAGCTTACGACATTAAAGGAAGCAATTAAGACCAGAAAGCTTAGTATTATGAACATTACCCATTTCTGTAATTTTAAAAGCGAAAATAAATTTCCATTAAAATCAATCCAGGAACTGATCTGATAAAAAAAATCTTCCTGAATGAACATCATCTCCCATTTATAAGCCAGGTAATCCGCTTTCTCTATATATTCTTCTTTAAGTTTTACTTCTAACATTGAATATTCATCATTTATGGCAATGAACTCAGCAGCTGACTGCAAATTCACAAAGGTAAATTTACTATCATATTCATACATCCCGGATTTGTATAAACCCACGACAGTAAAAGCCTGCTGTTTGGGTTTTATACCCATAGGGGTTACCTTTGAATTCATAGGACTTATCAGTTTTAATGTGTCGCCTAAACCAACATTTAATTTCTTCGCTAATCTATAGCCTAGAACTATATCATAACTGTTTTGAAGCTCATAACTTCCCGAAAAAACATATTTTTTGTATGAAGTAGGTTGATTTTTAATTTTCCACTCTATACCTCGTATCAAACAACCCACAACCCTGTTGTTGTACGAAGCCATTGCCTGGGTCATAATAATTTTTGCATAAGATTCTACTTCCGGTTGACGTTTCAGAAACTCACTTACTTGCTCTATGTGTTCGGATTTTAAATTTTCTTCTCCGGGTTTAAAAACGTAAATATGGGAGTTTACACCGAGAATAGTTTTTTTTAGAACGTTTTCATATCCTTCAAATATGGCTATTGCAACAGTTAGAACTGCTACAGATATAATTATTCCTAAAACCATGAATATGGAATCAAATCGTTTCCACTCTTTTTTGGGTGAATTTATATATTTTTTTAAAAAAATTCCTGAAACCTTATTCATAATGGTTATCTTTTTAATAAATCAAATTCTGTCAATATTTGTATATTATGGAATTTTTTCGAATTTGGAAGCATGTTGACCATAAATTCTGGAAATCATTAAGTTCATAATATAAAAACTCTTATAAGATTCTTTTATATATGGAAGTTCTTTACACTAATGATTTATTCTTTTCAGGTTTCTAATCAGAACTTGTATTGGAAATTATTCTAACATTTATGTCCATAATTTCGTTGCAGTGTATTTATTGACATAAAAAAGGTATAAGAATTTTTTTACATAAATTATAATAATTATTGAGTATAGATATGGAAAAGGATCTTAAATATAAGAGAGGAATCTTCCAGGTAGCCTCGGATTTTGAGAAAACTCTTAATTTTGAGGAGATATTTAATAACAATAATCCTGTACACCTGGAAATTGGAAGTGGTAGGGGAGAGTTTCTTCTTGAAAAATCTATTTCCCTGCCCGAAGTAAATTTTCTGGGGATTGATTCAAAGGAAAAGAGGATCAAGACTATCTTGAGAAAACTTGATATAGAAAAGAATAAAAATGTAAGAGTAATGAAATTATTAGTGGATGATGATATTGAAAAGTTTATCCCTGAAAATTCTCTGGAAGAAATTTATATTATTTATCCTGATCCCTGGTCCAAAAGGAAACATCATAAAAACAGACTAATCCAGGATAGATTTATTGAAGCGTTATCAAAGGTATTAAAATTTAATGGGAAAGTGAAACTTGCTTCCGATCATAAAGAATATGCTATGTGGATAGTTAGACATTTCCAAAACCAAACTGATTTTGAGACGATATTTGAAGGTGGTTTTACATATATTCCACCCCGGGATCATTTAAGAACTTATTTTGAAGTAAAGAAATCAAAAGAGGGTTATAATCCCTTTTTTATGTATTTTAAAAAAAAGTAAATATGATTAATAAAGATAAGATCAAAGAAATTTATTTAGAGAATCAGAATAGGACCAGAGAAAATTTCAGCAAAAATGCCACTCGTAATGATAAGGCATTTCGCCTTAAGAAAGAAGATATGTGTTATATGAGGTCTGATTTTACTGTTGATAGAGATCGTATCCTTCATAGTGGGGCCTATAGAAGATATCAGGGTAAAACTCAGGTTTTTTCTTTTACAAATATGTTTGATGAAGAAACTTCCACTCGCAGTTTGCATACAACTTATGTATCTCAAATTTCGAGAACCATAGCCAGGATGCTTTGTCTTAATCTCGAGCTCGTAGAAGCTATTGCCTTAGGTCATGATCTCGGGCATTCTCCTTTTGGGCACGATGGAGAAGTATCTTTGAGTAAGTGTTGCGTTAAATATGGGATTGGTGAATTCCATCATAATATCCAGAGTTTACATATTGTTGATAATATTTCTCAACAGGGTGAAGGATTAAATTTAACGTTCCAGGTCAGAGATGGTATTATTTCTCATGATGGTGAAGTACATAATACAACTTTGAAACCTCAAAGAAATAAAACGGAGCAAACCATTCAAAACTATATAAAACAGAAGAAAAAAGGGGAAGAGATCAACTGGATGCCTGCAACATTAGAAGGATGTGTGGTAAGAATTTCCGATACAATAGCATATATAGGTCAGGATATAGAGGATGCTATTCGTCTTAAAATTATAAAACGGAATGAACTTCCTGAAGATTGTGTAAAATACCTGGGAAATACAAATAGTTCTATAATTGATACCCTCATCAAAAGCGTGATCTTCAACAGCTATGATAAAGACCATATATCTTTTGATAAAGAATCGTCTTATTATTTGTATAAATTGAAGAACTTCAATTATAACAGGATCTACACGAATTCCAATGTAAAAAAAGCTCGTAAAATCATTAATAAGAGCATGGATATAATCTTCGATCAATATCTGGAAGATATCGAGGAAAATAATTATAATTCGAAGATATTTCTTCACTTCCTTAACCAAAAAAACAAGGAATATATATCATCTTATACAAATGCTGAAAAAGTCAGAGATTTTATATCATCTATGACCGATAGATATTATAATGAAGAAATAAAAACTTATTTATTGCCGGGAAGTTTTTATTAAAAATTTAGATAAATAAAATGAGTTCTGCAAAATTAGGTAAAATTTCAGAAACCATTAAAATGGTTGAAATTTTTTTTTGGTTTATGGTTTTGTGACCCACAACTGACCCCAATATACATCAGGGCAAGAGTTGTGGGTTAATCAATACGTATTATGGCATTTCCGGCAGCTGCCGGATTAACTGTGGGTTATGAATCACACAAACCATACAATAACCGCTTCACTTGTCCCGTTAAATCTTTATTTATTTAACTGGGAGCGGTTTCCACTTCTGTTTTGCAGAACTCAGATAAATAAAGAATAAGGAGATAGATAAATGGAATTTATTGTTTTTGTGAGAGAGGTTGAGGAAATAACCCGAAAGATAAAAGAGATAAGGAGGTTTCTTTGACCGTTCTTTAGCAAAGAAGAGAATTCATGATTATGAAATTGAGATGAACCGACCTGATTTTTGGAACGATCAGCAGAAGGCTCAAAAAGTTACTAAAGAAATTAATTTTTTAAAGCAGCAACTGGAAAAAGATAAAAAAATCCGGGATATTTCTGATGATTTAGAAACATATTTACTGCTTCTGCAAGAAGAATTCAATGAGACATTATTTTTGGAAGCAATCGATAAATTCAATGAATATAAATCTTATATTGATGAGGTCGAGGTTCAATTCCTGTTAAACGGTAAACATGATAGAAATGATGCGATCCTAACGATCCATCCGGGAGCAGGTGGCACAGAGTCTCAGGACTGGGCGGAAATGCTCTTGCGAATGTATAAACGCTGGGCGG
>JAUXFF010000223.1 GCA_030620155.1 Candidatus Cloacimonadota bacterium | reverse complement strand
TTATTCTCAAATCTAAAGACAAAATTAAGAGTACATTCGGGAATAAGAAAACAGAGAAAAATTAAAATAATTGATGAATTATTGGGTAAATAGCAACAAGGTTTTGTCTATTAGACCTTTTGAAGACTATAAAAATATTTAAATAGAATCAGAGATTGGAGTTGACAATAAATTACATCTTTTCTGGATTCCAACAGGAAATGAACTGGATATGAAAAAGAAAATTTTTTTACTTTTACTTATTTTACCTGTCCTGATGTTTGCTCAAGTAAGCATCTATGATATCCAGTATACGGAAGATCCCGGTGATGGCACATATCCATCACCCTTAGATGGACAAGATGTTACTGTTGGAGGAATTGTTACAGCTATTGGATACTATGGTGAAGAATACTTCATTTCCTCTTCAACAGGCGGAGCCTGGAACGGTATATTTATCTATGATAATGAACATTCACCTTCAGTTGGAGACAGTATAATCATTCAAGGTACCGTCTATGAATATTATGGTTTGACCGAAATAATGAATCTGACATCCTATGAATTAATAACAACAAATAATCCACTGCCATTACCTTTACAGATTTCTACGTTTGATGTTTTTAATGAAGAAGCCTATGAAAGTGTATTGATCGAGATTAATGATGTCACTGTTACTCAGGATTACGATTCCTGGGGAGAATGGCAGGTAAATGACAGCAGTGGTGATTGTATAATCAATAATGGTTTTTTAGATCTCCAGGTTCTTAATTTTCCTTTGATTATGAATTATCCTTTTTCTTATATCAGAGGAGTGATTTCATACTCATGGGGAAATTATTACCTGCACCCAAGAGGTTTTGATGACTTACAATCCGGAATAGATGCCTATATTTTATCGATTGCATCTTTATATATTTTCAATAATGAAGAGTTTGAAGTTCCGGTTACACTTTCATTCTTAGGTCAATCGGAACAAGTATTATCGTATCAATTCCTGCTCCAGTATAATTCATCTATTTTAGAATTTACCGGCTTTGAACTGGAGGGAACCCTGTCTGAAAGTGGGGTAATAAGTGATCTTTCTGAAGAAGGAAATGTACAGATAGAATTTGAGGGAGAGTTTTCATTTTCAGGAATAGAGACCTTAATAAATTTAAAATTTCTTCCATTATCTTCCGGAGATTCCGAATTGGATTTCGATTCCGCTTTACTTAATGATATCGAAGTTCAATATTTTTCTTCAGAGCTAATATTTATCCAGACTGAAAGTGTGCCAATTGGTGATACACTGACTATTATTCAGCGCCCCATATTAAATATCCCTACAATAGCAATTCCGGGGCAAGAGATGGATATAACATGTATTGCGCCTGAAAATACTACAGGTTGGGAAGTGGAATTATTGCATGAAGATAAAATAATACCTTTGAATATAATTCAAAATTCATACGATACGGATCTACAAAGATGGAACTTGCAAGTTTTAATTCCTATACTGGAAATTTACGAATTATATGATTTGAAAGTAACAGCTTTGGAAGATATTGATGATATTTCTAAAAATGCAGTTCAAATTATTCCTGAAATTAAAAATTCTTACTATTTCATTCATATCACGGATACTCATCTTCCAACTCATTATTTTTATCCTGATCCTGCGACTCTAACTGATACTTCAGAGGTCGATGATTTTCGTGAGGTTATAAAGGATATTAACCTTATCAATCCCGAATTTGTCCTTTTAACAGGAGACCTAGTTAATGAAGGAGAACTGGAAGATTTTGAAAACAGGAGAGTTTTTACAAAAGCTCAAAAACTTATGACTGAATTCGAGGTTCCTGTTTACCTGGTTTCAGGTAATCATGACCTCGGGGGTTGGTATTACACTCCACCTCCACAGGGAACAGCACGTCATAACTGGTGGAGATTCTTCGGATGGAAATGGCTTCAAAATCCACCTGCTGCCGAGCCATTTTATACCCAGGATTATAGCTTTGATTATGGTCCGGTTCATTATGTAGGGATGGAAGCATACATCAATTATGATGGTTACATGTACGACATTTATAGCGGGGAAAGTTTTATTCCTTCTCAACTGGAATGGCTGGAAAATAATCTTGCTAATGCAACAGAAAGTGAGTCAAAAGTTCTATTTTACCATATGGATTTTTCAGACCAGATAGACCTTTCTGAATTAAACGTTGATATGGCACTTTGGGGTCATATTCATCAAAATTCAGGCAGCATATATACACATCCTTATAATTTAGCAACTAACAATGTTTGCGATGGTGAACGAGCCTACCGCTTGATAAGAGTCGATGACTCTCAATTACAACCGGAAAATACGATTTCTTCAGGTGGGAATGGAGAAAATTTAACTATAACATTCTATCCCTCTAATGATGGAACTGTTGATAGTATTTTAGCTGTGATAGATAATCAACAGAACCTTGATTTTGAAAATGCCAGGATAAAGTTTATTATGCCAGCAGGGGATTATGAATATGTCATCCAAAACGGGATTTTAGAACAGGTAGATCAAACCGGTTTTTATAATGTTTGTTATGTATCAGTGTATTTACCTGCAAATTCGACCATAAATGTTTCTATTACTTCGGAACCTGCAGTTTCTTCTCAAAATATAGAAATAAGTCCTCGTTTAGTTTTGCATCAAAATTACCCCAACCC
>JAUXFF010000102.1 GCA_030620155.1 Candidatus Cloacimonadota bacterium | reverse complement strand
TTATCCAAACACACCGCTCAGATAAGCTTCGGTCCTTTTATCTTTTGGAACTGTAAAGACTTTCTTAGTTTCTCCGAATTCAACCATCTCACCCAGGTACATAAAAGCAGTATAATCAGAAATACGTCCAGCTTGAGCAATGTTATGAGTTACTATCAGAATAGTAACTTTAGTTTTCAATTCAAGGCATAACTCTTCGATTTTAGCTGTGGATTGTGGGTCCAGAGCTGATGTTGGTTCATCCAATAAAATAATTTCCGGATCATTAGCAAGAGCTCTGGCAATACATAATCGTTGCTGTTGACCCCCCGAAAGTGAAAAAGCCGAAGTATTCAGACGATCTTTTACTTCATCCCATAACCAGGCATCTCGCAGACTTTTTTCAACGATCTCTTCGATTTTATTTTTTTTTATACCTTGAACGCTTAAACCGTAAGCGACATTTTTATAAATTGATTTTGGAAAGGGGTTTGGTTTTTGGAAGACCATACCAACTTTTGTTCTTATCTTGGTTACATCGGCTTTAGGATTATAAATATTTTCATCATAAAGCATTACTTCACCCTTGATTTTAGTATCTGTGATAAGATCATTCATACGGTTGAAACAACGTAATAAAGTAGATTTACCACATCCCGACGGCCCTATCATTGCAGTTACTTTTTTATCATAGATCGGGACATCTACATCTTTTAATACATGATTATCTCCAAACCATAAATTAAGTTTTTTAGTTCTTATATGAGCTGTATTTACCATTTTCTTTTCTTCCTTATTCGATATCGGATTATAATAGCAACAGTACTGATCAGAAGAACCAGAGCTAACAAGACAACTGCAGTTCCATAAGCTATGGGAACCTGTTTTTCAGCATGGCTTCCTTCGGTCATTAAAGCATAAATATGATAAGGTAATGCCATAACCTCATCCATGATCGAAGTTGGCAGGACCCTTGTATAAAAGGTTGCAGCAGTAAAGAGAATAGGAGCTGTTTCACCTGCTACTCTACCGATACTGATAATAGCACCGGTTAGAATATTAGGCAGAGCAGTGGGCAAAAGAACTTTAATTATTGTTTGTCTTTCAGTAGCTCCCAAGGCTAAAGAGGCTTCTCTGAAATCAGTGGGGACACTTCGAAGAGCTTCTTCACTGGCATTGATAATAACAGGTAAGGCAAGAATTCCCAGAGTTAAGGAACCTGACAGAATTGAAACATCAAAATGCATTAATCTTACGAAAACTGTTAATCCAAATAATCCGTATATAATTGAAGGCACACCAGCTAGGGTATTAATAGCAATTCTCATAATTCTAACAAACCAGGGTGGTTTTGCATAACTTGTTAAGAAAATTGCTGTTAGTACACCTAAAGGAAGCGCAAAACCTATTGATATTACAATAAGCCAGAATGTTCCTATGATTGCAGGATATATACCACCTTCAGTCATAAATCTTCGGGGTGATTCTGTGAAGAATGACCAGCTTATAACTTTACCACCTTTGGAAACTATAACATACAGGAAAACAACCAGGAACAGGGAGGTAATGGCAATGAATAACTTCAGAAGACTAACACCAAGAAAAGCCTTTATTTCTCTTCTGGTTATCATTTCTTCCTCCTTCTTATCGCAAATTCAGTTATCAGAATGGTTAAGAAAGTAATAATAAATAGGATGATTGAAATTCCGAAAAGAGCATGAAAATGTGGGCTTCCTATTACTGTTTCCCCCATTTCTGCTGCTACAGTAGCCGGCATAGGGCGTATGGGTTGAAAAATGTTTTTAGGAATTTGAGCGGCTCCTCCTGCAACCATTAATACAACCATTGTTTCACCAATAGCTCTACCGAAACCCAATATAATACTGTTGAATATACCTGATCTGGATGCAGGTACTACGACTTTAATAATAGTTTCCCATTTATTTGCTCCTAAGGCAAGAGACGCTTCTCGTAGATTTTTAGGTACAGATGATAAGGCATCTTCGGAAAGGCTCGATATTATGGGGACAACCATTATACCCAATATTATTGAGGCTGAGAATAAGTTTAACCCGGTTGGTATTTTAAAGGTCTTGATCAAAAAAGGAGAAAGGAAAGCCATACCAAATAAACCATAAATAACTGAAGGAATTCCCGCTAATAATTCAATTAGAGGTTTTAGAATCTCCCTGGTATTCTGAGCAGCAATTTCAGAAATGTAGATAGCAGAGCCCAAACCTAACGGTATTGCTATTAATAATGCACCAAGTGTAACCAGTAAAGAACCTATGATCAGTGAAAATATACCAAAATCAGGTGTGTCATGAGTTGGATGCCAGGCAGTATTGAAAAGAAAATCTTTTAAGCTGACATGTTGAAATATTGGTAATCCCTCGTAAAATATACTTGCGATTATACCGAACAAAAATATTATAACGAATAATGAAGATACATATGTGATCGTCTTAAATGACTTATCTTTAAATTTATTCATTGGATTCCTAATTAATTCTCAAATATCCCTGCTTTTCAACAATTTGCTGTCCTTCCTCGGATAAAACAAAATTAATAAAATCCTGAGCCAGCTCTTTGGGTGCTTTAGAGGTATATATAAATAGTTCTCGAGTTAATTTGTAGTTATTATTCATTATAGTTTCCGGGGTAGGTAAAACTCCATCTATGGATACTATATTGAGATCTTTATTTACATAACCGAGGCCAACATATCCTATTGCTCCGGGAGTATATCCGACCATAGTAGCAACAGCATTATTAGATGCCAGCATCATGGCATTATCCTTAACTTTAAGACTATCTAAAATTACTTTATTAAATACTACAAAAGAACCTGAAGACACATCTCTGGAAACTACAATAATTTCCGTATCATATCCACCGACTTCAGACCAGTTTGTTATTTGACCTGTAAAAATTGCTTTTAATTGATATAAAGATAGATTTGTTACTGGATTTTCCAAGTTTATTATAATTGTAATTGCATCTTTGGCTATTGCTGTTTCTGTTAGATCATTTCTTTTTTTATTCAGTAATTCTTTTTCTTTAATATTTACTTTCCGAGATGCGTTACCAATATCGATTAGGTCTTCAATAATGGATTTTATTCCGATACTTGAACCTCCACCTCTAACAGATATTGAAATATCAGGATGGTTATCCATATAAATTTCAGCTGCAGCTTGAACGATGGGAAGAACTGTTGTGGAACCGGCAATTTTTATTTTTTTCTCTGGTTTAGAACAATCTGATAAAACAATTGAGGTAATAATTGAAAATATTGAGAACAGAATTAAAAGATATAATTTCATTGAAATCCTTCCAATAGAAAAACCCTGGGAACATACAAATGTTCCCAAGGTTTAATTTGGTTATTAGATTGTTATTTTACACTGATGAATCCCTGTTCTTCTATGAGTTCTTGACCCTCAGAGGAAAGGATAAAATCAATATAATCTTTTACAATACCTTTGGGAGTACCATTTGTATACATATGTAAAGTTCTGGCAATAGGATATTTCTTGTTCTGTACTGTTTGTTTAGAAGGGAAGATTCCATTTACTTCGATGGCTTTGATCTTATCAGTTACATATCCAAGACCAGCATAGCCAATAGCTCCAGGTGTGTCTTTAACAGTTGTCGCTACTGCATTATTTGACGCTAACATTAATGATCCTGAAGCTCCTGTTGCACCACTGAGTACTTTTGTATTAAATACTTCGAAAGTACCGGAAGATACATCTCTGGAAATGATAACAATAGGCATATTAGGACCATCAACTTCTTTCCAGTTTTGAATTTTACCTGTGTAAATATCCTTAATCTGCTCTAATGTTAATCCATTTATCGGATTATCTTTATGAAGTATAATAGCAATTGCATCATTTGCGATTACATTTTCATAAGGATCAATACCTTTTTCACGAGCCTGCACTAATTCTTTGGATTTGATATGACGTGATGCATCACCAATATCAACTGTACCAGCAATAATAGAGGCGATACCAACACTGGATCCCCCACCACGAACTGAAATATTAATTTCAGGATTTTTATCCATAAATACTTCAGCAGTTGCCTGAGCAATTGGAAGAACAGTTGTTGATCCGGCAATGGTTATCTTGTTTTCTTTTTTTGCCAGTGCAGGAACTACGATGAGAGCTAAAAGGGTGATTGTAAATATTAACTTTTTCATTTTTTTCTCCTTATTTTTAGTAACACAAACGTCCTCGTTTGTGAATTTTTCTCAAAGCAGGAGCTTTGAGTTACTTTCCTTTATTAATTGTTTCAGAGAAGATCCAGCGTAATTGTATTAAAATTTCACTTTCATCCTCAGAGTCTTCATGTTCATACTGTTTGATTTCGTAATTTGTTTGTATAAATAATTTAGGTTTGTTTTTGCTATCACGCATTATATGATAGTTGAAACCAGCAATGATAATATTGTATCCATCATCATCTTCATCAGTATTAGGATCGTACATATCATATCTTCCCACGATATCGAATTTATTATTCACTTTGAAAACAGGCATGAATGACATTACTGTAGTAGTTACATCATCATAATCATCCATATTAGGTTTGCTTTTAACTTTATTCAGATATTGGGCTAAAAGACTTACAGGTCCATAAGCAAATTTTCCAACACCAGCAATTAAATTATACTCTTCACGATCAGGATTATCAACCATATCACCCCTTGCAGTTTCATCTTCAATCTGAGAATCATATTTGGATTTGAACATGTACGAGCCACCGATAGTAACACCTGGAACAGGCGTAAATCTAAGATTAGCAGCATAATTCAGGTCTTTATTAATATCGCCACCTGTTTTCTTGTAGCCTTCCCCGTTATAAACAGCAAGAGCATACGTTCCATAACCTTTTGGAAAGTAACCGAAAACACCGAAACCATAGTCTGTTGAACTTACAAATTTGTACTTATCTGATGGGTCCTTATCAATAACTGTGTAGTCCCAATCATAGATTGTACCGAAATAAGTTTTCATTAATCCGACAGTTAATTTAGCGTCTTTAATTGGTAACAGGTTGTTAAAATCAAGGTAGGCATATTTGATTTTAAGACCAGCTCCATCAAGACCATCTTCATCGCTGAAAAAATCCACATTGAATCGACCTTTAATGTTTTCACTGAATTTTGGTTCAATTCTGAAATAACCCCTTTTCAGAGCTAATTCATTTTTTTCTACATCGCCATCAACCATTTTATAGGTCCAACGATTCCACAGTTCCATTTTGAGTTTGGTTTCTGCATTCAAAATACCAAATGCAACGATTGTTAAAATAACAATTAAAAATGCTTTTTTCACTTTTTTCCCTCCTTTATCACGGCGAAGTCCGGCAGCTGCCGGACGAAGCCGGATTATCCCGGCAAACCTTAGTGAAGCCGGATTTTTTTTCGGACACTTATTTTGTCCGTTCGTTTATATTATACGGAGGAAAAGTTAAGTGAATATATGGTAAAAGTTAAGATTTGGTTAAGATTGTTGTAATGTAAAAATTTTGCTTTGCGAACTTTTTCACATCCGGCAGCTGCCGGATGTGTTACTTAAGATTGTTGTAACGTAAAGCTTTTACCATGCAGGATGACGTGGCTGCTTTGCGAACTTTTTCACATCCGGCAGCTGCCGGATGTGTTACTCTCAGTCTTCTTAAAGCTTTTTCCTTTAATTGTCGAACACGTTCACGCGAGATTTCCAATTTCTGTGCTATTTCTTTTAATGTAAGTTGCTCTTCATACAACATTCGTAATATTTTTCTTTCGAGATCAGGCATATTTTTTGGAAGTTTCAAATTCTGGCTGGTTTTTATTTTGTCTTCTTTGGTTTCAATTGATTCTTCTGTAAGTTTTATCGAATCAAGCGAACTTTTCTTTTCTCTATCTATCGCCGCCAGGATCTTCTTCTTTATCCAATAGGTTGCATAAGTAGAAAATTTTGTTCCTTTATTTTTATCGAATTTACTGGCTGCTTTTAATAATCCAATAAGTCCTTCCTGCTCCAAGTCTTCGGGAGGGAGTCCGTAATTTTTATATTTATTAACAATACTTTTGACCAGTGGCAGGTAATCTCTAGTCAGTTTATTTTTATCCATTTTGTTTAATTATTTTATTAGGAATAAGAATAGTAAATGAAGTTCCTTCTCCAGGTTCGCTTTTTACATCTATTTTTCCTTCATGAAGGTTAACAATATGTTTCACAATAGACAAACCCAATCCAGTACTGCCATGTTTGCGGGAACGGGATTTATCGACTACATAAAAACGATCGAAGATTCTTGGTAAATGTTCTTTGGGAATTCCTATTCCTGTATCCTGAATAACAATTTTGGTATCATTATCCTGTTTTTGAAATGATATTTGTATAAAACCGTTCTCTGTATAATTAATCGCATTGTCTAATAAATTGATAAAAACCTGTTCTAGTTTGAATTGATCAGCTTCAAGGTAGGCAATTTCATCTTCCAGGATATATTTAAGCTCCAGTCTCTTCTTTTTCAATTTAATTTGAAAGATTTTTTTTAGGTGATTCAGAAAAGGATTAATTTCAATCTTTTCAATTTCTATAGAGCTGTCGTGTTCAAGTTTGGACAGTGATAGTAGATCTTTCACAATATTAATTAAACGATCAGTATTTCGTGTTATCACTTCAATATAAGATTTATTTTTTTTATCTATTTCCAGTTCTAAAGTTTCCAAATACCCCTTTATTGATGTAAGGGGAGTTCTTAGTTCATGAGACACATTAAGAATGAGATCTTTTTTTAATATTTCCAGGTTTTTTATTTCAGTAATATCGTGAAGAATAAAAATAATTTCCCCAGTCAGATTTGAATAAGATGCACTACAGATAAAATGTTTATCATAAAGATCAAATTCTTTAATTTTATTTTTCGGTTTTTTAAACAGTTCATCAACAAAGTTATAAAGATTTTGTTCTCGAATTGCATGCCAGAAATAAATATCTTTTACATTGTTCTGCCCGACCAATTTTTGGAAAGCTTCATTTGAAGTGGTAATAACACCCTTTTTATCTTGTATCCAGATTGCTTCCTGGATTGAATCAATGATTAAATAAAACCCTTCTTTATTTTTGGATAATTTTGTTTCGTATTTATGCAGCAGAGAAGCAATATTTTCAATATTTCGCATGATTTTTTTGTAAACTTGAGGTCTATCAAAAAACTTTATATCATAATTGTTTTTGGAAACTTTTTCTAACTG
Organism: Candidatus Cloacimonadota bacterium; assembly: GCA_030620155.1. GTDB lineage: Bacteria > Cloacimonadota > Cloacimonadia > Cloacimonadales > TCS61 > JAUXFF01. Next base: position 1,656 of record JAUXFF010000102.1, on the reverse strand, counting down.
CTCATCAATTTTCTCAATCGGTTTAATAATAGTTCTTAAATAAAGTATCAATACAATTAAAGTAATGATAGTTATCAGAAAAAAGAAAATCAGGAAATTATAGTCAGAATATTTACCGATAATGAACACCAATAATAAGGATGCATATAATAGAAAAATCATCGAGAGGGTTTTAACAGATCTTTTATACAAATTCATTATACTTCAATTTTATAACCAATACTGCGAATATTTTTTATGAATTTATCGGCTTTACCCAGTTTTTCGCGTAAATTTTTTATGTGTACATCAATAGTACGATCAAGAACGATTTTCTCATTACCCCAGAGATAATCAAGAATTTGATTACGGGAATATACCCATCCAATATTTTTGGTTAACAGTTTTAATACTTTGAATTCAGTTGAGGTGAGATTAATTTTAATGTTTTCAACGCTTACTTCAAATTTCTGCAAATCAATCTCTAAAATTTTTCCGATCTGTATTAAAGAGGTTTCTTCTTTGCAGGAACCTCTACGTAGAACAGCTTTGACTCTGGCTACAAGTTCCCGGGGAGAAAATGGTTTAACTATATAATCATCAGCTCCTAATTCTAAACCGACCACTTTATCTATTTCTGTTCCCTTGGCAGTGAGCATAATAATAGGTATCAGAGAAGTCCGGTTCTCTTTCTTAAGAATTCGACAAATCTCTAATCCGTCTATCTCCGGAAGCATCAGGTCTAAGATTATAAGGTCAGGAATATAATTCTCAATATATGAGAGCAGACTTTCACCATCATAGAATTCATTCACTTTAAAGTTCTCTTTTTTTAAATGGTAAGTTATTAGTTCTACTATATCCGGTTCGTCATCAACAATAGCTATTGATTTATTCATTTATATTATTTTTTCCTGATATTGATTAAATAGTTTAAATATAACATTTTTAAAATTATCATAATATTATCTCTTAATTAACAGTTTTCAAATATTTATTTAAACACCTGTGTCAAGATTTTAATTATTTAAAAATGTTAATAATCAGAGAAACTGTTCTGTCAAAAATGTATACGAATGATTTAAATGTTTCGTTATTTATACAATAAAATTAGTTAAGTTTTGGAAACTTAAAAGTGTTTATATGTATTAGTTAAATCTTGTTAGAAATGTAGCCTGTTTTGTAATTAAGAATAGATTAGTATTTTTTATCTAATAGAATAAATATTATAATTTCCTTAGTAAAAAGAATTATCACCCATCCCCTGAAAACCAACAGTAGTTCTCAAGGCATCCTATTGGTAAACAATAAAATAAAACACAATAAAGCTGTTAAAAAAGTAGTTGTAAAGAGATTCTACATAATATTAATTTTGTTCATCGTGGACGAATAGAAAATTATAACCTGGAGTGTATTCTTTTTATTAAAATCGGTATAATATAAATTACGTTAAGAAATTAGTAATAAGCAAGCGTTAATAAAAATCTTCTGTCTGAGTTGTTATTAATTTCTCGTATCAAAGCCTGTAAGGGTGATGCATATTACTCCCAGCTTTGATACGTATTTCTTTTTAGAGGTTACCAAGCTGGGGCTTGGTAACCAGAGTGCTATATTAGCAGGGAGTTTCTTGTCCGCCGTAGCTTTAGCGGAGGAGGATTCTTTGCGAAGCCTGTCCGG
>JAUXFF010000099.1 GCA_030620155.1 Candidatus Cloacimonadota bacterium | reverse complement strand
CGTCGCACTATCAGGGTTTCCCCCATTGTAGACTATTCTCGACTGCTGCCTCCCGTAGGAGTCTGGGCCGTATCTCAATCCCAGTGTGGGCGACCACTCGTCAAAGCCGCCTACCTATCATCGCCTTGGTAAGCTTTTACCTTACCAACTAACTAATAGGACGCAGGCTCCTCTCTAAGCCACAGCTTGTATCAGAGGCCATCTTTAGAACCACCAATTATACACTCATATATATAAACTATAATTTATATACTCTTGCGTATATAATTTATATACTCTTGCGTATTAAATAGATCTGTTACGATTTTGAAAAACAAAATCGTGAACCGGATTATATAAATGTATAATTGGTGGCTCCATATGCGGTATTAATCCCGGTTTCCCGGGGCTATCCCCCACTTAAAGGTAGATTACCTACGCGTTACTCACCCGTCCGCCACTCTACTCGTATACCCGAAGGTTTACTTTCTCGTTCGACTTGCATGCCTAATCCACGCCGCCAGCGTTCGTCCTGAGCCAGGATCAAACTCTTCATTATTATTAACTAAACCAAATTCACTCACCATACACTTCTTTTATAAATTAAGTTTTAAAGATCTAAAAAATAACCTTAAACTCGAAAGGTTTTGCAAAATTCTATTATGCCTTTTTTATGTCAAACAAAATCTTACTTTTATTAGAAAAATTTTTTTTCACATTATAAATAATAATAATCCGCCTTCTTTTCATAAAATTTTATCCTTAATTACAAATCGTACATGTTGATTTATTCCAGATAATAAAACCTATAATCTATCTCATATAATAATTTAATATTAAAAAAATAATTAGCCCAGACTTTTAATGTTTCATCAACTAATCTCTGCTTCGCTTTATTAGTAAATGCACCTGTATGAGGAGATATATACACATTATCTCTTTCAAAATAATTTCTGCTCTTACAAGGTTCTTTTTCAAAAACATCCAAACCAGCTCCAAGGATTTGTCCGGTTTTTAACCCTTCCTCAACTGCTTTTTCTTCTAAGATACCCCCCCTTGCAGTATTTATAATCCAAACAGGATTTTTAAGTTGTGTTAATGTATTAATAGAGAAATAATTTTTCGTTTCAAAAGTTAGTGGGCAATGGAATGTAATCAAATTACACCACCTCAATCCAGCTTCATAAACAACCGGTACAATTCCTTTCTTACTCCATTCTTTTTTTGTTAGATAAGGGTCAACTCCCTTCACATCTGAGCCCAATAATTCTAATGTTTTCGCCACACGTGTACCTATTCTTCCCACTCCAACTATCAGTGCTCTTAAGTCTGATAATTCCCAACTGAATTGAATGGTTTTTTTCCAGGATTTATTTAAAATTGATCGTTTAGCAAACTGATGTTGTTTTATCATGCTGAAAATAAGTGATAATGTGTGTTCGTAAGCTGATTGAGCATTTGCTTCAGGGGTTGTACATATTTTGATATTCCTTTTTTGTGCTTCAATTATATCAATATTATCAAATCCACTTCCTGCCCGGATGATTAATTTCAAATTGGGAAATTTCTGAAAACATTCTTTATCAAATATTGTTTTAGTACGAATAATAACAATCCCAATTTCTTTTGAATCGAATTTCTCTTCAGTAATAAAATGTTCATTCCATCCAGATTGAGATATTTTTTCCCAGAATAAATCCGGCATTAATTCCAAAACTAATGTTTTCATAATTGTAGGTCTTTTAAATAGACATTTTTATAAGATACATATTGATTTGCTGAATAGTAAATACTTTCAATTTCCTGTTCAGTTAATTTCCTTACAGCTTTAGCAGGTGTTCCTAAAATCAAACTCTGAGAAGGGAATTTTTTATTGGGGGTAACAACAGCCCCTGCTGCTACAATGGATTCCCGGTTAATTTCAGCCCCATCCATAATGACTGCATTCATACCTATTAAGCAGCTATCATTAATCTTGCAACCATGAAGCATAACTTTATGACCTATAGTAACATTAGAGCCGATTATAGTAGGGAACCCATCACTCATATCCTTTTTCTTGTAGTGAGTTACATGAATGACACTCAAATCCTGGATATTAGTCCTATTTCCTATTTTTATGTAATGAATATCTCCTCTGATTACACTTCCGAACCAGACCGAACAATCTTCTCCGATCACTACATTTCCGATAACAGTTGCATCAGGTGCTATCCAGGTTCCTTTCCCCATTTTAGGAGTGAATCTTTTGTAATTTAAAATCATTTTAATTCTCTATATTAGATTAACAGTTTTGAAATGTGTTTTTGCCACTTCTCTCAGACGCTCTTTACCATATTTTTTAGCAAATTTTTTTCCAATTTCGATAACTTTTTCAGAAGATCCTTTAGGAAATTCCAAACCAAATTTTTTAGAAAGATCATTAATTCTCAATAAAAAATGATATCGTGCAATAATCGACGCTGAAGCAACGGCAAGATCATCTTCAGCTTTTATTCGATGTATCAGATTGATTTTTTTCAGATCTTTCAGAGATGATAAAAGAGTATTGCTACCAGTAAATTTATCAACAACTGCTCCTTCAAAATTATGTTTTCTCTTCAGGTTTAAAATTACACGACCATGCATCCAGGCTAAGAGTTCATTAAGTTTCTTATTTTGGTCTCTGAATTTCAAATAAAGTTCATTATATTTTTCAGGATTTAAAATGATTACTTCAATATTATTGAAATTATATTTATAAAGTTTTTTAGCAATTGTTTCAATTTGTTTATCGCTTAAGTCTTTCGAATCCTTAACTCCTAAATTCTTAAATTCAGATTCCTTTTTTTTATCCAAGATGAACCCACATACTACTAAAGGACCAAAAAAATCACCTTTACCCGACTCATCAGTACCTGCCCATTTTTCCCAATCATGTTCAGAACCTATTTGAGTAATTTCCTTATCTAATAGTTTTTGCAAAACAGGTCTCAGTTTATTTACAGGTGACCCTCCGATTACAGTAGAAATACCTTTTTTCTTAGAAAAATAAATATTAAGAGGAATTTCATCATTTTCTCTGGTAAATTTTAGTTGAACACCATAATTTATTTCTTTTTCATCTATAAGATGTAAATTGTATTTCGATGTTCTCTCAAGAAGTACAGCAATAAACTCAATTAATTCTTTATTCATCTGGATATTATTCTAACGCTCCCAAACACTACATCCACTTCAAGGGTCAGGCAATTTTCGTCTTCAACAAAATTTTTCGTCTTATATACATAGTCTCCGAAAAATCCTGCATTGCCTTTTGGCAATTTACTGTCGGCAAAAACAGTACTTATTTTAATTACAGCTGGAATATTTTCATCAATATAAACAGTACTGGAACCAAAAACTACATTTACTTCAGTAAAAACACTTTCTTTAGAAATATCAATATTTGTAAGATCTATGTCACTTGCACCAAAAATAACATTATACTCACCATTTTTACCAGAAGACCTCAATTTAGCTTCATGAAAAATTACACTGGTTCCTTTATGTATACCGAAACCTCCAAAAAGCATTTTTAAACCCAAATAAATAATCACCAAAGCAAAAACAATTCTAAAAATAGGAATATCAATTTTAAAAACTGCTTTTATGACAATTGTCAATCCAAAAATCACTAAAACTACGCCCCAAAATAAACCTGAAAATAAAAAACCCATTTTCACTTTACCTCCTTCTTTAATTTATTAACTAACGCTAATATTCTTGATTTAATCATTTTAAAAGTTTCTCGATAAAAATAAATATCCAGACCATACGGATCCTCAATATCACATGAAGGTTTACAGAATTCCTTTCCACAATATTCAGATAAGGTAAATACTTTATTATAAGCATTCGGTTCAATATCGAGTATATTTTTTTTTTGGATTTCCTGCATTGTTAGAATTAACCAGCTATTGGAAATAATTTCTTTATTTATAAGAGTGGAAACATGTTGCTGTGCATCAATACCTTGTTCCTTCAATATTATATTTGAATTTACAGATATCTCTGCCTTAATATCCAGAAAACCTGCAGATTTCACCATAAAAGGTAGTTGGTCATCTTTAATCATTTTACGAGTTAGATATTCTGCCATCGGACTTCTACATATATTACCAGTGCAAACAAATAAAATTAAAGGGTTATGATAAGCTCTTAAGATATTTTCAAATTTTATTTCCCCTTCTCTTAAACAGAGAATTTCTTTACCTGTGATATCAATAATTGTAGATGGCAATGAAATTTTATTAATATTATCACTCGGTAATACCCCGAAATCAAACCAATATTTTTTATACTTGATGATTTTTTTCAAATCTGAATAAGGTTCTTCACCTGTTTTATTAATACTTGTACTTATTATTGTAATATCAATTTTATTTAAAAACTCTCTCAGGAATGAACTGGATGGAATTCTGAAAGCTATCTTATTATTCTCAGAAACCGATTTGAAAATATTTTTTTTATCTTCTAAAATGGCAGACATATTACCAGGCCAATACTGTTGAAATAATCTTTTCTGCTGTGAAGAAATGTTAATATTGTATCTTTCCAACCAGCTTAATTCGGGGATAAGAACGATAAAACCTTTTTTTTCCGTTCTCTTTTTCAGATTTTCAATTCTTTTTAATGCGTCAATGCTGAATGCAGAACATCCTATACCGTACATATTTCCTGTATGGTGCAGGAACGTCAGATCAGGATTCCATTCCGTTTCTAAAAAACGTTTAAATTTTCTACTGGTAATGTTATTATAGATTTTCATTATTCCAAAAAATCGAGAGGGTTAACAGGAGTTCCTCTTTTTCTGATTTCAAAATGTAAACATTCTTTATCAGTAGAACCCGTTTTCCCTGAAAGGGCTATCTGCTGATTTTTCTTAACTTTATCTCCTTTTGAGACCATTAAAACACTATTATGTGAATAGAGAGAATAATATCCATTCTTATGATTAATTATAACCAGCTTACCTGCACCGCCATACCATTCTGCAAAGGCTACTATTCCCTCATCAACTGCGACAACAGAACTTCCTACCTTTACTCCTATATCTATACCATCATTCATGACCGTAACTTTATATTTATCACTTCTCTGTTCTCCAAAACCACGAATAATTTTACCTTTTACCGGCCAGATAAGCTTGGGAGTTGAAAATTTAAAACTGAAAATTTCTGTTGTGATATCTGATTGCAATTTTGTGATCAATTCATCTAATGCAGCAGCTTCTTCTTCTAACTGTACTTTAATTGCGTTAGCATTTCTCTTCTCTTTCTCCAGTTCTGAAATATCAACACCTAGTTCACTTATTTCATTAGAATATTTCGCACTTTTCTCAGAGGTAACAATCCTGGACCAGACAAAATCCTCATATTGTTTACTATCTTTTTCTTTAGCATTTTCCAAAGAAGTTTTCTGATCACTTGATAAATTTATCTCTTCAACAGTATCTTTTATGAGAGAAGCTAATATCTGGCAATTTATTTTATTATCAGAATTCAAAACACTTGTATAGTGTGAGATGAACAACTTGCTAAATTCCAGTTCACAGAGTAAATTCAGTTTTTCCAATTTTGTAGTAGCGACTTTTAATTTACTTATAGTTTCATTCAATTTTTCCTTAGCTGTAACTTCAGAGAGGAATAATTTCTTAATCTTCGAATCGGCTGCTATCTTTTTTTTCTGTTTGCTTTTTAAATCATTTTCAGTTTCTTGTTTTTTTCTTTCCGTTTTCCTTATTAATTCTTCCTGTTTGGAAATTTCATCTTTAAGGTCTTCCAAATGTTTTTTCTTCTCATTAAGGTCTTGAGAAAGTAAAAATGTTGAAAGAAATAATACAAAACCTGCTAAAATATATTTATTCATTATTAAACCTTAAAGCTTTTTTGGAAAAAAATAGGTTAAGACTTTTTATGTCAAGAAGTTCAAACAGAAACCCGGGTCAAGTTTGAAAAACCCGAGTCATATTCTTAGGTCAATTTTAACAGTTTTTATATAAATAATTAAATTTAATTGTTCTTGATGCGATAAAATGCAACTCTTGAGACAAACCTCTTTACAGGCTACACAATCAACCCAATTATCAGGGTCAATATTTTTTTCATCTACTTCTGATATACAATCAACTGGTAGACTTCCTGGCAAGTATAAGAATCTATTTAACCTTCAGGATATCTTCAATAGCTTCCTTAAAAGTCTCTTTGGGAAGTGCACCTGTTAACATCTGCGGTTTACCTTCAACCGGGATGAACAGAATAGAAGGAATGCTGCGAATACCAAACATAGATGCAAGTTCTCGCTGATCTTCAGTGTTAATTTTGTAAATAACGATCTTATCTTTATATTCTTCAGAAAGTTCTATCATTATAGGAGCTACCCTTTTACAAGGAGCACACCAGTCAGCATAAAAATCTATAATAGCCGGCAATTCTCCTTCGTACTTCCATTCCCTATTCTTTTCAAAATCAAAAATATTTTGTTTGAACGTTTCCATATTCAGATGTTCCAGTTTAATAGTTTTCTCCCCACCAGCTAAACAGGAAGAAATAATAATAGCAAGAACTGTTATAAATATTACTCTTTTATCCATGCTCATCTCCTTTTGTTTATTTCCAAGAGCCTGTCGATCTTTTGTTTGTTAAAACCGATTACAGGAACACTATTCACCCACATCTGCGGAACACCTTGTTGCCCGGTTTTCCGTATCATATCAAGAGCTGCTTTTGTATCACGGGATACATCAACGTCTGTGAAACGCACCTTGTTCTCCCTCAGATAGCTTTTCAATTTCCTGCACCAGGAGCAGGTTGGTGTGCTGAATACAACTACTTTTTTCATTTTTTTCCCTGTGCTTATTTTTTTTATTTCAATATAATTCAATATTACGTATTGTCAAATAAAAATTAAATAAAAGATGAAACAATTACCCAAGGAACATTACCAGGGCAGAATTGCAGGTATCAAAAACTCAGTTTCAATTTCAAATAGATCATATCATTTTCGTTATACTGTCCAAAATTTCCTTCCTCACCGATAAAGATATTTGCTCCCAATTGAACTTCAAATCCATCGGTAAAATCATAAGTAATTTTCGGGCGCAGAAGGGCATCTTTATTATTGATGCCGTAATATGTGAAAAATTCCAATCGCAAAGTTTCACGCAGGAAATCTTCCATAACCAGGAAAGTCATTGTGTTTGAGAATTCATCATTGCGGATATCATTTTCGTAATCCAGAATATATTCCTGAATAAATTGAAAGCTGACATTCACTCCAAACCAGTTATGATCGTAACCGATAAGATAATGAGCGTAATCTTTTTCTCTGATACCATTTACAGTAAAATCATCCGCTGCAAATCTCTTCTCAAAATAATAAGCTCCTTCCCCACGCACAATGGCACCTTCCACAGCTTTACTGAAACTTGCACCTGCAAGTGGAAGCCGGTGATATTCCGTTTTGATAAGAAGAGTTGTATCGGGTTGCGGAAAGATATGCATCGCAGGGTTATCATCCCACATATAAGCAGCCATCAATTCAAAATCGATCGCACTTCCCAGGTAAGAATATTTTAAGGCAATTTCACTTTCGGAAAGTTTATTCCCAACATCGTAATTATGATAATCATAAACTATAGGCATCATAAAATCCAGCATATTTATATACCAGATTGAACCTTTCCTAGGAGCAACAGCAGGTTGAAAAGTTGGGATCCAGACCGCTTCGAAAGTAGAATTTCCCAGGTAATAATCAAATTTAACAGCATTTATCCCGATGCGTATCTCTTCAAAATCGGGTAGAATAAATTCCGAAAGATCCCGCGGTGAAATGATGTCGGTAATGAAAACGCCATCCGCCTTTCCCCAGATTATCTGCTGCTTTCCGATACGCAGATCAAAATTATCAAAATAGATATCCATGTATGCCTGTCGAAGTGAAATATCTAAATTATTATTCAGAGCATTGTAATCGAAAACAGGATTAACAAAGAGGGCAACATCACCTTTTCCATAATCCAGTTTCCAATCGAATGTGTTTTGCAAAACCGAATACTCTCCATCTTGTTCTGTAAGTGTCCCGAGATAAGTTCGCACAAAGCCACGATGGATTATTTGAGCGTCTAACATGAAAGCAAAAACTAAAAGCATTATTATTAAAACTGTTCGTTTCATTTTTTCCTCCAATTCATTTACGATTATTCCGCTCCTACGGAGCTTTATATTTTTTTCTCGTTATTCCCAAAGCTATCCCCTGTTAAATATGCTACGCATTTAACGGGACAGGCGCTTTGAGTTACAGAGATCAAACCGCTCTGCGGTTCTAATTCTATATTCCTTCTTCAAGCTTCGTAGAAGCGATATATCTGTAGCCGAATGCGTAAGCGTTCGGTTGCAGAGCCAGATGGAATTTAGCTACATCGTAGCGACATAATGCGCTGAACCCGTTTTCGTTACCAAAGAGGGCATCCGGCGGTTGCCGGACTGCTAAAGCTTTGGGAACGAGATATTCTATTTCACTGAGGTGATGTTGCATAAAATATCACGGATATTTTACTCCAAATTTACATTCCTCTTTTCATCATTCTTTCGGTAAATTTATTATCGGAAATCCCCGTATCTATTGCGATATTTTTCAGTATCATTGTTGTTTTATGATCCTTTTGAACATTATGCATTTCGGAATAGGTGATGATAAGATAATTTTTGATCTTCTCAACTTCTTTCACTGTAAGCGTTTTAAGCAGATCATCATCTTCATCATAAAATTCTTTTTTCTTTCCGATCCATTTATCTTTCACGATCCAGGTTATGGTTCTGGAATACATATATTCCTCTTCTTTGGGAATGCTTTCCACCACATAGCAATCTTCTCCATCAACTGTTTCCTCGCGCAATATTATGTGTGAATCAGATGATGGATGACGATCGCCAAGATCATCATATGTGAAATCGGAACCCATGAAATAATCGCTTTTACTATCGCTGGAAATGCGTTTCACTTTTTTAAGAGCAGGAAGATAAATCCACTGATCATCGTCTTTTCCCACTTCATCATAACTCCAATTCATGAATGAAGTATTGCGTACATCGGCAGGTGAGAGAAAGAACATGATCTTCTTCTCCATATCGCCAAAATCTTTTAAGAATTGTTTGATCTCACGCACCCGTTCATCCCCACGGGAATTGATAAGTGTCATTGTCAGATCACCTTCCTGATCTTGTCCGGTTGGACGGTTATAAACACTTTCGATAATTTGCAGTCCTGTGATTTCTTCAGCCGTCAATGTCGCAGTCATAATCAACACTACCATTAAGATAACTATAAATTTTCTCATTTTTCCTCCGTTTTTTTGCAATGTAACTCAAACATTCCGCCAAATCGTCAAAGGCGATTAAAAGGCGGATAAATTTTGTTTGAGACTTTACACAATCCGGCAATTGCCGGATTGTGATACAATATTAATTCTTTTAACTCGTTACCAAACCCTTCAGCCTGTGTGAAAACGGAT
>JAUXFF010000133.1 GCA_030620155.1 Candidatus Cloacimonadota bacterium | reverse complement strand
AGAAATCTAAGGGACTTAATTGTCATCCAAAAACATTAGATAAAGTAAAAGGATGGTGGAAAGATAAAGATATATCTCTTGATGAATATTTAGAAAATTATTCTGGGAAAAAGATAGCCAGAAATAAAATGAAAGATATATATTATCAACAAGCAATAGACATTGGAATTTATTCAAATAACAATAATTTATCAGATCATTTTGAACTACTTATTAATAATCTATCAAATAAATATAATTCTTATGATTCTAGATATATTGTAGGATTATGGGTCCCAATTTTTTCAGTAGCATTTTTAATTATTTATTTCTTGTTCTCAATAATTTGTAAATTTAAATTTTTTATTTTTAATTCAAATAATTGTTGTTTTAATTCATGTAGATTTTGGATCATAATCGTTTTCGTAATAATCATTGCTGTAATCTCATTTTTTATTTACCATCATAAGAAAACAATCTATAAGGCAATACAAGCTCAAGAGGATTTCCTTATTTCAATTAAAAAGAATGAAATTAAAAATGCATTAAAATCTTTGTTGGATAAAGATTTAGTAAAAAAGGAGTAATTAAAATGATTAATTATGATTGTAATTTTAGAATATTAAAAAGCGTTATAATTTTCATATTGTTTCTCACCACTTACCTCTTTGCGTTTGATATTCCGGTTGAGGGAATGACAGAAGACAAGAGCCTTCCGGATGGATGGGTGATTCCTGCGGAAAATTTCGTGGAACCCGCAGATTCCAGGGAAAATGGAACTATCGGGCATATTGGAAGTTGTATGTGGCAGGGAATGAGTGACGTCTTTGTTACCGGTGACAATGTCTGGTGTTCATTCCAGGACGGTCTCTGGCTTATCGATATATCAGATATATCAAATCCCGAATTTCTTTCTAGGCTTTATACCCCGTTTTACACTTTAAAACAGGGACAGATAATGGGTGTGAATGATATCCTGTTAGAAGGAGACTATGCTTATATAGGTGACCACGAAGGCGTAAGAATAATTAACATAAACGATATGGAACTTATCTCTACGTACTCGTTGAAAAGGGCACATAGTTTGTATCTAAGCGATAATAATCTTTATGTGGTTGATGGGACAGGTTTCTGGACATTGGATGTACATAATCCTGCCGAACCGGATTCCATTGGCTTTTATGAGAAAGCAGGAGCTGTTGGGCTCGATATAATCGGCAATCATGCTTATGTTTCGTCTACAGCTGGTGCGGGGCTTACTATCCTCGATATTTCCACTCCTGAAAACCCTACTTTTATTTCGGAGCTTACCGATGTTTGTTGTACGAACAAGCTTATTGTAGAAAGCGGATATGCTTATCTGGCTTCCGGTACAAGTGGTTTTAATATAGTGGATGTATATGATCCCTTGAATCCATTCCTGGTCTCAAATATTGATTTTGACGGATCGGTAATGCGTGTAGCAATGATCGATACCCAATACGTTGTTGTATCTGTGTCTACACCATCTGAAATTGCAGTAATAGATGTGTCTGATCCAGAAATTCCTTTTGTAGCAGTGAGCTATGGAAGAAGCGGAAATCTGTTTATGAATGGAGACAGGTTGTTTGAAGTGGGTTCCAATTCCATAAAAATACAAGATGTGCAAGATCCATTGAACTTTGCACTAGAAGGAAGTATCGATATAGAAGCTTATTATTCGCGGGGAATACAAGTCTTAGGAGATTTTGCGTACATAGTAGACATGGGAGATTGGTTTAATAGTGGACTTAATATTATCGATATAAGTGATCCCTATAATCCATATCCCAGGGGAAATTATTCTATAGGATTTCCCAGGTTCAGTGCCATACTTGCCGTTAAAGATAACTATGCATATATTCCGGATATCATGAATGATCTCGTTAATATCGTTGATATTAGCAATCCTGATCTACCGGTGTATGCCGGAGAATATGCAGCAGCTATAGAGGATCTATTTGCAGGTGAACCATATACATATCTTGTGGTGGGTAACACTCTTCAGATAACGGATCTGCAGGTTCCCTCAAATCCGGCATTAATAAGTTCTATAACGCTCGGTACTGAAGATGGTAGTAAAATATATGTAGATAACGGATACGCTTTTATTGGAGATTCTGCAGGTGAATTACGGATCGTGGATGTAAATGAAAGTTTAAATCCTCAAATAGTTACATCTTTTACTGCTGCCGGGGAAGTAACAGGGATTTATGCCGTAGAAGACTTACTTTATGTTGTTTCTCAAGAACAACTTCAGATAGTTGACATCAGTGTTATCAATACTCCCCAGATTGTCGGATCATATTTTGATGATGATCTTTCCAGTTATTCAAACATTTATGTTAATGGAGATTATGCCTATATTGCAAATCTGATAGGCGGTTTCCTGGAAATAGATGTGAGCAATCCTAATGCTCCTTTTCGTGAGGAATTCTTTCAAACTGCAGGCTGGTGCAGAGGTTTAACTTATGCAAATGATCATCTTTATGTTCCTACCGATTGTTCTTTTCAAATCCTCAAGAATGAACTTGTTGGAATCATTGATGAGGATTATAATTCTACTTGCAGTGTAACTGAGTGTGGACTTACTAATTACCCAAATCCATTCAATCCAGAAACAACTATCTCATTTAATCTCACCGCAGAGGACGTCGGGCTTCGTTCAACTACGCCCGGACAGGCAAAGGATGTAGAAATAATAATTTATAATATCAAAGGACAGAAAGTGAAACAGCTTTTCAGCGGGTCAGCGGGTCAGCTTTCAGCAGGAAATTATTCTGTTATCTGGAACGGAACTGATGAAAATAACCAACCCGTTACTTCAGGAATATATTTCTATCAATTGAAAGTTGGGGAAAAAATTTCTGAAACAAAGAGGATGCTGCTTTTGAAGTAACATAAAGTTCTACTTTGTGATAATCTCAATTCCCCATTCAATCAACTATCTCGGTTGATCGGATATTTGTGTCCCGGTCATTTCAAGATAAACACCGAGAGAATGTTTGATAAATATCGAATTCATTTGAGACGTTGAATTAACTTTATAAAAGGAGAAAATATTATGTTTAATAAGAAGAAATCGTTAAGTATAATAATTCTGTTTTCATTTCTTTTCATTTTCACTTCCGTAATTATAGCTTCTGATAGCTCGGATATTTCCCAAAAGAAAGTAAATAATGAATTCCCGTATGGTTGGAAAACAGGCAGTGATCTTCTAAATCGAAATGCCAGAGAAGAGACCATCGAATATGTGGGAAGCTGTATGTGGACGGCACTTACCGATGTATTTTCAACAGGAACCGATGTGTGGGCTTCATTCAATAACGGTCTCTGCCACCTGGATATTTCCGATATTGCAAATCCAGTAGTTGTTTCAGAGTTATACATTCCCTGTGGAAGTAAAGGCATAACAGGCACAAATGATATCATAGTGGAAGGGAACTATGCTTATATCGGTGATAAAGACGGCGTAAGAATTGTTGATATAAACAATATAGAACTCATTTCGACATATCTTCTGCAAAGAGCTCACACTTTATTTTTATGTGATCCTGTTCTTTATGTAGTTGATGGAACAGGTTTAATGGTCCTGAATATTACAGATCCTGCCCAGCCGGATTCAATTGGTTTTTACCCGCTGTCAGGAGCGGTCGGAATAGATATTGAAGCAAATTATGCCTATATTTCCGACACAGGCAATATGGGACTTACTATCCTGGATATAACAATTCCGGAAGATCCTGTTTTCGTTTCAAACTACAGCACCCCGGGATATGGCAATAATGTTGCATTTTCAAATGGATATGCTTTTATAGCAGATCATAATAACGGTCTTGAGATCGTTGATGTGAATAACCCGTTGAATCCTGTTTTCAAATCACATGTTCAAACATCCGGTTCTGCATACGATGTTAAAGTTGAAGGGAGCTATGCTTTTATTGCATCAGATAATATGGATGTTATCGATATCTCAAATTTAAATTCTCCGTTCATTGCTCAGAGTTTTTCTACAATGGATAATGTGAGATCTCTATTTCTTGATGGAAATTATCTGTTTTCATCTGAAACATCCTTCCTGGAAATATTGAACGTTCAAGTTCCATCCAACACATTTCTGGAGGGAAACCTGCAAAGACCGTACTGGCTTCAGGAAGTAAAAGTAAATCAGGACTTTGCTTACCTTGCAGATATTGGTGAAATTTATTCAGTTCCTGGAGGATTAAAGATAGTTGATATTAGTGAATTTGAAAATCCCTTTTTAAGGGGAGAATATGTAATGGATCTCTGGGCAATGCCCAATAATCTCGATGTAAAAGAAAATTATGTTTTTATGCAAGATTTGATCGATTGGACATCTACGCTTATTACGATCGATGTTAGCAATCCTGATGCTCCGCAATTTGCCGGAGAATATCCATCTGCTGCCAAAGATATTTATGCGGAAGATACATTAGTATATATTTTGGATAGTGATGTTCTTAAAATATTAGACTTACAGGATCCGTTAAATCCTTCCTTGGAAGGTTCTTTAAATCTCAGCGACAATGCTCTCAGGATTTGTGTCGATAACGGATATGCCTTTATTGCTGGAGATGGTGTTTATACTTTATGGGTAGTAAATGTAAGTGATGCTTCAAACCCGCAATTGATAACTACCATAACAACTGTGTGTAATTATGCAAGAGATCTTGTTATTCGAGAAAATCTATTATATCTTGTTTGTGATCAGCATTTCCAGATCGTAGATATTACCAATATTAATAACCCTGAAATTATTTGTACTTATGATGATGTAACCGGTGCAACGGGAATTGCTATTTCAGGTAATTATGCTTATATTGCTGAATATAATTTACTGAAGTTCGATATTTCTAACCCTGAAGTTCCTTTCATTTTAGAAGAATATCCAATTCCCGGATGTTCTTATAATGTTGCTGTGCAGAATAATTATTTATTCGTTACCACCGATTCTGCATTCCTTATCTTCCAGGATGAAGATTTATTACCGGTTGGAAATATTGATGGAGTTGTAACCGATTTTTATTCCGGTGAACCAATCGAAGAAGCTTGTGTTACCCTCGGAAGTTTATCCGATTCAACTGGATATGATGGTACATATTTATTGGAAAACATCCCTGTTGGTATGTACAATGGTTTGACCTGTATGGCAGAAGGATATTATATTCTCACTATCGATGATGTAATTGTACTGGAGAATCAAACGACTACAGTTGATTTTGCATTATATCCGGAAACAGGTGCAGATGATAATATTATGAACCAGGTTACAGAACTTCTTGGTAATTTCCCCAATCCATTCAACCCAATAACTACAATCTTATTTAATCTCACTGCAGAGGATGTCGGGCTTCGTTCAACTACGCCCGGACAGGCAAAGGATGTAGAAATAATAATTTATAATATCAAAGGACAGAAAGTGAAACAGCTGGATACATTCCCAAACAGGGGTTTGGGAACGAAAAAAGTTATCTGGGATGGCACCGATGAAAACGAAAGACCAGTTTCATCAGGTATTTATTTCTATCAATTAAAAGTGGGAAATCAATATTCAGAGACTAAACGAATGCTACTTTTAAAATAATAAAAACAGAGGAATAATGAAAAAAATCAAAAGTATTTTATTATTATTTTGCTTTCTGTTAGCAAATTTTGTATTTGCTGATTGGACAAGTATTCAACTCACCGACGATAATTATGCAGAAAGTATGCCTTCAATAGCTTTGGATTCTTATGAAAATCCGAATTTTGCATGGAGCTCAAATGACGATGGTGACTATGATATTTACTATTTAAATGAAATTACCGGAACTCCGGTAATAGTTACCAACAATAGCACGGAAGATCTTTATCCATGTATAAAATTCGACCAGGCTGATTATGCACATATTGTCTTTAAAGGATATGATGGTAATGATTATGAAGAATTTTATATACACAACATAAATGGGGATTTTTGTGAACCAATACAGGTAAGTTTTACATCGACGGATATCGGAGTCTTTGTTCCCGAACGTTCAAGTTTTGCTATCGATTCAGCAGGTATCATTCATGTTGTTTATAAATACGGATACTATGAATATGGAAACTGGGATATATATTATGTTAATAACGAAAGTGGAATGTTTGGGACCCCAATCCAAATAACATTTGGAACCAGAACTAATTATACCAGACCATCGATTGCATTAGACAATAACGGCTATGTTCATCTTGTATTTGAAAACGGAGCTAATATTATCTATACGAACAATATTTCCGGTTCATTTGATCCATTAGAAATAATAAGTGAAGGAACAATTCGCTGGCACTCGTCAATAGGAATAGATTCTTCAAATAATATTCATATTTCTTATGCCGGATATCATGGTGGTGTTTTTTATATTAATAATGTTGGTGGAAGTTTTGATTCAACTGTGGTGATATCAACAAATAATAGTGTGAATGGACCTACGACTTTAGTATTGGATCATACAGATAATGTTCATATTGCATACACCGGTGGAGTTTTTGGAACTACAAATTCACATGAATTATATTATGTGAATAATATTTCAGGAAATTTTGAAGACATTGAACAATTAACCGGCAATGATGAACATACTACGGATATATCATTGTGTATAGATTCTTTGTATAATTGCCATATAACCTATTTAGAAGGTTATTATGGAAGTAATGATTACGAGGTTTGGTATGTTACAAATTGTGAATTCACCAACATTCCTTCTGATTATAACAAACCTGAAAACATTAACCTTTCAAATTACCCCAACCCGTTCAAACACACAACGACTATCTCTTTCTCTCTCCCTGAAAATACAAAAAACGCAGAGATAATAATTTATAATTTCAACGGTCAAAAAATCAAAACATTTCCTGTCATCCTGAGTCCCGAATCTTCTCTCGGGAAAGGACAATCGTCAATTATTTGGGATGGCAAGAATGAATCCGGTAAAACCTTAAACTCAGGGACTTATTTTTACCGGTTAAGTATAAACGGTAAAACAAAAGCGGTAAACAAATGTTTGTTGGTTAGGTGATTTTTTTATGTATATTTGTCTATAATTTAAAAAGGT
>JAUXFF010000229.1 GCA_030620155.1 Candidatus Cloacimonadota bacterium | reverse complement strand
GTTTTTGAAGCGTATCTAAGTTCATAATATTTTCGAATTAAGTGTATAACGCTGGCGATAACCCGCCAAAAACCTAAACCAAAATATTCAGTTCGTTAACGATTTTTGACTCACCCATACTCCCGATCGAAAACGCGCACGCGTTTTTGGTCGGGTTAATTGCTTTGTTATAAAGCTCCAATCCTAATCTATCAGTTGATAAAAATTGGCTGAGGGGATGGGAGATAATTATCATTTGAATCATTTGTCAATTGATGAATAATTGTCCCTTCTAAATTTACTTTATAAATATCAATACTCCCAGAGTGCCCTGAAGTAAAAAATATCCATAATCCATCATTTGAAAATTTGGGTTGATGATCTCTATCTGACGGAGATGCTGATAAACGCATCTTCATACCGTTATGCAAATCCAATAAAATAATTTCTGATTCATCCGGGCGGATCAAATCATAGACAATATATTTCCCTGAAGGTGAAATATCAAAATAATCTGTGTAGCCTAACAGTTCATCATGATTTGTGATATTGACTTCGTTTTCATTCATATCTACTGAAAAAATATCTGATAGTACGCCTCTTTCCTGATTTCGGGCCCAGTAATATACAAGCTGGTCGTCATTCGAGAATTTAGGTATTCTGGCATCCCAACCCGAATTAGAAGTCAATAGTCTTTTATTTGAGCCATCTAACGACATTATTTTGATATGCCAACCATCATCCTGTACGGCCCATACAACCTGTTGATTATCTGGTGAAATGTCTGGCCACAATATCAAACCGTTTTCTTCGGTTAACTGAGTTAATTCATCCCCTTCCATATTCATTTTATATAGACTTTTGTTATTACGAAATACCAGATAGTCACCTGTACTTGTTGTTACCAAATCTCTGCTCCATCCGGTCATATGTGTTAGTTGTTTATTGGAAATAAAATCAGTAGTAATAGAATACAGGTTAATATCCGATGTTCCCATCTGATAGTAAATACGTGTTAAATCCGGTGACCAAATGGGTGATCCTTTAAAAACAGTGCTGCTTTTTACTATTCTTTCCTGCTCACTACCATCTTCATTCATCCAATAAATTTGATCTGTTCCATTTTGATTTGCAACATATGCAATTTTATATAGGGCCGAACCTTTTTTTGTTCCTCCTGTGGAAATTTGTTCCCAATAATCTACAACCTGCATTTGATAATATCTTTCTTCTTCATAAGTGATTCCTGAAAGCGTTGTTGATGTACTCATTTGATCACCTGAGGTGAAGACGACATCTGGATTTTCCATGTTGATGTTATCTGACTCCAATAATTGATAGCTTATAAAATCATCATCATTATTCTTTTCCCAGTTAAGAATAAATTTTGAATTGTTATATAATATAGAATTAATATTAACACTTTCTGGAAAAGGATCTATTTGATTGGACATACCCTGCCCAGTAGCCTGCCTTTTCCATCTGTCTTCTACACAAATCCAAAACCAGTTCTCTCGTGTCGGATCAAAATCATTTAGTACATATGATGTATTTGAAGATTCATTAATAATAGCAATGGTATCTTTCAGGCCGCTTTGTGATATGGAATATAATAGATTGTAACTACTAAATGTTTTAAGGGATGTTTTTTCCCAGGCAACAGACATGTTATCAAAGTTATAAGTGACATCAGTTATATTTAGACCTTCAGGTTCCTGCGCAACTTCTGATTCAAATACATCACTGAATGATTTTAATCCTACAGAATCAGTAACCACAATGCTGAAAAAATGCGGAATTATTGGAAAGATATCTAACAGGACAACACTGGTATCATTTTTATCATATGTATTATATATAATTGTTTTCTGTATAAAAGTGGAATCCGTTGATTGCTCAACTGTATATGAAAAAAAATCATCTTCTTGAGCCTTATTCCAGATAACTTCTATATTCAAATCATTTATATTTGCTGATATAATTTTAGTCGAATTAGGGGATGCTGAACTATTATCAACCATAACTATAATTGAATCACTTATCCCTTCATTTCTGTTTATATCTTCGACAATTGCTTTTATAATATGGAATGAACTATCCGGATAATTCAGTGAATTCCAATTAAACTGAAAAGGTTCTTCTGTTAAAGTCTGTTGCAAAAATTCATCATCAACCTTAATCCTGACTTTACTGATTTTGTAAGCAGAAACGATATGGCATTGGATAGCTACAATTTCGCTGACTACCTCTTGATTAGCTGGAGATATAATTTCTACAGTAGGAGTTTGAGAATCTGAATTTATTGGGTTTTTATCAGATTTACAGCTAATGAACAAAACAGTTGTAATAAGAAAAATACGAATGTAATTCATAATTTTACCATTAGATTATTAATAATTTATTTTCTATCTTTATAACG
>JAUXFF010000195.1 GCA_030620155.1 Candidatus Cloacimonadota bacterium | reverse complement strand
ATCTATATAATCACCTGTTGTAGGATTGCGAATCTCTCTGGTGTGATGATCCAAAATATGAAGCGCAGCGGAACCGGGAGTGAAATGGACATTATATCCTGAAAAATCATTCGTTTCTTTTCCATTTACATCATAAAGTTTAAATGAACCCGGCGTAGTTTTTAAAGCCTTCCGAATAATATCTTCTGTGAAATAAACCCTTGATTTTTCAATCTTTGCTCCATGATCCGAAAGTAAAGATAAAACATTCTGATTGTTGACTTCCACACCGAGTTTACAAAGTATTTCTATTGCTTCATCGATTATCTTTTTAATGAGTTCATCAGTTAAGAATTTTACTTTGGGTCGCATATAAGCTCCTTAATATAAAATAATTCCTGCTAAAGGGATAAATAGTAACTTCATAACGAGAATTGATCAAAGATTAAATAGGTTATTTTTATCTACCCATATCCTTCTACATGCTCAGATTACTTAATCAGGCTATACGAGATATCAATAATAACAAATTCCCAATTCTGATTCCTGAATTATGTCCTCTATATCTTGATAAATCAATATCCCGCAGCAATAGCGAAAGCAACTGCTAACCAGCAACAAACAATAAGTGTTACTGAACTAGCATAATAAAATAAAGGCTTCTTAATTCTAATAACAAAAACTATATCTTTTAGCCTGTTTCCCAGTATATATCCAACAGGGAAAAATATTCCTGAGAAGACCATCCAGACAAGACATTTATTCAGAAGAAATAATCCAAAACCTTGCAGTCCGGCAAATGTTAAAAGACTCGGACATGGTGCTGTCTTCATTCCAACAAAATAAAAAACAACGCCTGCAGATAATCCTGCAGCCAAACCTCCGATTATTCTGTACTTCGGCTTCTTATACATTTTATGACCAACAAGAACTGCTGCACCCGTGAGTGCAAGGCTATCTATAATTACAGCAAGACAGGAATTAGCTTTGCACATTATTGAGACACCCAGAATAGGTACAACAAGTTGTTTACACAGAATCGCTACCAATGCGATTCCAATTAAGAATGAAAATCTCTTAAAAATTCCTACAAAGATTCCCATTAATCCCATACCTACACCGATTAAAATACCGGATCGATATGGTATTCCTGTCTGTTGGATTATGCCATTCACAATCACTTCCGAAAGTCCCCAGAGGGAACCGAGAATCAGAATAATAATAAGGATATCAACTGTCTTTAAATGCTCTCTCTTTTTCATTTTTTATTCCCCATATTTATCAATATAAAGTATTGCACATTCCTTTGCCATTTTCCTGATCCTGCCAATATAGGCAGCTCTTTCCGTAACACTGATAACTCCACGGGCATCCAGAAGATTGAAGATATGTGAACATTTCAAAACTATATCATAAGCAGGATATACTAATTTTTCAGAAATCAGCTTTGTTACCTGGAGTTCATAATCTTTAAAAATTTCAAAAAGAGACTTAACATCTGCAGCTTTAAAATTATATTCGGAAAATTCGATCTCTTTATCTAAGAAAAAATCTCCATATTTCGTTTTATCATTCCATCTAATATCTTTGAAATCATCCACATTTTGAATATACATCGCCAATCTTTCCAGTCCGTATGTTAATTCTACGCTTATGGGAAACACATCTATGCCACCTACCTGCTGGAAATAAGTAAATTGTGATATCTCCATTCCATCAAGCCATACTTCCCAGCCAAGTCCCATCGCACCCAGTGTTGGCGATTCCCAATCATCTTCAACAAATCGAATATCGTGCTTCTCAATCTCGATTCCAATAGCTATCAGACTTCTTAAATAAATATTCTGAATATCATCAGGGCAGGGTTTAATTATAACCTGAAACTGATAGTAATGTTGAAGTCTGTTGGGGTTTTTCCCGTACCTGCCGTCCTTTGGTCTTCTACTTGGTTGAACATAAGCTATAGCTGTCTCTTTACTACCTAAAGCCCCGAAGAATGTAGCAGGATGAAAGGTTCCTGCTCCCATTTCCACATCATGTGGTTGTAAAATATTACAACCATTTTCTGCCCAGTAATGCTGCAATTTTAATATTATATCCTGGAAATTCACTTTTTCTCCTGTCTAATATCTGAATATCAATAAGAGTTCTTATGTTACTAACAAGTTTTAAAGTCAAGTTGATTTTTTTAAAAATGGTGAACAAAGAAAATACAAAGCGCAAACCAGGAGATATTAATACATCCTAAAAAATTCGCATCTATTTTTAAATCTATCTTATTTGCTTTTTATACCTTGCTCTAATCTCTAAAAAATCTTTCTCATAAATCCCATTTTTAAAATCCGGGAAACACCACTCTGACAGAATAAATCTACCTTTCCTGTAATACATTGTCACATCCGCATAAATCCCTTTATTTAGATAGACCTTTTGAGCATTGTATTTGAACGAAGCAAGAACAATTTTATCATAATCCATATAACCCGGGTCAAGATTCACTTTCCTTTTTCCTGCAATAGCAAGCTTATCTTCGATTTCTTTGCACTCAAGTTTTATTTGAACTAATTGAGCAGGATTTATCAAATTTTCAAATGAATAAAAAATTCGGAAAATCGGTTCCCCCATCTCCTGCACATAATAATCTGTTACTTCAAAAAGAAAAGAACTGCTATTATAATCTACATTCCCAAATCTGTCAGTTAACAATTTCACAGCTTTCTGTAAAATACTTTTTTCACAATATAAAATTCCACAAAACAACTTAACAGGTCTTGGTTCAATTGGTTTCATTTTATTCGTTACTTTCAAAAAAACTTATTGGTTTTTTTATTTTAATATTTCCAGAAATAGCTGCCTGTGCCTGTTCAACAAGCTCAGGAGAAATACTAAAAATTTCCCTGATAATTGAGTGATAATTCTCTTTAATTCGTGTTTTCTGTTTACCTTTTATAGAAGTAATTTGGAAATAATCGTTATGGATATAAAACATTTCATTTCCCCGAATCTGATTTAGACAAATACCATGCATAGTGCCCTGGTAAAAAGAATTTTCCCAGAATCGCAGGAAATTTTCAGAAGAAACAGAACGATCCTGAAAACAATATCGCCATTTTTTTTGAATCCTATCAGATGTATAAAGATGAAAATGTTTATCCTTCCTATTAAAAATCAGTTCAATATTTGAATAAAAAGTAGAACAAACGATCGGGTTATTGAATTTCAATTCAATTGGCAAAGTTAACAGGTAACCGGGGTCTACAAGATATTTTGAGTTGTTCAATATTACAATCAAAACACAATGAACATTTGGTCGATTGCGCATATTTGCCATAACAGGATAACACTTAAATCCGTGAAGAGTTAAAATTGATTGAAGGAAGAAAGTTAATGAAAAACAGGTTCCACCCAGATTATAATTTTTATGATCATTAATGATTTCTTCCGGTAATCGTATTAACTCATTTGATTTGTTCTCTTCATTCAGTTTAATGATCTTACTGATATTTTCATAAGGAAAAACCATATAACAATTTAGAATATCCTGAAGAAAAGAAATTGATGGAGATTCGATTTTCAGGGAGAAATGCTCAAAAAAGTCTTTTACTCCGTACTTATGTTTAAATGGGTTAAGAATTATATCTGTTTTTGGTAACATAACATTTCTTAACCTTTTTTTGCTTAAAGCAGTT
>JAUXFF010000139.1 GCA_030620155.1 Candidatus Cloacimonadota bacterium | reverse complement strand
TTAACCGTCTAATTATAATATAATCAAACTGGGGGGACATTTGGCACTATTTCAATAACAAACATTTCTTCACTGCTTCATTTTTGCCACTTACTTTCAGCTTGTAGAAATAGATTCCTGAACTGACTGGTTTGTTATTATCGTCTGTTCCATCCCAGGTAACAGAGAGGGTGTGAGAGGGAGAGGGTGTGATGATGGGAATTTCTCTTACTTTTTGTCCTTTGATATTGTAAATTAAAATCCGCCACGGCGGACAAGTCTCTGCGTTCTCTGTGGTAAAATATATTGTAGTCGAAGGATTGAAAGGGTTGGGGTAATTATACAATTGAAAATCGACAATTGACAATTGACTATCATCTACATTTACATAAGGAGGAGCTCCGTATTCATAAGCTCCCATATCAATGATAGCAGTTCCATCACCATTTCCATCCCAGATTCGCATGTTACCGATTATATCCCAGGGAGGTAAATTCAATCCTGTAGTATCGGGTATTCCCGCATCGATACAAGGAGAGTCTTCCAGAAGTGAATAAGGATGTCCTCCAGTTCCGCCAAATAATGGATCCTCGTCTATATTACCTTCAAGCCAGTTAACTGCGCCGTTATTGTTTGTGACAATTCCTGCTTCTCCACCTTGAATATCTGAATATGATATAGTGATTGAATTAGGATCTCCTTCTTCAGAAAAATAAATCTCTTGTGGTAAGTCATTCCAGAGAATACAATTGACTAAAATTGGATTTGAATTACCATTACAATAAATTCCACCACCATCATCAGAAGCAGTATTACCTGTTATTATTATATTCTCCAAAATCGGACTGGAATCCCAACAGTAAATCCCACCACCATCATTGGAAACAGAATTATCTGTAATTGTTACATTTACTTGACAAGAACTTGATTCATAAAAGCTAATCCCACCTCCATACAAAGAAGAATTACCTATTATTGAAACGTTCTCTAAATTTATATGCGAACACCAACATGAAATTCCTCCACCAATGTTATCAGAT
This sequence comes from Candidatus Cloacimonadota bacterium, assembly GCA_030620155.1. Lineage (GTDB taxonomy): Bacteria > Cloacimonadota > Cloacimonadia > Cloacimonadales > TCS61 > JAUXFF01. The sequence goes on along the minus strand of JAUXFF010000139.1, from coordinate 5,702 downwards.
GAATTATTAGTGATTGTAACATTCTCCAAACATGGATTGGAATTACCACTACAGCAAATACCACCACCAGACCAACCAGCTGAATTACTCGTGATTGTAATATTAATAAAACTGGGACTTGAATCATAACAGTAAATTCCTCCACCAAACCAAGAAACAAAACCATTTCTTATTGTTATGTTTTTTATTTTCGCATCACTTACATAACTAAATCTCATAACTCCGCTTAAATAAGCTGCATCCAATATTGTCTCCTCTTCTTCAAATCCCTCTAGTGATACATAATTACTCCATTCAAGAGGAAATATTTCTCCATTTGTATCTGTAGTATAAATACCTGGTAAAAGATAAATAGTGTTGTGATTTACACTATCAGCATAAATCCTTGATAATGCATATCTTATTGTTCTAAATGGCTCATCCGGGGAGGTTCCTATATTAGAATTATCACCGTCGACTGATACATAAATATCCGAATTTATCAGAGTGTCTATCCCATTTAGAATGTCAAATGTGAATCTACATATCGGTGATACATGATAATCAGTTGGAGCCAATACAGTAAAAGTATCAACAATAACATTTATAGTATCACAATTTAATGCAAAAATATCAGCACCATAACCCCTACTATCTATAATATTATTCAAATAAATATTGCATCTATTTTCCACATTAAAATATGGATAGACCTCAACACAATAAATGCCACCACCATAAAAAGCAGAGTTACCCGTTATTGTAACATTTTGTAAACTCGGATTGGAATTATTATAACAGTACATTCCACCGCCAGTATCTGAAGCAGAATTATCTGTTATTGAAACATTTGTTAAACTCGGACTGGAATTATTATAACAGTACATTCCACCGCCAGCAGCACTAAATATATCATGATAAGCAGTATTTTCACTTATGGTAACATTTTCTAAACTCGGACTAGAATTACTAAAACAGTAAATCCCTCCACCACGATAAGCATCATTACCTGTTATTGTGACATTAGTGAGATTAGGATTGGAATTATAACCACAGTAAATCCCTCCACCATCCCAAGGAGTAGAATTATTTGTAATTATAACATTTACCAAACTTGGACTGGAATGATTACATAAAATTCCAGCACCATAGTTCTCAGGGAAAGCTTCATGATACCCATTTCTAATGATAAACCCGTTTAATACTGCTGAGGAATCTTCATCATTAGAAAAAATTACAACAGAACCGTTATAATTCCCATCAATGATAGTTTGAGTAATATAGACAGAATCCTGAGTAGTAATAAATAATGAAGCCACTGTAATATTCTTTCCATTATAATTTATGTTCTCATAATAAGTTACAGGTTGTACAAGAACAGTATCACCATCTACTGCTACGTTTATCCCTTCCTGAATTGTTGGTTGGTCCGCAGGTATGTTTATAATAGTTGAAGACAGAAAAGAAACAATAACAATGACAAAGAAAACAGAAAATAGAAATTTCATAATAATCTCCTGATTTATTTAATAAGGCTTATTTATCCTCCATAGCTTTAGCGTAGGAGGATCATCTTCCTAACTTTCTGAAAATCACCTACTTTCAATTTGTAGAAATAGATTCCTGAACTGACTGGTTTGTTATTATCGTCTGTTCCGTTCCATGTGACTGTTCCCTGACACCCTTCGACTCCGCTCCAGCCTTCGCCCAGCTTCAGTCTTCTCCGGCAGCTGCCGGATACGCCCAGACAAGTCGGCTTGGCAAGCAGGGTGACATCAAAGGTTTTCACTTTCTGTCCTTTCAGGTTATAGATTACCAATTCAGTCAGTTCGTTTTTGCCTGCCCCGTTGTATAACTGGGATTGGTTTTGCCTGCCCTGGTGCATACCAGGGTCGTTGCTAAATTGAAAAGAAATCGTTGTCGAAGGATTGAAAGGGTTGGGGTAATTATTTAATTTAATATTCTTAATTTCCTGTATTGTATAATCATGTATCCCACCTGTTGGTTGAACACTTCGGTAAATATGATTTATGTTTTCATAACTTATTGCATATACATAATTATCTTCTGAAATTAGTAAAAATTCGATAGAAGTATAAATATCTATTAAATCTGATTCTATAAGTTGCCAGTTTTCACCATTGTCTTCAGATACCCAAACAGCACCATAATACAGAAATGAACAACCGATAAAAATCTTATCTTCGGAATCTATGGCAATAGAAGTTACTAAAGCATCATCACATAACTCAGTCCAGGTTTCTCCATTATCGGAAGAGCGGAAAACACCACCGATACCCTCATAATGATTTCCACGGCTACCAGCAAATATCTCGTCATTTGAATTTATCGCTAAAGAGGAAATATATTCATTTTCCAATCCAATATGTTCCCAGCTATCACCCTGATCTGTTGAGAGATAAACTCCACCACCCTCAGCAATGAAGTTTATTGTACCAGCAAATAATACTCCTTCTGAATTCTCAACAATAGAGTTTACTACTTCACAATCAGATAAAGATAGAACTAATTCCCAGTTTGTTCCATTATCGCTAGATTTACATATTCCTCCCCAGAAACCAACAAATATATTATCTTCTGTATCTACTGTTATATTTTTTACATCATATAAGTAATATAAATTCAGTTGATCCCAATAGTTTCCATTACTTGTAGATAGATATAAAGGTGCTGGAGAGGCAAATATTTGGTCTTGAGAATTGATTGCTATACCTTTAGTATAGTTTACATAAAGAACTTGATCCCAACTTATTCCATTATCAACAGAGCGAAAAACTCCATTTGATGTGCCTGTAAATAAATAGCCAATGGAATTAATTGCGAGACAATGAATATTCTCCTCATAACTAAAAATTGATTCCCAGTAATCCTGGCAAAAACTAAAAGAGTAAAACATAATAAGTATTAAAAGAATTATGATCTTTTTTGAATTCATCTCTCTCTACTTCTTTCTTTATAAGTTGCTGCTAACATTACACGTGTGCTGCGGAAACCGCAAACGCAGAGTTAGTTGTCGTAATTCTATTCATTTTCATCAAAGATCAAACCCCATTCAGTAACAACGAAACCTGTTCGTTCGAAAGAAGGGATTTCCGGTTTCTCTAATTCAATTTCATTTGAGTGTAGTTTTTCAACAAAATAAGTTAATCTTAAAATGCTATCAGGTTGTTTTGAAAAATTAAGCTGAATAAGAGGATCAAGTTGTTTATTATATTGTGGGTAAATTGCGTAATATTGGGAATCGATCAATATTGGAATCCAATGTTCAATGAAATCATTGATTTCAGTTTGATTAAAACCTGATTTCTGCAAATTTTTTTTAAAGAAGTCCTCTAAATTTTCAAGTTCTACTACCCATCCTTTTGTTTTTTGGAAGACATTTGGCTGAATACTCTCATAAAATAAGTAATTATATTGCTCATTGATTTTTCCATCAGGTTCGATTTGTAAATTTCTCCATTGTTCAGGGTATTCGGGTATAGAAACAACAACTTTCCCTGTATGTGGAAATGAGATATTTAAGTCTAATTCAATTGTAAACTGTGGATAAAGATAAATATTCGGTTTAGAATCAAGTATATAGTAATTGGGGAAGAAATAATCGGAATATCCTTCGATCAATTGAAATTCAGTTTCAAAGGATTCCCCCATTACTACAGCCTTCAACAAATAGTCATCTGCTTCTATTTCAGTTTCAAATCTTCCAAGATCATCAGTAAAAAGCGAATCAATAAAAACTGAATCTTTCCAAACAGAAAATCGGGCATTTATAATGAATCCGTCATAAGGATCATACATTGTACCACAATTCAAATTCTCATTAATTATATCAAAATCTTGCTGGTAATCAATTCTTAAAGTATCAAAATGACTTACTCCGGCAAATTTTGTATAATTGCCATTCTTACGTGCTATCGTATGGAAAGAAATAATTATTTCTTCATCAGGTGGGTAAGTGATACGTTCAGTAATATAAATTTCTAATTCTCCGATTTGTTGTTCTTCAAAATAGATTGGATAAATATCACCATCTTCTTCTTCAGTAACTATAAACGTCTCTTGAATTAAACCGTTTTGTAAAATTTCAATTGTAACCATAGGCTTTTCATCAGGTGCTGTTGAGTTACTGCAACCATAAACAATTAATAACATAATGAATACACTAATTAAATTTTTCATATGATTTATATCTCCTTTATCTAGCATTTCATAATTTTTTACTTTCATAAAATTTAATCTTTTTTTATTGGAATTATCGGTTTTTTAAAACCTTCTTGAGGTTTTATTTTTTTTGGCAAAGGTTTCCCAATCCTAAATTCAGTTCCTCTCCGCATTAGTATCTCTTTTTTATCAAGATTGAGATTATCAAATTCAGTTTTATAATATTTCCGAGATTTATAATCAAGAGCTTTATTATATCCTTTCAATATCACATCAAACAACTTTTGAATTTGTTCTTGATTAATATTTTCTTCCAAAGCAAAATATATATCTTTGATATTCTTATTTTTATAAATTTCAAATAAAATATTTTCTATTTCATTCCATTCTATTATTTTATCTTTGTACTTGATGAGATTTTCATTGTTTGGTAGGAAAAAATCAATTTCACAGAAATATAGCTTTACTCTGCCAGAATAAGTATTTTTTAACCTTCTTATTTTGTATGAATATAGCTTTACTGGTACAATTTTATTTTCAAATGGAATAACTAAAGAATACGAATCGAACTTTTTATAATCATAAATAAAAGAGTCACACTCTGTTATTGTTTTGAAATCAAATAAATTAACAATATTTTCTTCAAATTCATAATTTTGAAAATGGTAATATGTATCAAAAAAAGTCTGTTGAGAATCTCTGCATGACGTTATTAAAAAAAATAGAAGAAATAAATATAATTTCATTTCACACCTTTATTAAGTTCTATTTCTATCACTAACATTCCCCCGCGTGCTGCGAGAATCGTTCATCGAACGATACAGTATTCACGCAACACAACTCAACCTAAACTTATAAATAAATTTTTTCACTGCAGAACCATCCTCATACCCAGAGTTAGACGTTGCATTATTCATCACCTGAGATTGTAAGTTCCATTGAATTACTATCAAGTGGTTCAGTAGATTTACCTTTGAAAAAGTCTGAATAATCTCTGTAATACAATCCATTTAAACTTGAAACATAAATATAATCATTAAACACATTTATTGATGTTATTTCACTATTTATCAAACCTGAATTATCTAAATAATATACTTCTACATTTTCAAGGTCTATTTCAAAAATATTATTATCTTTGTATCCAATTAAATAATTATCAATTTCAATTAAATTGATTCCGCTGCTTATTGAAAGTGAAGGGAACCAATCATTTCCATCATCGGTGTAATATAACCTACAATTCTCTCGATTCTCGCTTACTATACCCCATAGTTTACTATCAAATTTAAAAAAATTCCATGAAATAAATGGTAATAAACTTAGGACTCCATTTGTATCAATTTTAAAAAAGTTTTGAACCAATGATATAAAATAATAACCGTTAAAATACTCAATTGTTTTAATATGTGGGATCCAACAAATAATAGCTTCAGTTAAAATATTATCAATTACAATCTGATCATTATCTTCATGAAAATCAATTAAACTAAAATAAAGACTGTTGTTATCATAAATAAATGTTAACATCTGGTTTTCAT
>JAUXFF010000107.1 GCA_030620155.1 Candidatus Cloacimonadota bacterium | reverse complement strand
TTTTTGAGGGGGAATGTGTGGGATGCGGAAAATGTATAGCTATCTGTCCCGGATTAGCTATAACCCTGGTTGATTTTAGAAAAGACCCTGATTTTCCAATTGTTACTTTACCTTACGAAGTGAAAAATTTCAAAATTGAGAAGGGAGACAAAATCATCTGTGATGATATTAATGGAAATTCTTTTGGAAAATATGAAGTTATTGAAATTGTTGATATTAAAAGCAATAATAGGACTCAGCTTATTAAAGCAAAAGTACCTCAAGATATTGCCAAGAAGGTTGTTTCCTTTAAAATCCAGGAAGAAAAAGTTTCAGAACCAAAAAAAATAACTATGAATCCTGACGAACTGAAAGATGATGAAATGATCTGTCTATGCGAGAGGGTAACTGCCGGAGAAATTCGTAAATTAATAAAAATTGGAATCCGGGATCTTAATCAAATAAAAGCCATTACTCGGGCAGGAATGGGACCTTGTGGTTCTAAAACCTGTGATAGTTTAATTAAACAATTATTCCGTGAGGAAGGAGTAGATTTGAAAGATATCGGGCTTAATACTCGACGTCCGTTATTCATTGAAGTTCCACTTGGAAAATTTGCCGGTGATAACGGAGGAACAAATGAATAAATCTTATGATGTTATTATTATCGGGGCAGGATCTGTTGGTGTCCCCACAGCAATGGCTTTAGCTCAAAAGAAATTGAAAGTTCTGGTTATTGATTCTCTTGCTTCTCCCGGACAGGCTAATAATAAAAAAGCGATCGGAGGTATAAGAGCTACTCATTCCGACTTTGGTAAAATAAAGATCTGTCAACGCAGTATTGAAATATTCTCTACCTGGAAAGAGAAATTCGGTGATGATATCGGCTGGTTGAGCAACGGTTACAGTTTCCCGGCTTATTCTGAAACAGACGAACTGAAACTAAAAGAATTGATGAAGATACAACTTTCTTTTGGATTAAAAATTAAATGGATCTCCTCAAAAGAATACAGAGAATTAGTCCCGGGAATTAAGAAAAAAAATCTCAGAGGATCAACCTTTTCCTGGGAAGATGGTTCTGCATCACCTTTGCTTGCTATGAATGCGTTTTATTTCAAAAGCCTGGAACTTGGAGCTGAATACAGATTTAACGAAAATGTCATCGATATAAAAACAAACTCTGATCAGGTAACTGATATTATTACAGATAGATACTCCTATTCCTGTGAATATGTAATTAATGCTGCTGGAAACTATGCAAAAGAAATTGGAAAAATGGTTCATCTCGATCTTCCGATTACTCCGGATAGTCATGAAGCAGGAATCACTGAACCTGTCGAAAGATTTTTCGGACCCATGGTCGTTGATATGAGAAAAGCCCCAGGTTCGGCTAATTTCTACTTCTACCAAAATAATGAAGGGCAGGTTGTTTTCTGTATAACTCCGGAACCCCCAATTCTCGGGATTGATAATAAAGCAACTTCAGTCTTTCTTCCCCAATGTTCAAAACGTATGGTAGGAATATATCCACGCTTGAAAAATTTGAAAGTCCGCAGAACCTGGCGCGGTCAATATCCGATGACACCTGATGGGTTTCCTATTGTTGGCGTATCAAAAGAAATCCCAAACTTCATAAATGTAATTGGAATGTGTGGACAGGGTTTTATGTTAGGTCCCGGTTTGGGTGAACTTCTTAGTAGAATAATAACTGAAGAGCTAAACGAAGACGATCATGAAACACTAAAAAGTTTTGATCCGTATCGAAATTTTTCCATAATAGAGCAATTCAAATAACCATTTTCAATAGAAAAATGAAAGTCTTTATAGAAGAAATTCAAGATTACGATTTTCAAAGAATATACTCCTTTCTTAAAGAATCCACTGAGAGTATAGACCTTTGGGAAAAATTGAAAACGAAAAAAACTATCCTTATAAAACCCAATTTATTAGGTCCTTATAAACCCGAGAAAGCCATAACGACTCATCCTATAGTTCTGGAAGCACTAATCTGTTTGTTAAAAGAAAAGGGTAAAAAAATCTGGATCGGTGACAGCCCCGGAGGTTCAATAAAAGTCAATAGAGTCTGGGAAGAAACCGGAATAATAAAAATAGTTGAAAAGCATAAAATTAAACTTTTAAATTTCAGTGAAGGGGGAATCGTAACCAGAACATCCCCTAATCATACATTCACAACTTCAAAATATTTTTGGGAAGCTGATGCTGTTATAAATGTGGGCAAATATAAAACTCACAGTCTAACGTATTATACAGGAGCGATTAAAAACATATACGGGATAATCCCCGGATTAAGAAAATCAGATTACCACAGAGACAATGCAGATAATACAAAATTTTCCACAGTCATTTCCGAACTTTATAATACAGCAAAAGAAAATATCGTTTTCAATATTCTTGATGGAATCTGGGGTATGGAAGGAGATGGGCCATCTGCAGGAATTCCCAGAAATTTTGGTATTCTCTTTGCTGGAGAATCAGCTTCAGCTATAGATAAAATAGCTTCAAAAATGATGGGTTTTAATCTAAATCAGCTCCCTTATGTTAAATCTTCCCTGCAAAACGAACATATATCTTTCAAGGATATTGAATTCCCGGAAAAATGGAATAACTTCGTTTTTAAAAATGTAAAACTAAAAAAAATAAGCCTGTTTATTAAAATTTTTACAAAATCTCCTAAATTTTTTAGAAAAATCTTTAAAAATCTTTTTGAATATTTTCCTGATTTCAATGATAAATGTACACTTTGTAACATTTGCGTTGACAGTTGTCCGGTGAAGGCTATTTCATTAGAAAAGAAAAACAATAAATTAAAGATCGATTATTTAAAATGTATTAAATGTATGTGCTGTCACGAACTGTGCCCGCACCATGCTGTATATATAAGAAAAAGTTTCTTAGCAAAATTTATCATCAAATAATACTTTTGGATTATAATTTGCTCTAATTCTTTTTTAATCCTATTTTTTATACGAGGAGGATATATGGTAAATATTAAATGGTTTGGTCACAGCATGTGGAAAATCCGGGATGAAAATGTAAGTATTATCATCGACCCCTTTACAGATATTGGTTATAAAATCCCTCAAAACGAAAGTTCAAATATTCTTCTTATTTCCCATTCCCATTTTGATCACAATAACATTTCCATAATAAAAGGGAATCCGACTATTATCAAAGATGAAGGGAAATTTAATGTCTCAGGAGTTGATATCCAGACTTTTTCAGTTTGGCATGATGAGAACCAGGGTGCTGAAAGAGGGGAAAATCTTTTAATAAAGTTCATCCTCTCCGAAAAATCATTTTTACATTGCGGTGACTTAGGACATGATCTTGAAAATGATTTGGTTGAAAAAATTGGAAAAATCGATGTCCTTTTTATACCGGTTGGGGGACATTTCACAATAGATGCTAGAGCAGCTAAAAAACTTGTTGATAAAATTAATCCTGTTATCGTCTTCCCTATGCACTACAAAACCCCTGTTCTTGATTTTCCGATAGCAAAGAAGGAAGAATATCTGAATCTTGTTGATAATGTGAAGGAATATTCAACCAATCAAATTGATCTTGAAGAAAAAGATTTTTCTAAAAGCAGAACTATTATTCTCAGTTATGAATAAATCCGATAGAAAACGTTTAGTTTTTTATATATTTATTGTTTTCGTTTTTTTATATATTTTCTTGGTAGACAGCTCTAATTTTATCAGGAAAATAAAAATCAAAAATAAATTAAAAAAGCTGCAAGCAGATATTGAATTCCTGGAATGTGAAAACGAAAGAATAAAAAAAGAGAACGAGAATTTAAAAAATAATCCTAAAACCTGGGAAAGTAAAGCAAGGGAGCTTGGAATGCAGAAAGAGGGTGAAAAAATTTTTATATTTAAAAACCAAGAAGATGATCAGTCTCAATAGTTTTTTTAACAAATGTAAAAAAACAGGAGAAATAACATAGATGAAAATATTAATCTGTATCATGTTTTTTTTATCATTCGTAATCCTTATTGTGGCTCAACCTATCATTACTTTCGAAAATCTAAATCATAATTTTGGTGATATAAAAGAAGAAAAAGGAATTGTTGAACATAGTTTCACTTTCACTAATACCGGAGATGACACACTTCAAATCACTAAAGTAAAAGCATCCTGAGGGTGCACCACTCCCAGTTGGTCAACTGGGTTAATTAACCCCGGGGAAAATGGATTTGTGAAAGTTGCTTATAATCCTAATAATAGACCCAATAAATTTAACAAAAAAGTTACTGTTACCTCAAATGCAAGAAATCTCACTACTAGATTATCCATTGCAGGAAATGTAATCCCTACACCTAATAAGCTGAGAGCAAGTATAAAAAAACTGAGAATTGAAAAAACAAAAATAAATTTGAATTTAAAAGATAGCGATATCATACAAGACTCATTAAAAATTCAGAATACATATAGAGAACCGATCAAAATTGAATTCAATAACTTACCTGAATATTTAAAATTAGTTTCAGAACCTGAAATACTGCAGCCACAAGAAAGAGGAACAATTATATATTCTTACAATACATCTCAGACAGACTTCTATGGAAATTTCGTAGATAAAATAACTGTTATTATTCATCTTGAAAATTCAAAGGACTCAGGAAATTTATTCTTTAGTACTACAATAAAAGAGGACTTTTCCTATCTTACGGAAAAAGAACTTCTTAAGGCTCCCAAAATATTTTTCCCAAAAACTACAATAGATTATGGTTCAGCCATAATAGGAGAAAAAAAATACATCAAATTCCAGTTTCAAAATCAAGGGAAATCTAAATTAATAATTAGAAATGTTCAGCCTAAACATGGATGCTTTTTACAAAAATATGATAAGTCCGTAAAACCCGGAAAGTCCGGTGAAATCGAGATTTTTATTGAACCCAACAACGCCAGAAAAAAATTCAATAACAGCATAAAAGTAATATCTAATGATCCAAAATCACCGGTTATTGTATTAAGAATAAATGGGGACGTTTATGAAAAAAATATTAAAACAGAATAAAATAGATCAATGTCGCAATTAATTGAATATTTTTGTATGTTAATTTTCGAAAGTCAGGTTAGTTTTTTAAAAAGATAAGTTCAAAATTTAAATATTTGAATATTTGAATAAGGAATTTTAGAAAAGGAGAAAATTATCATGAAAAAAATTATTATTGTTTTAATTTTTACATTTCTTCTATCTACAGCCTGGGCAGATAGAGAGCTTTCAGGAACCATCATCTGTAATACACTCTATATACCTGGAACAACCATGGACCTGGAATTCGAATTAGATTTTTCCTCTGATGATTGGGAATGGATTGCATATTGCGAATTAACATTCCCCACAGGTATGACACCAACCGGAACTCCCCCACCAATAACAGGTGGCTGGTACACATTAGAATTTAACTCTATTACAGGTCAAGTTTGTGCCTGGGGTGCCGGTTTAGGTGATACATCCCTGGGTTTTCTTGATGTTATTGGCGAACCTTACGTTTTTACATGTACTGTTGAGATTGATGCAGGTCTTTCGGGTAGTCAAGATGTTGAATACTATTGTGGAGGTGATGAATATGGTAGTCCTCCGCACGAATTCAGTGGAACATGTGTTGTTGATCCTGCTTTAGATTACGACCTTACAGGATTAAGTGTTACCGGGAATGCAATCCCAACTGAAGGAATAGAATCAATTTATCAAATCAATGTATACAATCAGGGAAATAATCCTGCTGACACTTATACAGTAGAACTTTATCTTGAAGGTGATATTCTCATCGGTTCTGTAGCAGGTACAGCCATTGATCCTGGTGAAACGCTTGTTTACGACATTCCCTGGACACCATCCTCCCCCGGAGTTACATATCTCTATGGCTATGTAGATTATGCAGAAGATGAAAATACCAATAATAATACAACCCCCAACTTCGATGTAAATATTCAGTCCGAAGGTACAATAGTTATAAGTGTGGGAGATGGGACCAATACTTCATACCTGATCCCAGCTAATTTCTTCTATATGTGCAGTCTTTCGGAATGCTGGTACTACCCGGAAGAGATTGATTTTGGCGGTCTTATCACCCAAATTGGTTATCATACAAACTGGGTCACTGATTTAAATGATATGCCGCTGAGAGTTTGGATGGGTGAAACCACGCAACCACAAGCCTTGATCGGCTGGATCCCTGCCGGAGACCTGACCCTCGTATTTGATGGTACAATTGACCTGCCTCCGGGAGAAAATGATATTCTCATACCTTTAGATACTTTTTTTGGATACAGTGGTGCCAATAATCTAGTGGTTATGGTTCAAAGACCCATGGATACCCAATATTACAGCAGTATGGACACCTGGTATATCACTAATGATGTTTTCCATCCAGCCAGAACAATACATTACCACAGCGATTGGGATGAAATGGATCCTTACAATCCTTCAGAAGGATATGTCCTCAATGACCTGCCTAATATAGGTTTCTATTTCGACAGCACTCCCACCGGTTCTTTAGAGGGATTTGTATATGAAAGTGCAAGAGATCCTATTGAAGGGGCGTATGTGCAGATCGAAGGAACAACATTCGGAACTTATACTGATGACATAGGTTACTACAGCTTCCCTTATGTATTTACAGGTGATTATGATGTAACTGCTTCGGCATTTGGTTATTATGATGAAACTATAAATGTTACGATCACAGAAGATGAGACAACTCTGCAGGATTTCTATCTGGATCAATTACCAAATGTTGAGGTTTCAGGTCATGTTATTACCAGTGATACAGGTGCAGATGTTGTTGGTGCAACAGTAGCACTGGAGGGTTATGATAATTATGAAACGGTAACACAGGCAGACGGCACTTTCTTACTGGAAGGAGTATATTGTGATCATATTTACACATTAACCATTTCAGGTTATGAAGGTTATGACCCCTATGTCGACGAAAATATCGATGTTGAAGATGTTAATCTTGACCTTGGTGATATTATCATCACCGAAATAGCCAATCCGGCATCCGGAGTTTATGTTGAAGAAAATCATGAGGGTAATGCCCAGATGCTCTGGCACGCTCCAGGTTCAGCACCTGCAGGTATGGAAGACTTTGAAGACGGTGAAGCAAATGACTATATATTCAGTGATGACAGATGGGGTGTTGATGATGGATACCTGAAATTTACCGGTCAATCTCTTGGTTCAAATGGTAGTGCTTACTGGGATAATGAAGTAGAGGATTTCACAATGGAATTCGAAGTTCAGAAAAACAGTGGTAGTGGAGATTATGCTCATGGTGCATTTATTCGCGCTGATGGATTCTTAGATGACGGTTCATGTAACGGTTACAGAATCAATATGACCCAGAATGGTTCCTATTGTGTTATCAGGTATGATAATGGCGGTTATACATTCATTCAAGGCTGGACAACCGCTGTAAATCTTCTCACAGGTTTCGGTGTACCTAATATAGTTTCAATCGTTGCCACCGGTGCTGATTTTGAACTTTACTTTAATGGCGCCTTAGAATACAGTTTCACAGATGCGGCACATTCCAGCGGCTTCTGTAATGTAATTGCTTATGATATTCAAGGTGATGAAGTTTGGTTCGATTATGTAAATATTATGGAAGATACGCGCGTTATTGCTGACATAAGCAATTTTATCTCTGCAACAGGCAATACTGCTATAGGAGGAGATGAGAACAAAGCTCCGGAAAAAATGAATAAATTCCCCTCAAACTCTGTTGAAATTCGTAACCTGAAGCTGATAACAGAAAGCAAAATATCCTCTATTAACTCAACCCCAACCAGGGAACGCTTGATCGAAGGATATGATATCTACAGGCTACTCGATGGTGAACAGGAACAACCTGAAAACTGGCTCGAGATCGTTACAGGAATAACAGACACAACATATATTGATGAATCCTGGGCTTATCTGGAAATTCCCGGTGTCTATAGATATGCAGTTATAGTTGTGTTCACTAATGATGTATATTCAAATCCTGCTTTCTCCAATATCATCGAAAAAGACATGTATACAGATGTTACTGTGAATATTTCTACAAACTCAGGAGATGATCCAATAGGTGCAAATGTTACTCTAACCAATCAGGATGAAGATCCTGCACATGTTTATACAATAACAGCTCCAACAGGCGGGGTATGCTTCTTCCAGGATGTATACAAGGGCGTATATGACCTTGAGATAAGTCTCACTGGTTTTGAGGCTTACTTGCAGGAAAACATTAACATCTTTGATCAGATAACTTTACCTGTTGAATTACTGGAATTGATTTTACCTCCTGTTAATCTTGTTGTGGAAGATACACCTGAAGGTGTTCACTTCAGTTGGGGAGAACCCGGAACAGGTGGTTGGACAGAAGACTTTGAAGATGGTGTAATACCCGAAGGTTGGTCTCAGGAATATGTTGTAAATACAATCGATTGGATAATGTCAGAGGGTGGTGAGTATGATAATCCTCCAGGCGCTCATTCAGGGAATTGGAATGTGTTATTGTACGAATCTGGTTCTTATGGTTCTACAACAAAATTAATTACTCATGAATTTAATATGGGAGCACCTGATACTCCTTTAACTTTCTGGCATACTCAAGGAGTCTGGGCTGGTGACCAGGATGCATTATATATATATT
>JAUXFF010000193.1 GCA_030620155.1 Candidatus Cloacimonadota bacterium | reverse complement strand
TTTCAGACACAAAAAAGATGATCCTGATGAAGTAGGCTCTGCCACTTCACAGGATAAATCCTCCTACGTTAACTTCTTCGCTAAAGCTTCGAAGTTCAAGAAAGCTACGGCGGACAAGTAAGCCATAGGCTTATAAATAAGCCAGAGACTTACAAGTCCTGATGAAGTGAATAAAAAAGGAAAATTAATTATGAAAAAAAAATGTTTACTTGTATTAATGCTTTGTTTAATAATCAATATTAGTTTTGCTGAAACACATCAGCAGATAATTCCTGCTGATGCACAGATTAAAGCATCCGACATGAAAGGCAGAAGTGCATTTAACATAGCTTCTAATCACACAATAAGCTATGGAAGAAACCGTGAAGTTCTCTTTCAACAAACTTTAGAACCGGTTGACGGTGATTGGAATTTTTTAACAAGTGATGCTAACTCTACCGGACCTTATTATGTTGCAGATAATTTTTATGATATTGAAGGAACAATTGCTGAAATCAGTTTTTTCGGATTGGATCTTTCCAATCCCTGGGTCCCTTGCGATGAAGACCCGATGACTTTTGACATTGTTTTCTATGAAGATAATGAAGGAAATATTGGTAATGAAGTCGTTACATTCGAAGTAACAATTGCTCGTGAAGCAACTGGTGCTGTTTATGCAGGCTATCCATGCTGGTCTTGGACAGGTGACCTGCCTCAAAGTGTTGAAATGATTGAAGGTTGGGTTTCTATTGTAGGAACAAGTCTTGGTGATCCTGATGGATGGTTCTTATGGGGAAATTCGTATGAAGGCAATAGCAGTGGATTACAGGATACAGGTACCGGTTGGGAGCCTGTTGCTTTTGACTTTGCTTTAACTTTGCTGGGTCCATTGGCAAATGAAGATGCTCCTGCTGCTCCCGCAGATTTCGTTGTTACAGCAGATGCAGGTGGTGCTCTAGATGCTGTTCTTACCTGGACAAATCCGGATTTAACTTATACCGGCGCCCCTTTAACAGATTTGGATGAGATAAGAATTTACAGAGATGACGCTCTCATTCATACTGTAATGAATCCAACAATCGGTGCTGCTGATTCATGGACAGACACGGTTCCTGAATCGAACGAATATTTCTATACCTTAATTGCTTATAATGATGAAGGAGAAAGTCCTTCCAATCATTCCGATGCTGTATGGATCGGTGAAGATGTTCCTAATGTAGTTGAAAACTTATTGCTCGTCGATAATAATGGAAACGGATATTTAACCTGGACTAATCCAACTACAGGTTTACACGGTGGACCATTTCATAATGTAATTACAGGCTACCATATCATTAGAAATGATGGTGCAACCTTTGAAGTTACAGATATTGTTTCTGATTTTACAGATAGTTCAGTTATAGATCCAGGCGATTATAGCTATTCGGTTCAAGCTTACAATATCACCGGAGACGGTGGTATTGCAATTTCTAACACGGAATGGCTGACAGCTGGTTTCTCCGGAATCCTTATTATAGACCTTAGTTCTCATTCGACAGGTGCTGAATTACAAACCGCAATTGAAAATAGTTATGAAGGCATTGTTGCTTTATCTACTTCCATAGATGAATTTCCTATTACTGATAATATAGATGCTACATTTATGCTATTAGGTGTTTATCCCCATGATTATACTCTCGAAGAAGATGAAGTTGGACCATTTATAGATTATATCAATGGAGGTGGAAACTTCTACATTGAAGGCGCTGATAATTGGGGGTTTGGTCCTCAAACTTCACTTAACGACTTACTTAATATTAGTTGTTCAGGTGACGGTGCTTATATTGGAGACTTAGCAGATGTTTTCGGTTCGGATTTTCTCGAAGGAATGTCCTGGTCTTATTCCGGAGAAAATTGTTACATCGATCATCTTGTGCCTACCGGACCTTCCACTATAATATTTTCAAATACGTCTCCTGCTTATGATTGTGGTATAGCCAATGATACAGGAACTTACAAAACAGTTGGTGTTTCTTTTGAGATTACAGGTTTGGGAGGGAATAATTCACTTGAAGATGCTGTTGTGGGAATTTTAGATTTCTTTGAAGTTATAGGACAAAATGAAATTGTAAATAATACTATTAGCTCAAAGACAAGATTGGGAGCAAATTATCCAAATCCATTTAATCCGACTACTACCATTTCATTTAATATTTCTCGCAAAGACGCAAAGGACGCGGAGACATGTCCGCCCTGGCGGATAATAATTTATAATATCAAAGGACAGAAAATAAAGACACTTCTCAATGATAAAATGGATGCAGGATTTCATAAGGTAATCTGGGATGGAACGGATGATAACAATGAACCTGTTTCCAGCGGGGTTTATTTCTATCAAATAAAAGCCGGTAAATTCACTGCAACCAAAAAAATGATGTTGATGAAATAGTCCGGCTTCGTATAACTTCAGGCTTCTCCGGCAACTGCCGGATACGCCCAGACAAGACGCCGAGATAAAGGAGGAAAAAATGTATAACTTAAAAGTTTATTTCATAATTTTGTTGGTAGCTTTATCTGTAGTATGTTTTTCTAATCAGATTGATCCTGCTGCAGGCAGGAAAACAGGTTTTATAAAATCACCTGTTTGTAATGAAAACTATCCTATCGAGGCTTCTACTTCCCGTGATTTGATTCCGCCCAGTTTCACCATTTCTCATACAGAAAATGGAGATATTACGATCCATGTTGTATCAGATGAAGCTCTTTATACCGGTTGGGTTGATGAAAAACTAATCTGGTCTGTAGCTGATTTTGATTACTGGTGGCTTAATACCCGTTTGGCAATAGATCCTCAAAATAATATCTATTCAGCCGTTAAATTATATGAATATTCAAACCCAACCAATAATTTTGATATGTATGAACTGCATAATAACGGAGAAATTGAAACCGAAAATAATGATTGGAATGGTCCCGGGAATAATCCTTTGATCATAAATAATCCCGAAGCAAATATTTATCTCGATCACCCGACATTCGACCTTGAGGGAGTTGTTGATGAAAATAATATCACTTATATAGTAAGCGGTGGTGGTAGTATTTCTTTCACTAAAATAGATGCTGATGGAAATATATTGATAGATAATGAAACCATTATAACCGGAGCAAATGCCTGGACAAATGAGATTCGTATTGCTGTTGATTCTAATGATTGGACTTTATTTAATAAGATTTATATAGTCTGGTCAAAAGATATGCACGATATTTCTTATGCTTATTCGGAAGATGGTGGGAATACATGGTCTGAAATAATTTCTCTTTGTTACAGTGCTTCCGACCAGATGAATAAACCACAAATTTGCTGCGATAGCAATAATAATGTCCACATCATCTGGCAGCACTGGACAGGAAATGCTAATCTTTTGGCTTATATGAAATTGCGTCCGGATGGAACGATCGCTATCGATGAAACTTACTTAACTCAAAATAACAACAATGTCTGGTCTCCTCATATGGATATCGACGAAGAAAATAATCTCCATATTGTCTGGGCACAGAGCTATAATAATGCAACTTCTACTAATTATACGAAAATTAACGGAAATCTCGATGGAGACGGATCTTCTTTAACTGATGCTGAATTAAGCTTGATCCAGGAATATCATATTTTAACAAATCAGTTGATCAGATATCCGAAGTGTGTTATTGATGGTTATTTGAATGTTCATACGGTCTATGA
>JAUXFF010000106.1 GCA_030620155.1 Candidatus Cloacimonadota bacterium | reverse complement strand
TATAACCTTTTCTTTTAAGAAGATTAGATTGCATTGCTGTACAAAGAAAATTTGTAAAGACACTAATTGGTTTGTCTGGGTGTCCATGAGATGTTTGGGTAGGATTACTAGAAGAAAACACAACTATACCTTTACTATGAAATTCTTCAACAGTTTCATTCACGTTGAGTATACTGTAACCATACACATTAAAATTACCTGAAAAACAAGAATCTAAAAAAATAATTTTGGTTTTAGTTCTTATAAGTTGGATATATTCAATAATTTGTTGTGTACTTATTATTGAATCACTAAAAACAAGATAATGATTATCTCCTTTTGAATACCCATGACCAGAAAAATAAAAAATAAATACATCATCTGATTCAACTTTTTCCGAAATTTCCTTTATACTTTTCACAAAGTCATTCACATTAACAATATCCTGTTTACCATGAGTATGGATATTTTGTGGAGAGAATTTTAATCCATTTATTAATGATTCCTCCATCGCTAATATATCATTTTTACAAAAAGGTAGATTTGTAGCTCCGTCCATCAAGTAAGAGCTAACTCCCACAATGATTGCATATTTTTCTGACATTTTTCTCCTTTTTAATGCCACCTAACATCTGTATGCCACGAACTCAAAAAAGTTCGTATAACAAACTATAGTTTTTAAAAAAGTTCGTAATAACTCCATGTTTTTGGTTCGCATTAACTCCACGTCCATTTCTCGCTTTTTTAATCTTTTTCGATTTTCATAGAAATTAAATAATAATCCAACGTCTAAAAAATCACAAACTATAATACAGGTTCATTTCAAATGGGTGAGGGCGGTTTCTTACTGCGATAACTTCCTTCATTTTCTCGGTGATCCAGGTTTCTATTAATTCTTTATTAAATACATCTCCTGCAAGTAGATATTCATTGTCTTGTTTTAATGCTTCCAGGGCTTGTTCAAGTGTAGCAGGAATTGATCTCAGTTTTGCCTGTTTCTCTTCGGTCCATTTAAAAATATTATCATCAAAAGGACCAAAGAAATTTTCAGTTGTTGGTAGGATTTTATTCTTTATTCCATCCAAACCAGCCATTAATAAAGCACTCATAGCTAAATAGTAATTACATGTTCCGTCACCTGTACGGAATTCAATTCTTTTAGTCTCCTTACTGGTAGCATATTTAGGTATACGAATTGCAGCACTTCTATTGGCAAGCCCGAAAAATAGTTTAACAGGTGCTTCAAATCCGGGTAAAAGTCTTTTATATGAATTCGTACTTGGATTTGTAAAAGCAGTTAATGAACGTCCATGTTCAAGTATCCCACCGATAAAATACAAAGCTTCATCCGAGAGGTCTGCGTATTTTCCTTTTTTATAGAAGATATTATTCCCGTTTTTTCTAAGTTGGATATGAAAATGGAGTCCATTTCCGGGCTCATCGTAGATTGGTTTTGGCATAAAAGTAGCAGTAAGTTCGTTTTTCAAAGCACAATTATGGATAATATCTTTTACATACATCATCTTATCAGTAATTGTCTCAAAATCTATAATTTCAGTTTCTATTTCCTGTTGAGAGGACAGACCTACTTCGTGATGATGATAACGTATCGGGCATCCGATCTTCTCAATCAATTGAACCATCTGTTCTCTTACCTGAGCATATTTATCAAAAGGGATATCAATATGATAACCTTTTCTATTGGCTACAGCAGTGCCGTCGATATCCTTATAACCGCCTGGGAGATCTTCCTTATTTTCTGCAGAAGTAAAACTGTATCCTGCGCTGAATTTTCCATTATTGATAATCGCTTCGTTAAAAAGATAAAATTCAAATTCCGGTATCCAGAAAGATTTATCTGCTATTCCAGTACTTTCCATATAATCCTGAGCTCTTTTAACCACGCTTCTGGAATCTTTTTTTACTCCTATTCTGCTGTCAGCATCACAGATGTAACAAAGCATCCTTAATGTAGGAACTTCAAGGAACGGATCAATTATAGCTGTGGATATATCAGGCATTAAGATCATATCTCCGGATTCCACAGATTTCATACCGGGAATACTTGAGCCGTCAAAAGGAATCCCGTTTTTTAATACATAATCCAACCTTCTACTGGGAAATGTAATATGATACCAGTTACATACGAGGTCAGGATATTTTAAATCTATGGATTGAATTCCATTTTCTTTAATTATTTTTTTTACTTCTTCAATATTCATCTTAATTCCTTTTTTTATATTTATCCAACCAATAACTGCATTAGAAATATCAATGGCGGTATTATCAAACCACCGATCAAATTTAATCTGAAAATATAATTTAGAGCAAATATGATCAATAACAGTTTCGCACCCTGGCGTTCTTTAGCAGTATATTTAGAATAAGCTTCATCTGAAAGGAAACCACCCAGAATTTTTGAGCCATCCATTGGAGGAACCGGTATCAGGTTAAATAATCCTAAAGCCAGGTTAATGAAAATTGTAAACATCATTAAAAAATTAATAAAATCCCCAAATGAGAAGAATTTTCCATAGTTTAAAGAAACAAAAAATTGTTGTAGTCCATTATAACCTGAACCGGCAGTAAAAATTCTGAAAATTATTGCTATTAAAATTGCCATTAAAAAATTCGCTGCCGGACCTGCTGCTGCAGTAATAGCAGTATCTCTTTTATAGTTTTGAAAGTTATAGGGATTAATAGGAACAGGTTTTGCCCATCCTATTCTAACTATGAAAAGCATTATCAAACCAAGTGGGTCTATATGAGATATCGGGTTCAAAGTCAATCTGCCAGCACGTTTAGCTGTATCATCACCTAAAAGAAAAGCTACATAACCATGACTTACTTCATGTATGGTTAAGGTAAACAATAAAATTGGAAGTTGGATTAACATTAATAATATCATATTTTTATATCCCTCTTTCTATAAAAAATACTCACATTCTTTAGAATTATTTAACAACCTTTAAAAATCTTCTTTTCCCTACTTTTATTACAACGCTGTCGTTAATTTCATAAAATATATCATTTATCTTCTTCCCGTTTATACTAACAGCATTTTGTTTTATCATTCTTTTCACTTCTCCATTAGAACTACAGATTTTATTTCTAACTAAAATATCCATTATGCTGATTTTATCTTCTTTCATTTTATATTCAGGCATTTCATCAGGTATTTCTTTTTTACTGAATACCTGGTTAAATTCTTCTTCAGCTTTTTGGGCTTCTTTTTCCCCGTGATAGAGGGAAACTATTTCCCGTGCCAATCGCTGTTTGATAATTTTAGGATTTATTTTTCCTTCTTTAAGCTGTTGAGATATTCTTACGATTTCTTCCGGATCAATTTTCGTAGCATAATTAAAATAATTTAAGATCAATTCATCCGGAATAGACATTGTTTTGCCGTATTTTTCTTTTGGAGGATCAAAAACAGCAATATAATTATTCATACTTTTACTCATTTTTTCCTGACCGTCTGTTCCCATTAAAATAGGAGAAAGCAGAGCAACCTGTTCAGGCATTTTAAAGTGTCTTTGCATATCTCGTCCCGCGAGTATATTGAATTTCTGTTCCATTGCTCCCAGCTCTACATCTGCTTTGATCGCTACCGAATCGTATGCTTGAAGTATGGGGTACATGAGTTCATGCATTCCAAGTGCAAGTCCGTTTTCATACCGTTTCCTGAAAGTATCATGCGCCATAAATTGCGCCAGAGTATATTTCCCCATTATTCGAAGAATATCTGACACATTCATATTTCCAAACCACTCAGACTGCCATCTTACCTCTGTCTTATTTCTATCTAAAACTGTATATAGTTGATCCATATATTTTTCTGCATTACTTTTAACCTGTTCACAAGTTAGATAAGGTCGTGATTCATCTCTTTCTGTAGGATCTCCAACCAGAGCTGTTATTTCACCGATAATGATCACCCCAAGATGACCTAAATCCTGGAATTCCCGCATTTTTCTTATCGGTACCAGATGACCTATATGTACATCATATCCTGTTGGATCGATACCATATTTAACACGCAAAGGTTTACCTGTTTTTTTTGATATCTCCAATTTTTTAATCATTTCTTCTTCAGTAATAATTTCTTCCGTACCTTTTTTTATAACTGCCAGTTCTTTTTCAAATTTCATTTATATACACACCTTTACTCAAATTTTTGGTTACAATACCTTTATAAGCACTTTCTTTGTCAAATATTTTACAAAAGAAGAAAATAAAATAAAAAAAATGTTATCTGTTTCTATAACAGTAAATTAGATATATCATAATAAAATATAGTAATCTTATTTGAATTTTATAATCAATATTATATCATATAGTTAGTCTTACTGATTCTGTTTAGAGACTTATTTTTCACTATTTTTCAACCCTTGACAAATATCAATTATTTTTCAATTTAGGTATGTTTTTTCATATCTTTTGTGTAAGTATAATATGATAAAAAATTGTGTATAAGTGTTGATTATTCTCTTTTTGTCTTTTGTAATTATATATAATTCAGTTAGTTACGTTGATAATTTTTTATTGTGGATAACTTGTGGATAATTAAGTTGGAAGACTTGTTAACTTATAATATTATAATATTTTAAGAAGGGCTTATGGATCATATTGAAAATGTTTGGGAAAATGTATTAAACACTCTTAGAGAAAATATCAGTGAACAAGGTTACAATACCTGGTTCAGTGACACAAAACCGATAGAGATGAAAGATAATTATTTGTATGTAAAAGTACCCACACAATTTATTGCGGACTATTTAAATAAAAATTACAGGGAACTTGTATCTGAAATTTTCTATAATCTTTATAATTCAAAATATATTATTAAATTTATCGGTACTCAACCTTTAAAAGAGAATATGCCCTATGAAAATGAAATTTATAAGAAAAAAACTGAGGAACAATACAAAACGAAATTGAACCCTAATTACAATTTTAATGAATTTGTTATCGGTGCAAATAATAAATTTGCTCATTCTGCTTCCCTTGCAGTTGCTGAATCCCCCGGAAACACTTATAATCCTCTTTTTATTTATGGTGAATCAGGAATGGGTAAAACACATCTTATGCAAGCCATAGGAAACTTCATATTAGAAGAACACTTTAATAAAGAAATTTTTTATATAACTACTGAAGAATTTACTAATGAAATGATAGATTCTATTAGAAATAATTCCATGCCGGCTTTTAGAAATAAATTTAGAAATTTTGATATCCTTATGATAGATGACATTCATTTCTTATCTAAAAAGGAAGGTACACAGGAAGAATTTTTTCACACGTTTAATTCACTTTATGAAAAGAAAAAACAAATTGTATTGACAAGTGACCGTCCACCAAAAGATATACCTGACTTGGAAAAAAGGCTTACTACAAGGTTTGAATGGGGTCTTCTTGCTGACCTTAAAAGCCCTGATTTTGAGACCAGGGTAGCTATACTAAGAAAAAAAGCAGAATTTGAAAATATAAAATTGAAAAGTGAGGTTATAGAATTCATCGCAGAACATATTTATAGTAATGTAAGAGCATTAGAAGGATCTCTTATAAGAATTTTAGCTTACTGCTCATATAATAATCTGGATACTGATGAGTTAAGTGTGAATATGGTTAGTGATATATTGATTGATATGGTGTCAGATAGAATTAATGATGTTAACTTGGAAACTATTATGGAAAAAGTTTGTTCTGTATATCACATTACTCATTCTCAGATATTTGATAAAACCAGGAAAAAGAATATTGTTTTTCCAAGACAAATAGGAATGTACCTTTCTAATCTTCTAATCCCACAATTATCATTAAAAGAAATAGCTAACTATTATAAAAGAAAGGATCATACAACTGTTCTCCATGCTAAAAAAACTATCGAAGAACAATTTAAAAATGACCGTAAACTCAGAATACAGATTGAAAAATTGATTAATGAAATTAGTAGATAGTTATACACATATCCACTTGAATAGATGTTGATAGATGTTGATAATAATATATTTTTCCTTTATAAAATTTGGTTATGTGGATAAAGACATTTTAATCCTTAATATTAACACATTTTATACACAAGGCTTTCATGCTACAACCCATTGAAAATATTAAATATGAATAAAAAAATATCAGTTATCCTCATATCCACAGGTCCTACTACTTCTACTGATTTAATATATAATAAATAGGAGATATAATGAATAAAGTATTGATAACAACAATATCCACTTTAATATTAATTGTTATTATACTCAGCTGCACCCAGAAAAAAAACCCGGTCGGTTTTCAGGGAGGTGTAGAACCAAAAGAGATACTTATTGAATTCGACAAATTTGGAACTTCATGTAGTTTTGAAGATAGTATCAAAGCTTATGTAGGAAATTCAAAATTGATTATAGGAAAATACAGCTCCAATATTAGAGAAGATAATGAAGCAAAAATATTAATCAGAATGATCAATCTACCGGATTCAATATTTAGTTTTGAAAGTGTCATAGAACTTCGGCTGGTTATTGATAATAATTATAATTTTGATAATATTGATAATGAAACCTTGAAATTTGGAGAAATGAATCAATTATGGAAAGAAAATGAGGCAACCTGGTTTATTCCAACAGATACAACTACCTGGGTTCAATCCGATGGTTTTTCCGAAGATGATTATGAATTAATTGAAGTAGAAAATATTGAGGCTACGGAAGATACAATATATATAGAATTACCTGAAACTTTAATAAATCAATGGATCGAATCAGATTCTATAAATTTTGGTTTAGTAATTTATTCAGAGGAAGATAATAGTTTCCTTGAAATATATTCATCTGCTCCGAATTCACCCATACTGGAATTTGATTACATAAGAACTGAAGGAGATTCAGTTTCTTCTTTTTCAAAAGGATTAACATCTGATACATTTATTTATTATACTGATTATGAATATCAGCAGTATAATGAAAAACTTATAATTTCAAATATTCAACCTGTAAAAATGTTCATGGAATTTGATATTTCCGATAGTGTTTTTATTAATGCGGACAGTTCAGATATTGAAAATAATGAAGACTATCGAAGAATGACAATTAATAAAGCTGAATTATTCCTTTCGCCAACAGATGAGAATAATTATCCGTTTGAAGGAAGTATTTATCTTGCTCCTTATATTGTTACATCAGATAGTGTGTATTTTGGTGACCTGTCTGAACCTTTAATTAACAAAGATAGTTATGAAAGCTTATATGATAATACTTCAGGTGATAGTTTAACAGCTGATGAAATAGTAATCAATATTACAAAAATAGTTCAGAATATAACTTCAGGAGAATATGAAAATAACGGGATTTTAATAAAATCAATTTTCGAGAACAAAGATTTTATACATGTTTCTTATGCTGCAAAGGATTATGTGGATATAAGTAAAAGACCAAAATTAAAAATTATTTATACACCTCCTTATTTGGATGAATAAAAAAATAGAGGTTAAAATGAAATTGATAACATTTTATATTTTAATATTTATTACAGTTCTCTCATGTAATTATCAACGAAAAGAGGAAATTGAGGAAAATATAGTTGCAAAAGTTAATAATGATTTTTTAACTTTAGAGGAGTTGAGATCAAATTTTACTGAAGATAGGTGGAATGAATTAACTTTAGATGAAAAGAAAGAATTCATAAATGATTGGATTCAGTTAAGCTTATTAGCCCAGGAATCTGAAAGGTTGAAATTAGATAAGAGAATGGAGATAGAGTCTAGAATAAAAACTGCTGAGAAAACAGTGAAATCAAATGCCTTAATTGCTCAAAAAATTTCAGAGATAGTAATAACTGAAGATGATTTATTTAATTATTACAAACTTCATAAGAGTAAATTTCAGAAGAAAACAAAAGAATTTAGAGTTCAGAGAATATTTATAAAAAAGAAATCCAAACTTGATAGTGTATTAGTTAATATTAAAAATGGCTTACCTTTTACAGAGGCTGCAAAAATGTATTCAGAAGAAAAAATCGGCGCTGAAGGCGGTTATACAGGTTTTCTCACAAAGAAAAAAATGGAAAAGACAGTCTGGGATAAATTGAATGATCTCAATAAATGGTATTATACCAGTATAAAAATCAATAATGGATATTATATAATGAGATATTATGAAACGAGATATGTTGATATAACTAAAGATTTTATTGAAGTAAGAAATCAAATCAGGGAGATAGTTTTTGAGAATAAAAGAAAAAAAATATATGAAAATTTAATAAAAGATTTAAAAAATAGAGCAGAGATTACAATTTCGATTTAGGAGAAATAATGAAGAAAATTATTCTAATAATAAGTATACTTATCATGTTTTCCATAATTTCCGGAGAGGTATTGGATAAAATAGTAGCAAAAGTAGGTAGAGAAATTATTCTTCGAAGTGATCTGGAAAAGCGAATCCAGCAGATGACGGCAACTGGTTATTATACAGAAGAAATTTCAAATTATGATATTTTAAATGATATGATAGAATCAAAATTAATAATCCAGAAGGCGAAAGAGGAGGATTATAAAATTGATGAATTTGATGTTAAATCTTTAGCTGAAAATCAAATAGAAGAAATATCTTCCCAGTTTTCTTCCGAAGAGGAATTCAAAGAAGTATTAATGGATGAAATGGGTTTAACTGTACTGGAATTGAAAGAAT
>JAUXFF010000218.1 GCA_030620155.1 Candidatus Cloacimonadota bacterium | reverse complement strand
CCTATCAACGATGAAATTACTTCCCGCGAACCTTATAACGGATACCTGGTTTACCAGGGAGGAGTACCGGAAGTTGAGGAGTTTATTAAGAGGGTGCATAAATAGATTGGGCGATTGTAATTATTAACCGATTTTCGAATTTACCTTGTCCTAAAAAAAGTTTACAGAAATAAAACTACACTACGTTATTTTATTATAATTTTTGTAAGTATTGAATTTATTCCGGTATTTACTTTAAGAACATATAAGCCTTTATCCAGGTATGACAAATCCATCTTCAATGACTCTTTACAGGTAATTTGCTTCACCAGGATTTCGTCCCCCAGTAAACCGTATACATAAAGAATTATTTGCTGATCCCGCGCAAAATTTACAAAATCAATATTAAATCTGCCATCACAAGGATTCGGATATATTATGATCATTTCATTCTCTATATCTTTCATTTCACTATTCGCTGGGAAAGCCGGGGGCGATGGACAACTGCCGCCAATAGATGCTTTAAAATAACATCCTTCATAAGCATGAAAACCATCTAATAAATAAATCTTTTCACCAGCATAAAATTCTGCCCGGGCTGAACTCTGTACTTCAAAAGTAGTGCCGTTACCAGCAGCAACTATTATATTGGTAGCATCCCAGCAAAGATCATGTGCCGGAGTTACCACCCGGTCTTCAAGTATGATTGTGTCTTCCTGGATATGATTACCACCACTTCCACCAAGCGCATCAGGATCAGGAGGAACAGGAGTCTGGGCCATTATTGAATTGACTAATAAGCATGAACAAAAAATGCTTAAAAATATGTACTTGATACTAAATTTATGTGTTGCCATTTTATACTAATTTTTGCAATTATTCTATCTAATCTGATTAATTTAGTTGATAATCAGCTTTTGAGTGTAAACTTCACCATTAGCAATTAATTTCACAATATAAATTCTATCACTATGCTTCAGGTCTATCTCCATATGGTATTTATTCTGAAAATCTATGTAATCCATGAGTTGTCCTAAAATATTATAGATATAAACCTGACCTGATAAACTTTCCTGAAAGGTCTTAATATAAATTCGCCTATCAAAGGAATATATGTTTACCGGAAATTTGTTGCATTCTTCATCAACAATTGATTTCTTGAAACAAATAATGAACCTCTCTTCCGGTTCTTCAATATCATAGGAATAAGAATAATCAGATTGTTGACGCAGGTCAATGTACATTTTTTCTTTTCTGTCGACCAGGAAAAGAGGTTTTCCAGGAACAAACTTCTCAACGCCTTGGATATCGAATGTATAGAGCCCGGGGGTCTCTGACCTAAAAGCCAGGTTAATTATCATTTCATCACCGGTAAAAGGAAGCGAATTGACGAATCTTCATGAGTTCTGACCGAATTGTTCAGATCGATCGTTTCACCTGTACCAAGTGAAGAATTACAATGAATAAAAACAGCCTGCATAGGTGGTATATATTGTGACCCGCTACCTCCGCCGGTCATCGAATACACTTTATACTGGGCTGCTGCTGGATTCCAGCAATTACGGATAAATCATTAGCCACATACAAGTTGGTAACATTCCCATAAGGATTAAGATAAAATGTTTTTCCTGCTGCATCAAAAACCAGGTTATAGGCTACTAAACAAGAATTCCATGCTGATGCCATGCAATAAAATGACCCACTACCTGATGAGCCAGTCATAATAATAGTCCCATCTGTTGGGGTAGACCATCCGTTACTATTATTTCTGAAGGCACCTCCAATATATAACTCAAATGGTCCATCCATTGTTCCATTTACACTACTGGATGACCATGAAACATCAACCGAGGCATTTATTGTCCCTCCCGACAATTCAATTGTCCCTTTTGACCATTGTGATGAAGAACTTCTTCGCCAGTTGGTGAAATTGAGAATACCACCATTAATATCAATGATACAACCTACATCGGAATAAAAATTTCCTGTAATGGTACAGGTTCCTCCATTCATTTCGAATTCACTCCCACCACCGGCGTTTGTTAAATTACCATCAATAGTTA
Source organism: Candidatus Cloacimonadota bacterium (assembly GCA_030620155.1). GTDB lineage: Bacteria > Cloacimonadota > Cloacimonadia > Cloacimonadales > TCS61 > JAUXFF01. The sequence continues at coordinate 880 of JAUXFF010000218.1, read as the reverse complement.
ATGCAGCACCTGTATTGACAGTTAATTTAGCACCAAGTCCATCTATTCTGCAGTTACCACAATTAGCCGTACCGGTTACAACAGGATAATTAGGACATCCTGATTCTATAACAACATCCTCACTGATTAAGGGCACTGTATTTCCAATCCAGTTACCTGCAGTCTGCCAATCGGAACTGACAGTCCCCTCCCAGTTTCGAGAGGTACCAGCATCATCTTCAATACCTGTTGAGTAAATATCTGAACCATCGTATGACCATGCTTTATAATAGTAATTATTATTAGGAGTTAATCCTATATGAGACTGTGGGCTGCTTGTTCCTATATAGAAAACTGTTCCACCTGCAAACGAATTCCCCGGCGCAGGCGGAGGGCTTCCATCAGGCGGTACTGTAAAACTTCCCGTATTATTATAAACAATAACAATATTATCTCCATTACCATTGCATGTAAAAGAGAGATCAATCTGAGTTGTAGAAACTGTTATTGTATTAAAACTACAAGGATTATTAACATTTGCAGGGGTAATACCTATAACTGCTTTCTGGTCTGTTGTAAAATTATAAGGATTCCCAGGTGGGTCTGGATCTGGGTTTAACAATGATAGTTGAAAATAGCCATTAGCATTCCCACGCCATCCCCAGTTGAAATGAAAATACAGACTACCCTTGTATGAATAATTATCATCATAACCATCACAAACAAAGGCATGCCCTCCATCCGGACCAGTACCACGATAAATCATCGGTCTGGAATCATTCAACTCATATTTCAGAGTATCTTCCCATTCTGATGAAGAATATGAACTTTTTGCTATATATGATACTGAAGAAGCATAATTAAAATAATCGATTAATGCCTGCGCTGCATCACCGGTATT
>JAUXFF010000013.1 GCA_030620155.1 Candidatus Cloacimonadota bacterium | reverse complement strand
TCAGAATTTGCATTTAGTGAATCATATTCTGGAATGTTTAGTATGGATATATATAACGAGTACCTTGTATCCTGTAATGAACGTTCTGTCCAAATTCTTTCATTTTATGAAGATAGTCTATTATTGGTATCTGAGATAAACCTGGATAGGCCGATAGATAATTTAATAGTTGTTGATAGTATAATTTATGCAGCGAGTTTATTCAGAAAATTCTGGAGGATTGATATATCCGATATATACAATCCGATTATTACACATACTTTGAATTATAGTGCCTCGTGTATTTTTTTCTATGATAATGGGAAAATATTCGTACACCAATATCATGCAGGTCTTGAAGTTTCTATACATATTTTTGATCATCTCACCTTCATAGAAATTGATGAAATTTATTTCCCGGGGATTTTAAGAAAAGTCACTGATGGCTTAGGGTATTCTAAGCAGGAGGATAATACTGCTTATTTATATGATATAACCGACTATAATAATATGACTATTGTAGGTTCCGATTCTGTATATAACATGTGTGTGCCGTATAATGTTGCATTATATCAGGATTCGATATTTGTTTTAAGTGGAAGTAATTATGTAAGATTTTATGATATCAGTGAACCATTTAATTGGGAATTAGTCCAGGAAATAAATACTAATGCATCTGTATTTGAATTAGTAGAGAATAAATTATTTCTTTATTACGGATATGAAAATTTATTATATTATGATATCCAAGATTTAGAAAATCCTCAATTATTAGATTCATTAGACTATTTCTACCCAGTTGATAATATAAAAACAATGGGAGATTATTTATTTGGTCAAACACATTGGGGAGATATACAAATTATTGATACTTCTATGGGTAACTTACAATTAACAGGTCATTATAATCATTTTGGAACCTTAAAATCATGTTATTATTATAACAATTATTTGTATACCGGCACTTTTCTTGGGGGATTAATTTGTTGGGATCTCACAACATTATCTGAACCTGCTTATGTATATTCAATAGATGATGACATATTATTTTGGTCATGTACAGCGTATCGTGATACTATAAGTTTTTTATACGAAAATAGATATTCTTTCTCTCCCCGCCAATTATTCTATGAAATCCATAATGATACACAATTAACCCAAATACTGGACATAGATTGTGAAGAAGCAGGTATATTATATCAGTATAAAAATGGAGTTTTTTATGAAGCGCATTATGATCAATTAAACAAATATCTATTCAATGACGATCAACTTATATTAATTGATAACATAACCATACCTGATGTTGGATCTCATTCTAATATTTACTTCTATAATGACACAGCTTATGTTCTGGGTAATCAGAAGATGGTTGTTATTGGAGATTTAGATTATAGCCAAAATCCATATGTTATTAGTTGGGTTAATACAGGACTTAATTGGCCAGTAAATGCTCAATTTTATAATAACTATATCTTTTTGAGCAGTTGCTTTGACAGTGTTTATCCTGCTTTAGTCTTTGTTCAGGAAGGAGACCAGTACGAATTAATTCTTAGTATTGAAAATGGTGGGAAAACAGCAATCGATTATGAGAATGAGCTTTTATTTATGGCTGATATGGATTGTACAGTATATGATCTATCATATATTGAAAGTTATATTTGTCCGGAAATATATACTTTTCATAATTGGTCTCGAGTTGAAACACTTATACAATTTCAAAGAGATAACAATAATTATTTAATTTATCATGAAAGAACATCAACAAGCATTTATAGTTATGACCCAGATCTAGAAGAAAGCGCAGAGGAAATAATTTCTATAAAACCATCCCTTTCAAACTATCCGAATCCATTTAATCAATCAATTGCCGGAGCCGGACGCAGCCCTGAAACAACAATATCTTTCAACCTGGATTCTGAATGCGAAATAGAGCTATCAGTCTATAACATAAAAGGACAAAAAGTTAATTCTATTTATGAAGGTACAATCGCTGCAGGAGAACATAGTCTAAATTGGAATGGTAAGGATAATAATGGAAAACGTCTTGCAGCAGGTGTTTATATTATTTCTTTGAAATATAAAGATTCGGAAATTGTAAGAAAGATGTTATTGCTGAAATAATATCTTTCAATAAAGTCACACTTTGCAATCACACATCACACACAATATCTACATGTAATTTCCCGGCTTGTTCTTTGATTTCAATATTATGATATGTAACTGCTTTGATATCGGTAAGATTAGCATCACGCTCGGTTAAATGACGATATTGAAGAACAGCTTTCAGGGATGTATCAGTCACTTCCTCGAGCTGAATATTGATAAACAACATTTTATCAACTACAATATGATAATGAACTTCCCGCAGCCAGTCTATCAGCAGAGATTCAGGATCCAGGGAATTGATCTCAATCGAAATTGTCTGTAGTTCCGATTTATTTTCAGGGTCAGCATCAAACATGGATTCCATCAGGGCAAAAGCACTGTTTCGCAATAACTCAGGAAAGCTTTTCCCGAAAACACGGAAAGCATAATCCGCTGTATGAGGAAGAACCTGCCAGTTCATAAGTTTTTTATTACTCCCTTATCTCAATCCAATTTACTTTCATTAACCACCTGCTTTAGCTGGTGGTACACAAACACGCCACACTAAACCATAACCGTTTCAACGGTTTCCTTTCTTTTTTCTTTTTCCTACTCGTTCCCAAAGCTTTAGCAGTCCTTTGGTTGCCCTCTTTGGGAACGTACGAAACAGCATTACCAAGCTGGGGCTCCACGCGATGCCGCATGGCTGTCGTGGTAACGAGAAGAATCCTCGAACCAAAAGCCTTTATTGAAACCAGAATATCAATTATATTTCCCGCCACGGACTTGTCCGCCAGCTTTGTGGCGGATCACTGTTATATCATTATCCTTTAACAACTCCCAGAGGTACGGAGCGCACTATTTTTTTTATTATTCCAACTTCATGCATGGTTTGAACTACATCACTGACATTTTTGTAAGCATCGCTCATTTCTTCGACAATAGTTTTGTTTTTTGCAGCTTTCACAAAAATATGTTTATTTCTCATATCAGACATAACTCTGTTTATATTCGTTAACCTGAGAGCTTTATGCCTACTCATGGTTCTACCGGCTCCATGACAGGAGCTGCCAAAAGTTTCCTGCATAGCTTTCTCAGTTCCAATACATAGATAACTTTCGGTTCCCATATCACCGGGAATTATTACCGGTTGTCCTATCTCCCTGAATCTTTCAGCAAGTTCTTTCCTACCTGGTCCGAATGCCCGGGTAGCACCTTTCCTGTGAACACATATTCTCTTGGTCTTTCCATCAATTTCATGGTCTTCAAATTTTGCAATATTATGACAAACATCGTAAATTAATTCATAACCAAGTTCAGAAGGACTGGTTCGTAAAGCTTGTAAAACAGCTTTTTCAACTTTGCTCATAATTATCTGCCGGTTAGCCCAGGCAAAATTAGCAGCACAAGCCATAGCTCCAAAATAATCTTTCCCCAGGGGAGATTGGATATAGGCACAGGCGAGTTGTTTATCAGGTAATTCAAATTTCAGAGTATGAATTTTCATAAGCATTTCGTGAACATAATCATCACAAACCTGGTGTCCTAGCCCTCTTGAACCTGTATGTATCATAAAAATAATCTGGTCTTTTTTTAATCTTAATTTTTGGGCGAGTTCTTCATCATAAACATTTTTTATTACTCCAATTTCTATGAAATGATTTCCTGATCCCAGTGTTCCGGGTTGGTCAGAACCGCGTCTCAAAGCTTTGCTGCTTACTTTTTCAGGATCAGCTTCTTTCAGACATCCAAATTCTTCAATTGCTTCCAGGTCGGTTTCCTTACCATATCCTCTCTGAATAGGCCATTTAGCGCCAAGTTTCAGAACCTGTTTCAATTCACTGACACTGAGCTGTTGAATAGAATGGTGAGAGCCAACACCTGTAGGCACATTCTGAAAAATCGTATTAACTAAGTTTGGAAGCTGATCTTTTATGTCATCATATTGAAGATTGGTACGAATAAATCTAACTCCACAGTTAATATCATAGCCTACTCCACCAGGTGATATTACACCAGTTTCCGCATCCATAGCAGCAACTCCCCCGATGGGGAATCCATAACCCCAATGGATATCAGGCATTGCTATTGAATATTTCTGTATCCCTTCCAGAAAAGCAACGTTTCTTACCTGATCAATAGCATTGTCTCTGAAAAGAGATGATTTTAATTTATCATTAACATATATTCTACCGGGAACTCTCATATTACCTGTTTTGGGTAGCTCCCATAAATGAGTTGAGACCTTTTTTAAATTAAAATAACTCATTTTTGCTCCTATTAAATCAGTTATACTGCCACAATAAGTAATTCCCACCGGGACGATAATGTATCACCATTGTTCAATGGTTCTTGTTTCCCATCGGGACGATGGGGGTACTGATCATTAATTTTTTACACTATCAATCAGTTTATTTACTCTATCCAGATTCTTCAGTGCTATTTCAAAATTCTTATTGATTTTTAAACACTTTTCCAGCAGGTTTTTAGCTTCTTTGTATCTTCCTTCATCTATATGAATGGAAGCAAGGTTATTCATTGTTTTAATTTCTTTTGGTGCAACCTGCAAAATTTCTTCATATAATTGCTTTGTTTCTTCAATTTTCTTTTCCGAATGTAATATTAAGGCATAATTATACTTCGCTTCATAAAAGGAAGGATCAATTTCTATGGTATTGAAAAAAAACTCTTTAGCTTTTTGAGGATTTTTGGCAAATGTATAGTAAAGTCCCCAGTAATATTGAAAATCAGCAGAATCAACATAAATAGAAGAATATTTCTGTAAAAGTTTATATACATTTGATAATTGATTTTTGGAAAGGAGTACGGCGACCTGTTGTATTGCTTCATTTTCGCCGTTATAAAGTTCAGGTTTACCAAAAATCTTACCTGTAAGTCTCCAACTATCTTTTTGTTTTCTGAAAATTAAAGTCAGATCATATTTCCCATTTACCTCAAAAAATACAAGAGCTTGATTTTTATCTTCTGATAAAGCAGATGAAATAAGGTCATAATCTTTAATTTTTTTTGTAATTTTGTTTCCGGATATTCTTCTAATAAAATTTAGTTTGTATTTTTCCTCTTTATAATGTTCTTGATTATACATAAAATCAATCAATTTTGACCAATCCTGCTCTATAATAATATTTAAAAATTCAAATGCAAGATCTTCATAGTTTTTTATATGAGATTTTACTTTAAGATTATCCAGCTTAAGTCTTTCTTTTAAATGAATTAGAGGCACATAGTTTAGAGTATTCATATTATTGAATAAGGTTTCGATTTCCTTTTTACCTTGTTCATTTTCTATCATTTGAATGGGAATTTTTCCATTAAATACTTCCTGTGGATTTATTATCCATTTATCCATTTCTTTTTTTAACAGATCTTGAAATTCAGTTTGAGAATCAGCATTAGTTTTATATTGTAAAAGACCTTGAGATACAGAATTCTGATGCTTTATGAGTGAATATTTACAAGCATCAGGGCATTTATAATCAACACGGAGTTCATTGCAATCATGCCAGCAGATGTTCTTCCCTGTTTTCAAACAGAAACGATATCCACGATTAACTTTACATATACTACATCTATTAGATTTAAACAAAATCAATATACCTCCCGAATAAATAACATTTATGAATTATCCAAAATTGCTGTTTATTGTCGTACTGATGAGTGTAACAACTTTTATAAAAAAATCACTCCATTTAAATACATCAAATTAGAATTTCAATTTATCCAGTAATTCATCTACTTCTTCTTTCAATTTGTCTTCTGCTTGCTTTTCAATTTTTTTCTTCTCTGCATCTATCCTGTTTTCAACTTCTTTTTTCTTATTTTCAACTTCCTTTAATTGTTTATTGATTTCTTTATTTATCTTATTTAATTCCTTTTGAAGTTCCTGATTTTTTCCTGCTATATATTCTTCAACTTCTGCTCTATATTTATCCAATTCCTTTTGAACTCGTTTTTTTATTTCATTCTTAGCCCGGGCAATTTCATCTGATACGACTTTTCTTAATTGAGAAGCAATAAGTTCATCTAAATTGCTATTTAATTTCAATCTGAAATTATCCTCTGACTGTGTAATATCTGCTTCAAATGTTATTTTGTCGATAGCTTCGGTTATAGACCTTGAAATCCGTACAAGGTTTTCATCCATATCAGGTTGGGAAGTATAATCGAATTGAATATTATCAGCAGCAAAATCGATATTTACGAGAATAATATCTTCGCTAATATTTATATTGGAACTCAATGCTGCATCACCTCTTTTTAACTTTGTAGGAAGTAGATCGAAATTCGTCATTTTCATATTCCTGATCGGGACTTCGGAAATTTCGAGATTTATTGTTTCTTTTGAATTATCGGTTCTATAATCAAAGATCGCTCCTAAATTCAATTTCCCTGTTTTCTCCCGTTCACCTTTTAAAACGATTTTCATAGGTTTACTTGTCTTCTTTTGGTCTGTTGAAATATCAAATACTTTTCCTGAGAGAAACATTTCATCTTTGGTAATTGCAGAAAGAGTAATCTCCTTTATCCAGAATGAAGGCAAATAAGGCATTTTTTCTTTCCTGGGTTTATCCTTTTTTTCCACCTTTGATAATTCACGGGATTGTTCGATGTAATCCATCACTTTAATGATCCCGTCAGCGATTTTATCTCCAAAAAGCATTAAAGCGACATTATGAACACTCACATCCGGTAATTTTGCCAGTGATAGAGCATTGTTATAATCTTCAGTTATCCAGACCGGAATATCTTTTTTTAATTGATTCAATTTATCCAGATCAGATTCCAGTTGTTCTTTATCTTGTTTGAAGTCTTTATAAAGTTTATTTGAAGAATCATAAGTCTTTTTTGCCAATGTGAAATTTCGTTCAAAATCCTCTAATGTGTCCATCTTATCCAAGTCTATTGCCTTAATATCAGTTTCGATGGATTTAATTTCTGCTTCATAATTGTTATCTTTCAAGGTATTTTCCCAGTAATTATAACGGTCTTCTGCAAGTTTTTTCAAGGAATCCGCTTTAGCAGGAGTCTGGAAATTTAAAACCTGCATTAAAGAATCAACATCAATTTTTGTTTTCAGGAATTTTGGATTGAACACAGGAATCTGTTGTTTTTCTCTTTCTAAATTTTTCTTTATAGCCAATAATAATTTCGAAGGTTTCTTAGGTTTTTTCTTTTTGATAGGAAGTTTACCATCACTGCTTCTCTTTGTATCAAATTGTACAGTTTCCATCTTCATTTTTTCAATTATGACCTTTCTATCCCATAATGGCTTAAAAGCCAGCGAGAATTCACATTTAGCGGTTTCAAAGAGATTTCTCCAGGTATCATTCTTATTTGTAACCTGGAATCTCTCCCATGATATATGAAGTTTGAAAGGTTTCATATAAAGATTATCCACTTCTACCTTTGCTCCAGCAACAGCAGAACCGGATTTTTCAATTATAAGGGTTGCTATCTGGTTCCTGAAAATAAATAATCCTGCTAAGATTATAACAAGCAGTAATATTAAGATAAGAATTATTAATAAAAATCTTTTAATCGGTTTTTTCATGATCAACCTCCTTGATCTTTCATTTAATAGTAGGTGGTATTCTCCTTTTAAACTCAGAATTCTTTATCATCCTCTGTACTTTTCCAATTTCATCTTGAGAGAAACCCAGTTCTTTAATTTTTTTTTCACTTTTTTTTAAATCTATCAAGTTATATAAAATTTCATCCAATCTCGAATAAGATATTCCCATTTCAACTTCATCAGTCTGATTTTCCCAGAGGTCTGCAGAAGGATTTTTATTTATAATTTCCTGGGAAATATTTAAAATTTTAGCGATTTTTCTTACTTCATTTTTATATAAGTGACCTATAGTTTCAAAAGCGCAGGCATTATCTCCGTATTGTGTACAGTATCCGACCATTAATTCCGATTTATTACCTGTTCCAGCCACAAGTGCTTTATATTTTGCTGAAAGGTCATAGAGTACACACATCCTTTCACGGGCTATCCTGTTCCCTCTTCTCAAAAAATCTGCATCGGGAGCATATTTTTCAAAATAGGAATCGACCATGGGTGATATATTAATAATGTCATATTGTATTTTAAGCATTGCAGCCACTTCTTTGGCATGAGTCAAACTATCAGGATGGCTTTCACGATAAGGCATCATCACACCAATAACATTTTTCTTTCCAACAGCTTTTACACAAAGAGCTGCTACAACAGATGAATCTATACCCCCGGAAAGACCTACTATAATTTTATTGTATCCGACCTTTGCAAGCTCTCCTTTGATAAATACTATAATCCGTGTTATTTCGTCGTCTAGATTTAATTCTCTCATAATCCTTTTTCCTTATAAAATTAATTTCAAAGAACAAAAATCACTTATCAAGGTCAAGTAAATATTTCCTATAATATTAAAGATAACTAGTCATATACTTATAAATAAAAACTGCTTGACATCAAAATTCAACCTTCAAATTTCGAAACTTGATTCTTAATCTTATTCAAAATAAAAGAAGTGATGATTAAATGGATATTTCCAAAGATATGTGGATGGAAGAACTGCTTGAAAAATTCCCGGAAGCCCAGGATTTTCTTTCTAGGAATGATATTATTTGTGTGCAATGTGGTGAAGCTGTGTGGGGATCTTTAGAAAATATACTAAAAGCTAAAGACTATTCGGACAAAGAAATTGATAGTTTAATCAAAGAAATCAATGAACATTTAAAAGATAAAAAAACAGGAGGGATTAAATGCCTAATTCGAAGTTATTAGTGCCTTTACCATATAATGAACCGATTCTATCCTACAAAATCGGTTCAAGGGAAAAGAAATTAATAAAAGAAAAAATTGCTGAAATGAAAAGCAACAAAATTGAAATACCTCTTATCATCGGTGGTAAAGAAGTTAAAACCGGTAATATGGGAAAATGTATAATTCCCCATGAACATTCACATCTTCTTGGGACTTATCATAAAGTTGGTCCAAAAGAGGTTCAAATGGCTATTGATGCTGCTCTGGAAGCTCGTAAAAGCTGGGCTTCCATGCCCTGGGAAGAAAGAGTAGCCATATTCAGACGTGTCGCAGAATTGTTGGCAACAAAATATCGTTTTATCCTCAATGCAGCCACTATGCTGAATCAAAGCAAAACTGTTTTCCAGGCTGAAATAGATTCAGCATGTGAATTGATCGATTTTTTCCGTTTTAATACTTACTTTGCAATGAAGATTTATGAAAGACAACCGAATTCTTCACCAGGTATATGGAATGTATTAGAACACAGACCATTGGAAGGATTCATTTTTGCAGTTACTCCCTTTAATTTTACATCCATTGCCGGCAATTTGCCAACTGCACCTGTAATAATGGGTAATGTATCCCTCTGGAAACCAGCTTCATCTGCAGTGTACAGCGCTTATTATTTGATGCTGCTCTTTAAAGAAGCAGGTGTACCTGATGGAGTTATTAATTTTATTCCCGGTTCCGGAGCTTCTGTGGGAACACCTGTTCTACAAAGTCCTGATCTTGCAGGAATTCATTTTACCGGTAGTACTCCAACTTTTCATACTATGTGGAAAACTGTTGGAAATAACATAGATAAATACAAAACCTATCCGCGTATTGTTGGCGAAACAGGAGGTAAGGATTTCATTTTTGTTCATTCTTCCGCTGATGTTGACGTAGTTAAAGTTGCGATTGTTAGAGGTGCATTTGAATATCAGGGTCAAAAATGTTCTGCTGCTTCAAGAGCATATATCCCTGAATCAATATGGACTAAATTAAAAGATAAATTACTGATAACCATTAAAGAATTGAAAATGGGTACAGTAGAAGATTTCACTAATTTTACTAATGCTATTATCGATAAGAATGCATTTGATTCTATTGTTTCTTATATTGAATATGCGAAAAAATCCTCAGATGCTGAAATAGTAATCGGTGGGAATTATGATGACTCTGTGGGTTATTATATTGAACCTACTGTCATCCTGACAACTGATCCAAAATTCAAAACAATGGAAGAAGAAATATTTGGTCCTGTCATTACAATATATATTTATAAAGATAATGATTATGAAAAGACTCTTCATATTTGTGATGAAACTTCACCTTATGCTTTGACTGGTTCGATTTTCGCAAATGACAGAAAATATATAGTAAAAGCTAAAGAAATATTAACAAATGCAGCAGGTAATTTCTATGTTAATGATAAACCTACAGGTGCTGTTGTAGGTCAACAGCCTTTTGGCGGTGCCAGGGCTTCAGGTACAAATGATAAAGCAGGAGATATGATAAATCTTTTAAGGTGGATATCTCCAAGAACAATAAAAGAAACTTTTAATCCACCTATTGATTATAAATACCCGTTTATGGAAGAAAAATAAGGAGAAAATTAATGAAAGAGATTTTAGAACGACTTGGAATTAAAGAGATTAATTCAGGGGCTTATTGTGGTGAGTGGCTTGACACAAAAGGAAAAATAATCGAAGTTTTTTCACCCATTGATGATTCTTTACTGGCAAAGGTTAAGTCTGCTTCTGCTGAAGATTTTAATACTATCATGCATAAATCAAAAGAAGCATTTAAAACCTGGCGTATGATTCCTGCTCCCCAAAGAGGAGAAATTGTCAGGCAGATTGGTCTTGAACTTCGAAAATTTAAAGGTGACCTGGGGAAACTGGTAACAATTGAAATGGGAAAAATATTTACTGAAGGTCTTGGTGAAGTACAGGAAATGATTGACATGGCTGATTTTGCTGTTGGTCTTTCAAGACAGCTTTATGGGGCGACCATGCCATCAGAAAGACCTTTGCACAGAATGTATGAACAATGGCATCCTCTGGGAGTAATAGGAATTATTTCAGCTTTTAATTTCCCGGTAGCAGTATGGGCATGGAATGCTTTTATAGCCGGGGTCTGTGGAGATACAATGGTTTGGAAACCTTCTTCCTTTACACCTCTTACTGCTATAGCCGTTACAAATATAGTTCATAAGGTAGTTGAAAGAAATAACATTCCCAAGGCTATTTTCAATCTTGTTATAGGTCCGGGTAGTGATATCGGTGAGAAACTGATAAATGATAAAGATATTCTTTTAATAAGTGCTACCGGAAGCTGTCAGATGGGGAAAAGAGTACATCAGGCAATTGCCAAAAGATACGGAAGGGCTATCCTGGAATTAGGTGGAAACAATGCTATCATTGTAATGGAAGATGCAAATCTGGAACTTGCCCTGAAAGCAGTTCTATTTGGAGCAGTTGGTACTGCAGGTCAGAGATGTACAACCACCAGGAGAGTTATTTTGCATGAAAAAATATTCAATGCATTTGCAAAAAAACTGAAATCTGCTTACTCAACAATTCCTATAGGAGATCCTCTTGATAAAAATATCCTGATGGGTCCTCTTGTAGACCAATCTTCAGTTATAGAATATCAAAACGCACTTGAAAAAATAAAAATTCAAGGTGGAGAAATATTTTATGGGGGGAAAGTCTTAAATGAAAATGTACCGGGGAAATTATATGTACAACCTACTATTGTAATTGCCAGAAATGATATGCCAATCGTTCAGGATGAAACTTTTGCCCCGATCCTCTACTTAATAAAAATGAAAGATATAAATGAAGCAATAGCATTGCATAATGATGTGCCTCAAGGTCTTTCCTCATCTATCTTCACTAATAATTTACAATATGCGGAACAATTCTTAAGTCATAAAGGAAGTGACTGTGGTATTGCAAATGTAAATATTGGAACCAGTGGTGCTGAAATCGGAGGGGCTTTTGGCGGTGAAAAAGAAACCGGTGGCGGCAGAGAAGCTGGAAGCGATTCCTGGAAAGCTTATATGAGAAGACAAACCAATACCATAAACTGGGGAAAAGAAATGCCTTTAGCTCAAGGTGTTGAATTTGATGTTGAGTAAAATTAAAAATAATTAAATTTCTTAATGATAATACGGGGAGTGAAACTACTCCCCATTTTGTTGAAGATTAGATACTTAAACACTATGTTTTTCCTAGTATGATAAAATTAGTGATAAATTCCATGAAAAAGAATATAAAATATGATATTTCAATACCTGAAAAGTCAGAATACTTTAAACTTTTTGTAAGTACAGGATGGAATGAAGATTATAATATGACAGCAGATGAACTTATATCAACCCTAAAGAACAGTTGGTTTTGTGTGTCAGCTTACGATCAAAATACATTAATCGGGTTTGGAAGAATATTATCTGATGGTTTATTACATGCAATGATCTTTGATATGATAGTTCTTCCTGAATATCAATATAAAGGTATCGGAAATGAAATCTTAAAGAGATTACTGGAAAAATGCAAAAAACAAAAAATACGCGACATCCAGCTATTCAGTGCAAAAGGGAAAATGGATTTTTACAAAAAAAACGGTTTTGTTGCACGACCGATTGATGCACAAGGTATGGAAATTAAAAATAAATATTGAATAAAATGTAATAAAAAATTTAAAAGGAGTAGTAGTGCAGTATTTAAATTATAAATTAATCATAATTCTGATAATAATACTTATCACTATAAATATTTTTTCTCAAATAGAACAGAAAAAGGAATTAAGTGATTTTACCGGTACATTAAAAAAAATTGGTGATGAATGGTATATAAATACTGGAGATTTTTATAAGCTCCTTTTAGCTCCGGATGATTTCCTGCAAAAAAATGATACTCAATTGATTTCAAAAGATAGTATTTTTGTAAAAGGGGTTTTAGAGAATGAAGAAATAATAGTTCATAGCCTGGTTTACAACAACGTTTCTCTTGAACTTCTTGATAAGCATGACAAACCTCTTTGGGAAAGTGAAACCCTTTTGAAAAAATTGTATTATATTGTTGATCCTGATAAATGTATTGGATGTCAGTTATGCGTTCGTTATTGTCCTGTTGATGCAATTGAAATGATAAAGGGAGTAGCTGTAATTGATACAGAAAAATGCATTAGCTGCGGTATCTGTGTCGATGGGGATAATAATAAGTTCAAGGGTTGTCCTGTAATTGCAATCGAAAAAACGCAATAAGAATAAACTTATATCAAAAATATCAAAATTATTGCTTTATATTTTTGATAAGTAGAAATAATTTGTATTATCATTTTTATAAGTATTTAAGAATTAATTTATTTGACTAGCATTTTTAATTCTTTTAAGATCAATGAGTTAGTGTATCATAAAACAAGTGGCACAAGCATTGCATTAGGTTAAAACAAATAAAGGAGGAGAGATGAAAAAGAGTGTGTTAATTTTTGTGACGTTATTTCTTTTAGGGAGTTCGTTATTGTTTTCCCAGGAAGAAATCAATGTTGATGTAATTATTGAAGATGCGATGAAAGATGTTGAAAAAGCCATGGAAGAAATCGAAGCAAAAAAAATAACTGTAAAAATGGATTTTTCTTCCAATGGTCCTAAAATGGGAGTTTACTTAAGCGATCTCGATTTCAAGGACATCTACGAAATGCATTATAATTACAACTATGGTGTTCTTATCACAGGTATTGTTCCAGGAGGACCTTCTCATAAAGCTGGTTTAATTAAAGGTGACATTGTCATGGAATTTGATGGTTTAAAAGTTAAATATGAAGACCATCTTGTTAGGTTAATTAAAAGTAAAAATATGGGTGATGAAGTTATCGTAAAGGTATTTAGAGATGAAAATATTCTAGAAACAACGCTTGTTCTAGATACTTTAGGGAAAAAACCCGAAAAAGGAATAACTTTTGTAGAAGGAGTAAAGAAGAAAAGATTTGATGTAGGAAATGGTGGTGGAAGCTGGTATCCAATCTGGTATATGCCTGATGTTGAAGAAATAAATGAAATACTTTCCGGACTTGAATTTCAAGATGAAACCTTCTCTGAAGATGGATTCTTAATTCAAGGTGGTGGCGGACAAGGTAATGTCGGCAAAGGATGGTTCCTCGGTGGTATGGGTGCTGGATATTCCAATAAAGAAACCACAAAACACGATTGGCCTAATTACAAAAATGGATTTTATGATACAACTACTGTCTCCAGGAAAGCAGAATATTATGTTAATTTCTGGGGTGTAACTTTAGATAAAAGATTTGCTATGTCTGAGAAATTCATTGGTTCTTATGGTTTTATGATCGGTGGCGGTCAGAATGGTATAAAAATTTCTCAAACTGATGATAATGGTGAAGTCAATAATTTTGACTTTGACGGTGAGCTAAATGACCAAATGGATAGTCAATACGATTTCAAAAGTAAGCTTTCAATGGAACAAGATTTTATCATTTTTCAACCAAAAATTATGTTCATGTATCATATTCTGGATTGGTTGGGAATCAGAGCTGAAGCAGGATATATTCTCAGCTATTCACCTGGCGGCTGGAAAGGTAAACGTAATGGTGAATCAGTTAAATTAGTAAATGCACCTGAGGCTAAGATGGATGGTTTTACTCTGTGTATCGGACCCTGGTTCGGATTTTAATTATTGACAATTTTACTTTAAAAGAGTCTCTGACAAAAAGGAAATCTGTTAGGGACTCTTTTTTATATCAGAGGGAATTATGTTTCAATCTTTAACCAGCAAAGTCATATCAGGGATTGTTTCCTTGAGTATGCTGCTTCTTTCTTCTTATGAAGGAAATATAGCTGAATTTTCTAACATAGAAGCACAATTCTTAAGTAATAAAATTTTATTGAAAACGCAACTTTTAAATGCTTTTGAAAACGATTTTGAAGAGATTTTTAAATCAGGACAAACTATTGAAATTTTTTTTGAAATAACAATCAAAGATAATTCCGAAGTAATACATACAAATGAATTTAAACATACTGTAATATTCGATCCTATGGAGCAGTTTTACACTCTTAATCTGGAAGAACAAGATTCTGAAACTAATGTTTATTCCCATGAAAACCTGAAAACTAAAATTAGTGAAATTGAGTATCTATTTGAAAGTGATATAAAAATACCGGATGAGCTCCAGGTTACTTTTACTTCTTACTTAAAAAAAATGAGATTAGAAACTTTGGGTGAAGAATACGATATGATGATGCTCTGGAAATTTAAAAAACCAAAAATTAAACAAACTATTTCAAAACCTGAATATGAAATTTAGATTAGGAATACGCTCCAGTGTTGTGATCCTATTCTTAGGATTATATTTAACAAGCTTAATTGTTTTAAATTCTTTCTTTATCAATAAACAGAAACAGACTAACCAAGCTTTGAGAAACATCCGGCTTGATGAAGCCCTTTCTGAATTAACTTATAAAACTGAGAAAGATAGTGCACGGGCAAAAACCCTGTTGAATAGTTTCCGAGAATCATTAGCTGCTACAGGTATGATCCAAAGTGAGACCCAGATTTATTCAGCAGTTTTTTTATTTTTATTGATGATCTTTTCAATTTGTATTTTTGTTATTATCTTTTACATAATTACAAAACCATTAAAAGAATTACAGATCGCAACTGCTAATATAAGGGAGGGTAATTTTTCCATATTTCTTCCTGAAACAGGTATCAAAGAAATTAAGGAATTAAAACAGTCTTTCAATAGTATGTCCAATGAATTGGACAATGTACAACAAAAGCTGATAAAAGCTGAAAAGGAAATGATCTGGAAAGAACTTTCCAGGATTTTAGCTCATGAGATCAAAAACCCCCTTACTCCAATTCAATTATCCATTCAAAGATTAGAAGAAAAATTTGAAACAGATCCGGAAAAATTTCAAGAGATCTTTGATGAATCAGTTCTTATTATCAACCAGGAAATAAACAATTTACAGAAGTTAGCTAAATCTTTCTCAAATTTCGCAAAAAATATTATCCCTGAATTTACAATATTTAATCCATCTGAATTAATAAAAGAAATTATAAAACCTTACAGTCATACTTATAACATCCAGCTTGAAGGAGAGAAAAACATAAAAATCAGATTCGATCAAACTCATTTCTACCAGGTAATTACAAATATTCTGCAAAATGCAATAGATGTGTCTTCCAGAGATGATTTAATTCTAATAAAATTGGAAGAGGAAGAATATAAATTAATTATAAAAATAATTGATCAGGGAAAGGGAATTCCTGAAGAAGATATAAATAGAATATTTGAGCCTTATTTTACGAAAAAGAAAAAAGGAACCGGTCTGGGTTTAGCTCTTGTTAAGAAAATTATCGATATTAATAAAGCAGATATCAGAGTAAAAAGTGAAGTTAATAAAGGTAGCACATTTGAAATTATTATGGAGTATATACGATGAGAGTCATGATAATAGATGATGAAATGAATATATGCCTTTCTTTAAAAAATATCCTCGAGGATGAGGGTCATCAAGTTGATTATTCTTTAAAGGCACAAAAAGGTCTGCAAAAAGTCAAAGAGTTCTCCCCCGATATTGTTTTATTGGATGTCAGGTTAGATGGAGCAAACGGCATCGATATTTTAGAAAAAATATTAAAATACAATCGAAATATCATAGTAATAATGATTTCAGGTCACAGTGGAATTAAAGAAGCTGTTAAAGCAATAAAGCTTGGAGCCTTTGACTTCCTGGAAAAACCTCTAAGTTTGGGGAAAGTCAAAATCGCTATGAATAAAGCAGTTGAATTCAATAATATTTCAAAGGATTATTATCGTCTGAAAAGTTCTATTGACGCCCAGTATCAAATTATAGGAGAAAGTAAGGATATCAAAGATCTTTTGGAGCTTATAAATAAAGTTTCTATCAGTGATTCTAAAGTTCTAATTCGGGGAGAAAGCGGAACAGGTAAAGAACTTGTCGCTTACGCAATCCATCACCAGAGTAGAAGAAGAGATAAACCCTTTGTAAAATTCAATTCCGCAGCAATTCCAAACGAATTGGTAGAAAGTGAACTATTTGGTTTCGAGAAAGGAGCTTTTACAGGAGCCGTTAATAGGAAAGATGGAAAAATTGAACAGGCTGACGGAGGATCTTTATTTCTTGATGAGATAGGAGATATGAATTTAAATGCACAGGCGAAAGTTTTACGGGTGATTCAGGAAGGTGAATTTGAAAGAGTTGGAGGTACTAAAACCAGGAAAATTGACACAAGGATCATTGCAGCAACACACAAAAATCTGGAAAAATTAGTCGAAATAGGTAAGTTTAGAGAAGACCTTTATTATAGATTGAATGTAATTCCCATAATTGCCTCTCCCCTACGTTCCCATCCGGAAGATATTCCAATCTTGATTAATTATTTTTTAAATTATTTTGCTCAGGAATTAAAATTACCAAGAAAGATTTTTAATCCTGAAACTATTCAAGAAATTCAATCCTGGGAATTCAAAGGAAATGTTAGAGAATTAAAAAACTTTATTGAACGTGTATACATTCTTATTGAACAGGAACAAATAGGAATTCCTGATATTCAAAATTTATCTCTTAATTCTAAAGAAACAGATTTCTGGAATCAAACTCTTTTTTTCAAAGAGAAAAGAAGAGAATTTGAAAAAAAATACCTGCAAACACAACTGAGATTATACGGGGGAAATATATCTAAAACTGCTGAAGTTTTAGGTTTGCAGATAAGTAATCTTTCAAGAAAATTAAAAGAATTAAATATAAAATAAAAATAATCCGGCTTCGTAGAACTTCAGGCTTCACTCTGTTTCAGTCTCCACTACGTTACGCCCAGACAAGACGCCTAGACAAGACGCCGGGACAGTCCGGCTTCGTCCGGCAGCTGCCGGACTACGCCGTGATAAAGGAGGAAAAAATGAAAACAAAATGGTTCCTTTTAGGTTGTCTGGTTTCTTTTATTATTTTAATATTATTTGTTTTCTTATCAATATACAGCCTTGGAAAATTAGGGAAAAAATACTCAAAAATGGAAATAACTAAAATTAAACCAGATTCATATTTACATTTAAAATTAACAGGTGAGATAAATGAATATAATGAATATTATAATATATTCTTTAGAGATATCAGTTTAAGTTCTCATGAAATTATACAAAAAATTAATTTTGCTTCAAACGATGACAATATCAAAGGTATAATACTTGAACCTCAATTTATTTCCTGTGGGTATGCAGTATTGAATGAAATCAAACAAGCCATAAAGAATTTCAGGTATAATGGAAAGGAGGTTCATGCCTATTTAAAAATTGCAGCAGATAAAGATTATTTACTGGCATCAGCAGCCGATCATATCTACTTAAATCCATCAGCTTCTGCCGGTATATTCCTGTCAGGAATTGGTTCTAATATACTTTTTTATAAAGACTTATTTGATAAAATCGGGATTAAAGTAACCGTTATTCGAGCTGGAGATTATAAAGGGGGAGGAGAAAATTACACAAGAACATCTCTTTCAGAATCTGTCAGAAAGAACATCGATTTACTCTTTTCCAACCTCTATGATACAATGATTATTGATTTAGCACAAGATAGAAATTGTTCCCTGGAGGATATAAAATATATTTATGAGAAACGAGATGAACTCTTTATTAATCAAGAGCTTGGATTGAAATATAATCTTGTCGATGAACTTATTTTCAAAGAAGATCTTTTTATAAGACTAAACATAACCAAAAGTAGATTAATTCCTTTAAATAAGTATAGGATTTCACCTGAAATAAAATTTACTAATGAAGAAATTGCTGTAATTTACACCCAGGGTGAAATTGCTCCTCTGGATTTTTCTTATGATTTACCTAACCTGACTTCCAGGAAATTAAATAATATTCTCGATAAACTACAAAAAGATAAAGATGTTAAAGCTATCGTTCTGAGGATTAATAGCCCCGGTGGAAGCGCACTGGAATCTGAGATAATTTATGATAAGATTTTAAAACTTCAACAAACAAAACCTGTTGTAATTTCTATGAGCAATGTTGCTGCTTCGGGAGGATATTATATATCGGCTCCAGGTGATTTTATTTTTGCTGACCCATATACAATAACCGGCTCAATTGGAGTTTATGCCTTACTTTTTAACATAACACAACTGTCAGAAAAAATAGGAATTACTTCGGATCAAATCAGTAAAGGTAAATATGTCAACGCATTGGATCCTTTTATGGAACCCGACGAGAAAATAATCGAATCATTTAGGGGTAGTGTCGAATCAACTTACAATGAGTTCAAAACTCGAGTTGCCAATAGTCGTAAAATGAGCCTTGAAGATGTAGAGAATATTGCCAAAGGTCAGGTCTGGAGTAGTAAAGACGCTCTAAATAAAAACCTGGTAGATGATATTGGTATGCTTCATAATGCAATTTTTAAAGCTGCTGAATTAGCTGATTTAACTGATTATAAATTACGTTATTATCCTAAAAAGAAAAATCTTCTACAGGAAATATTGAAAGAACAATTTGCTATGGATTTAATGACAAAGCTGATCAAAAAGAATTTCCAGAACGATTTGAATATTGTTAGACTTGTAAAGATATTCAATAATATAAAAAATGACCCTGTCCAGGCAATCATGCTTTACGAAATAAAAAATTAACCTGAGTTCCTTAGTCCTGATTCTCAATAGATTTTTTTATAAATATAATAAATGCATTAATTTTGATGTTTAAAACATATTATTGAGTTATGAGATTATCCATGTCTAAATTTTTATTGATAACCCTCAATACCATTAAACTTTGAATAATACAAGTAACTGATAATGAGAAATAAATGTGCTGTATCTCATTTCATAATTATATTATAACCAGGGTTTCGGAAAGAAAAATTCCTTGACTTATAAAACATAAAAAAAAATTTGCTAAAAAGCTTTTGATAAAAAGGAGGGATCATGAAATCTTTTAATATAATCATTATTAGTATAATTCTGGTAATATTTGCAGGTTCTTTAATTGCAGATACACAAGATTTAACTTCTGAGGGTAATAAAAATTTCAGGTCAGCTAAAATGCATTTAAATGGAGGTAGGTTTGAGAAAGCTCTTCCTCTATATTTACTGGTAATTGAAGAAAATCCTAATCATATTGAGTCACTTGAGAATATTGCAGGTATATATTATGATTATAAAGGTGATTATTTTGAAGCAAGTAAATATTATTCTCAAACGATTGCAGCAATAGATAATGAAATTAACGCTCTTGAACAAGAAAAAATAGAGAACCCCAAAAAAGAAAAGAAAAATAATAAAAAAATTGATAAATTTCTTGAAAGTCGTGAACGTTTGGAAAAACTGAATTCAAGTTGCTGGATCAAATTATTCCGTATTGCCCAGAATAAGTTCTCCAATTCAAGTGCATTTTTTTCATTACAACCTGATACTTTAGATACAACGGATCCCGAAGTATTAGCCCAATTAAATTCTGTTCTTTCCAAAGCTTTTATGGATACTATAAAAATTGCTGACATAGAGAATAATCCTGTCAATCTGGAAGAAATACATGCTAAATTCGATCAACTGCTTGATGAATCTATCCAGGATTTTCAAAAATTAGATGAATTTGCACCTGATAGTACCAAGACCTTAAAAATGCTTGCTTATGCTTACAGTATTCAGGGTGATGAAGAAAAAACTCTCGAATATTTTATTAAAGTTGCTGAACTTGACAAAAATGATGAAATTGTCAGACAAAAGATAGCCAATACTTATTTTGAACGGGAAAACCATGAAGAAGCTTTAAAATGGTTTCAAGCAGCTGCATCTATAAATCCTGAGAATCAGGATAATTATTATAACATGGCAATTGTCTATATTCAACTTGAAGATACTCTGAATACTTATGAAAGTTTTAAAAAAGTAGTTAAATATAATCCTCAAAATCTTGATGCAATACTTAATGCAAGTAATTATGCTGCGACATTGGGTAATATCGATGAATCTATAAAATATCTTGAAATGGCTATAGAAATTGAACCTGACAATATCGATTTCATCTCTTTCTTATGTTATAAATTGTATCAGGAAGAAAGGTTTACTGAGACAGTAAAATATGCTCAAATGTGGTATGATTTAGATAACAAATCCAGTGATGCAGCACAGATGATCTATCATTCTGCCAAAAAAATCGGCAATACTGAGTTGGAAAAAAAATTCGAAGATATTCTAAAAAACATGTAATGTAATAGTGCGAAAGTGGCGGAGCTGGTAGACGCGCTGGACTTAGAATCCAGTGGGAGTATTCCTGTAGGGGTTCGAATCCCCTCTTTCGCACCAAAACAATAATCAGCAGAAATTCTTCATGGTTTTTTTACTATTCCGGTACGCTATTAGTCTCACGAAATTTTATCAAAAGCGGATTTTGAAATTTGATAGAGAACTGAAATAAAAATAAAATAACTTATAGGTTATAATATTTGATACAAGGAGATACAATGGAAAGTAAAATAATAGAAATAAGTCAGTGTACCAGAGAGTTAACTCTTAAAGTCCCAGCTGAGAAAGCCTTAGAGGACTATAAATCTGTTTTGAACAGTTTGAAAAAGCATGTTTCAATACCAGGGTTCAGAAAGGGTAAAGCTCCTGTTTCTATTATCGAAAGAAATTATTTTGATAATATTAAAGAAGAATTTTATAATAAAAAAATTAATGATTATTATAAACAGGCAATTGAAGAAAATAATATAAAACCATACAACCAGGGAGAAGCAACAAAAATCGAATGGGAAAAAGGTAAAGAACTGATTGCAACATTCAAATTTGAAATAATACCTGAAATTCAAGTTAAGAAATTCAAAAACCTGGAAATCCCTTATGAAAAAATAGAATTTAAAAATGATATGGTAAAGGCTACTCTTGAAGATTTTCGTAATAAAATGGCTAATATTGTTGATGCTGAACTTTCTAATATTAGTGATATAATATCAGCAACTATTAAATTCCTGGATGAAAAAGGTTCAACAACAAAAGAAATAGCACGTGAATTTATCTTAGGAGAAAATCAATATTCAAAAGAGTTTAATAAAAATCTTACAAATGTAAAAGTTGGTGATGAAATTGAGACAAAATTATTTTCCAAAAATCAAAAAATAGAGGATAAAGAAATTGGTGATAATATCCAGGATAGAAACTTTCTGGTGAAAATAAATGAAATTAAAAGAAAGATTTTGCCAGAATTAAATGATGCATTCGCCAAAGACCTTGAATATGAATCCTTAATTGATATGAAAACCAAAATTGAAGAAGAACTTAAAATAAAGATAGAAAAAGACAATAATGAAATACTTAAAAATTCTATCCTTACTACTTTAATCGAAAAAAATCCTTTTGAACTTCCTTCTTCTTTAATTAATAATTATGCTGAGACATTAGCTAAGCCCTATGCTGATGCTTATAAAATAGATTTTCAAAAACTCATTCCATTGTATGCTCAAACAGCAGAATTCAATATTAAAAGCCATTACATCCTGGAAGAAATTAAAAAAACCGAGAAAGTAAATGTGTCGGAAAGTGATAAGGAAGCAATGATTATTGAAGCTGCAAAAAACTTAAAAATGGATATGGAAAATTACAAAAAAATGTATAAAAAACAAATAGAGAGTGAAGATTTTAAACATGCAATTATTGAAAGTAAACTTCTTAAAATGATAGAGAAAAATTCAAAATTTATTCCTTATCCAAAAAAGGAAAACGAAGATAATAATAAGGATAAAAAAAATAAATAATGAAAAAATAATAATTTTAACCTTGCCTAAATTATTATATTCATTAAAGTTGGTACTGATTTTTTTTAAAATAAATTTTATACAGGGAGTTGATAGATGACTTATGTTCCAATTGTAGTTGAACAAGACGGTCGAGCGGAAAGAGCTTATGATATTTATTCTCGTTTATTAAAAGACAGGATCATATTCCTGGGTGCGCCAATTGACGACAATGTAGCAAATGTTGTTATTGCCCAGCTATTACATCTTGAAGCAGATGATCCGGAAAAAGATATATATATGTATATTAATTGCCCTGGCGGGTCTGTTTCTGCAGGTTTTGCGATTTATGATACTATGCAGTATATTCGACCTGATGTTTCTACAATCTGTATTGGAATAGCAGCTAGTATGGGTGCTTTTTTACTTTCTGCAGGAGCCCCAAACAAAAGATTCACATTACCTAACAGCAGGATAATGATACATCAACCCTTAGGTGGCGTAAGAGGTCAAGCTTCCGACATAGAAATTCAAACAAGAGAAATATTAATGTTGAAAAAAAAATTAAATGAATTATTACATAAACATACTAAACAACCTGTGAAAAAAATTGAGAAAGACAGTGATAGAAATTTCTTCATGAGTGCTGATGAAGCGAAAGATTACGGTTTGATCGATAAAGTTATAACTTCTAGAAAAATAGGAGAAAAAAGTGAATAGTCGTAAAATTCCTCAATGCTCTTTCTGTGGACGTCCTGAAAATGAGACAAAATATTTGATCAAAGGTATCAGTGGAAATATCTGTGATGAGTGCATTTCAATGTGCTCAACTATTATGGAAGCAGATCATCAAAGGGAAGAATTAGATAATTTTGTTTTACCCAAACCCCGTGAAATTCACCAATTGTTAAACCAGTATGTAATCGGACAGGAATCTGCGAAACAAATCATTTCTGTTGCCGTTTACAACCATTACAAAAGAATATTTAAGCAACCCAAGGATGATGATGTTGAGATTGAAAAAAGCAATATCCTGATGATGGGACCCACAGGTTCAGGTAAAACATTGATTGCCCAGACACTTGCCAGGTTATTGAAAGTTCCTTTTGCTATTGCAGATGCAACTACATTAACTGAAGCCGGATACGTGGGGGAAGATGTAGAAAATATACTGGTTAGACTCTTACAGAATGCAAATTATGATATTGAAAAAGCTGAAAAAGGGATTATATATATTGACGAGCTTGATAAAATTGCCAGGAAATCAGAGACACCTTCAATAACAAGGGATGTTTCTGGAGAAGGAGTTCAGCAGGCATTATTAAAGATATTAGAAGGCGCTCAAGTTAATGTTCCCCCCAAAGGTGGCAGAAAACATCCTCACCAGGAATTTATCGAAATTGAAACAAAAAATATCCTGTTTATAGCTGGGGGAGCTTTCTTCGGATTAGAAAAAATTATCATGCAGCGTTTGAAAAAGAAGACTATTGGGTTCGATGCCGATTTAAGTTCTCAAAAAATCTCAGAAGTTGATATCTTCAACAATACTATACCAGACGATCTTATGAAATATGGCTTAATCCCCGAGTTAGTCGGTAGAATCCCGGTTCAATGTTCTTTACATGAACTTGATGAAGAAGCTTTAATTGAAATCCTGACAAAACCCAGAAACGCAATTTGTAAACAATTTAAAAAACTTTTTGAAATAGAAGGTGTTAATCTTGATTTCTCCCAGGAGGCTTTAAAAGAAATAGCTCAAACCGCTATCAAACAAAAAATCGGTGCTCGCGGACTCAGATCAATACTGGAAAAATTCATGAATAGTATTATGTATACTCTACCTGATATGACAAATGTTAAAGAGTGTTTGATTTCAAAAGGAGTGGTTCTAGGAAAAAATGATCCCATTTTCGCTTATGATTCGGAAAAAAAGGATAAAACTGCTTAACTGATTTATTTATTAATGTACTTTAAAATTTAAACCTGTGAGAATTAATATCTCATGGGTTTTTTATTTTCTGGAAATTAATACTATCCGGATGATTCATTTTTTATGCTTGACGAGATTAAGGTAAAAAACAACTTTTCTTCCGAAATTGAAGATGTTGTTGTTTAATTCTGCTTATCGAGGTGAGTTTAATAATTAAAATTGTTACAAGTAATTATTTTTCGAAAAGCAGGATTAATAGAATATATAAGATATTAAAAATTTAAGAAATTGGAGTTTGATATGTATTTAAAACCACAACCATTTGTAAATAAAAGACATAACTTAATAATCGGGTTACTGGTTTTCCTTGGTACTTTATTAGTCTATTATCTTACAATGGCAAGGTCTTTGTCATTCTGGGATGCCGGTGAATATATTACCTGCAGCAGCATACTCGGTGTTCCCCATCCTCCGGGAAACCCTTTCTATATCTTATTAGGAAGATTCTTTACAATTTTGGGATTCTCAATTCCACATCCTCAAATTATTAATTTTCTCTCCAGTTTATTTTCTGCTTTAGCTGTTATGTTTACTTATTTTTTCACTGTAAAATTTATAACAATGTGGTTAGAAAATCAAAAAGAAGCCTATATTGCTTATATAGGTGGTTTCATCGCAGCTACTTATACTGCTTTTTCTTTCACTTTCTGGACAAATGCGATCGAAGCTGAAGTTTACGCTGGTCTCGCTTTTATTTTAAATTTAGTTGTCTGGCTAACAATGATCTGGGTAGAGAAATCAAAAAATCTTTCCCATCAGAACATTTTACTGTTAATTATTTATATTTTCTTTTTAGGTTTCGGTATACATCAGACATCACTTCAACTTGCGCCGGCAGTCTTGTTCATTGCAGTTTACCCTATGCTAAAAGATAACTTCAAAATATCAAAATTCTGGACAAGGTTTGTCATATATTTCATCAGTATAATCATTATCTACGGTATTTTTAACCAAATAGGTAAGAGCATTCAAGTACCCGGACTTGCAAAATATATGATCACTATCGGTCTTATTTCACTTTTATACTTTCACTTAAAAGATAAAGTGTCTAAAAGAGCATGGTTAATAGCCCTTTTTTTGATATTAATAGGTGTGAGCACACATTTTTTCCTGTTTATTCGTTCAGCTCACCGACCTTTTATTAATGAAGGTTATCCCCATAACTTAAAGTTGTTTACTG
>JAUXFF010000077.1 GCA_030620155.1 Candidatus Cloacimonadota bacterium | reverse complement strand
TCCAGGTTTGCAGTTTCTCCGGGTTCTAAAATTGAATTGTTACCATCTATCACAGAATAATCATCCGCATAAAGATATGGTCCATCCACATAAAGATATATCCTGTCGCTCCACTGTTCACCATCTTCATCTTCAATCAGGATATCCAGGATTATCTCTGTTCCGCCTAAAACATCGGTATTAACAGAAAAATCAAAGTCGTCTTCTGAGAACACGGAACTTCCAGCAGGGATATCACCATAATCTTCCGTATCATCTGTGATGGATATACAATCACTTTCAGAAGTAATAACAGCAGAAACTAAATTTGCAGCAGATAAACCGAAATTCTTTAAGCTCACTCCAAGTTCTATATTTTCTCCCGGATTTATCAGTCCGTCTCCGTTTCCTGATGAAGTTCCCAGGTTATCATCATCAATATTAATTTCAAATACATTTACAAATATATCTTCCTGGACAATATCAAAACTTCCAAGATGAGGAATACAATTATGATATGTAACAGTTAAAGCCACTTCTCCGGTTGTATTAGCTTCGATTGGTAAAAATATCCTGCCTTCTATATCTGTAAATCCGGTTGCAAAAATAACATCATCACCCATAAGAGCAGTTACCCAGGCATTCTCAAGAGTAAATCCTGAGCTGTTGTAAACTGTAACTTCCAGGTAGTTTGTTCCCAGAGCAACTTCGGTATCGTATTCAATATTCATTTCTTCAGGAATACCTGTCCAGAGTTCCATGCCAGGGTCACCCATTAAATTGTTCCAATATGAAAAGTTAGTTACCCAGTTACTCGGATTGCCGGGATACTGAAGATATAAATTCAATTTACCACTATTAAGGGCTCCACCCATATGGTAGATTTCATCAGTAAAAATTCCACAAAATATTCCTGCTGTAACACTATTATTAAAACATGTATGTGTGGAAGAAGTTGCAGTTCCTATTGCTGCAATTGCACCTTTGGGTTGAGAAGTAGTTCCTGCTCTTAAAAAACATTCGGATTTACATTCACCACTTCCTTCAAAATTCCCTGTTCCACATGTAAGTATCACTGCTACAGGAAGCATAAAGCCGTTTTGTAGAGAATTTGTATTACTGTTAGACCATCCGCTCATTCCAAGATAACCACGATAATCATAATAAGTAACACCGGAATTAATACTGTTTGCCGTCTGGGAAACAAAAGAACCTGAATAAACCTCGTCAAAAGTGTAGTCCTCTGAGTGATTCTGTATTATTTGTTTAATATATTTACTTACTGTAATTGTCGCTTGCCCTGATAAACTCGGGTCACCAACCAGTAATGCCTTATTGTACCAATCTGTATCTCCCATATAGGGTTCTTTCTCATAGTTAAGTATCTTGGATATTATTGTCTGGAAACTTGAACTTCCTGAGATTGCATTGAATGAAAGTCGACCAATAAAGATATCAGCCAGAATATCATTACCTTCAAGCAAGGTGTAATATTGATCTCCTGGACCCCATCCTGAGCTTCCTGTTGGTATGCTAAAAGATCCTCCTGCATCTCCTATAAGACAGACAAATTCAGGTGGATTTTCCCAATCATCATAAGCATCTTGAATATAATTTTTTATAGAACTGAGTGAAGTTCCAGTTTCACCTGTATGAGCAGCTACAACTTCAAAGCCCTTCTGATGTTTCCAGTCTACCAAATATTGCAGGTTTTCCTCGACATCATCATTATCAGGATAGATAAATAGATAACATGGTTGTTGAAATTCATTATCACGGTCTATTATTGATTCGTAGTTGAGTATTACTGACTCATATAAAGGTTCAAAAAACCTGGATGTTTTACTATCTCTTACTTGAAGATTCTCACCTTCCGAGCCACCAGTAGATACTGATACATCTACACTTTTGATGATTCTCAGTTCTTTTGTCTGGGGGTTATATTGAAATGGATTGATAGTTAAACTTACTATCCGATAATCCCTTAAGATTGCAGGTGTACCGAGCTCAACTATATGAGAAGGAAAAACATCTCCATTTTCATAAAATTGTTCGTCCAAAACAAATTCGGTATTACTAGACTGATTTTCATTTTGAAACACCTGTCTGGGAAATATGTTCATATTGGTAACAATTTCTTCTTCCATGTTTACAATCTCAAAAATAACTTCTCCCTGGTCAGGGATAGCAACTAATCTACTGAATCTAGGTAGATCAGGTTTGCCAACTTCTATAAATTCACCTTCATTGGGATAAGATATTCTTTGGAAATTTTTACCATTAACGTTCACACTTTCAATGTCATAACCATCAAGAGAGAATTTCACTATTGTTTGTTCTATTTCGTTTGAGAGGTGATCAAATAATTCCTTTTGATTATTAACAGAAATTTTAGTCCATTCTGCGGATAAATTTGTAAATGCAATTAACAGCATTATATAAAATAAATTCTTTTTCATACATTTCTTCCTTTTTTAAGATTTTTGGATATATTCAGCAATAATCATTCCAAATTTATAAATTTGAATTGAATTTTTGTATTTCTTTTTACTAAACCATCATTTGTTCAGGAAAAATTAAAATTCATATTGGTTTATTTTTATTAATTGGTAGCAATAATACTTCATAATATTGATTTTTTATAAAAAATATTAATTTTGTTTTGACATAAATATATATTTTTAAAAAGTTTAGAAGAAAAATATTGATATTAGATTCAGGAGATTATGTTAACTTATGAAAATGATGTATAGGATACTTTGTTTTTTATTTTTATTACCCGTATTTATGTCGGCAGATGTACATACAGATAGTTTAGAGATTCAATTAAGAAGTGCAGAGAAAAGTGAAAAAGTATCAATTTTAAATGAATTAGCAGAATATTGCATTTCTGAATTTCCCGAAAAGAGTTTGGAATACAGTAAACAAGCTTTATTACTTTTGGATAAAAGTGATAAAGGCTTTGCAGAAATATACAATAGTATAGGTGCAGCTTATGAAAATTTACAAGATATTGATATTACTATCTATTATTATAATTTAGCCTTAGAATTCGCTATCGAAGAAGAAAACATTGAAGAAGAAGCATCTGCATTGTACAGCTTAGGTTTAGTTTATGATGGATTA
Organism: Candidatus Cloacimonadota bacterium; assembly: GCA_030620155.1. Lineage (GTDB taxonomy): Bacteria > Cloacimonadota > Cloacimonadia > Cloacimonadales > TCS61 > JAUXFF01. The sequence continues at coordinate 8,791 of JAUXFF010000077.1, read as the reverse complement.
GATAAATATCGGAAATCCCTAGAATATTATCTGAATGCCTCCAACATTTATTATGAACTGGGGAAAGAAGATACTTATGCAAATCTTTTGAATAATATCGGTATCATTTACGAAAGTCTAAATATTTATGATAAAGCATTGGAATATTACTTAAATTCCTATAAGAGATACGAAAAAATCAATGATAAGGAAGGTCTGGCTAATTCTTTAAATAACATGGGAAATATTTATCAGACAATGAAATATTATGACAGGGCTCTGGAATACTATAATCGATCAATGGGGATCTATGAAGAAATTGATAATGAAAGTGGGATTTCAAGTTCTTATAATAACATAGGTATTATATATCATGAACTTAAAGATTATGATAAAACTCTGGAATATTATCAACTATCACTGGAAATAGCATATAAAATTGAAGAAAAGGAAGGAATAGCAACCTCGTTAAATAATATTGGAATAGTCTATAACGATCTAAAAGACTATGAAAAAGCTCTGGAAAATTATCTTATGTCTTTAGAAACTTCAATTGAACTTAATGATAATTGGGCAGTGGCTAATACCTCAATAAATATTGGAGAAATGTATATTGACCAGAGAGATTTCATTAAAGGATTAGATTATCTGGAAAAAGGAGTTATTATTGCTGAAAAGTATAATTTTAAAGATCTTTTAATGGAAAGTTTTAAAATTTTCTCGAAATATTATCTATGGAAAAATGATTATAAAAATACTTATTTCCAGTTTAAGAAATTCGCTGAACTGAAAGATAGCTTATTTGCTGAAAGCAGTCAGAAAATTGCTGAAATTCAAACTATTTATGAAACAGAGAAAAAGGAAAAAGAAATTGAACTGTTATTATTGGAACAAAAACATAACAAATCCATTAAAACATTCTTTATAATTGCAAGTATATTTTTATTTATTATTGCAGAGTTGTTACTGTACTTGTATTATGTTAAAAACAAAGAAATAAAAAGGCGCAGGAAAATTGAAGAAGCGTTGAAAGACAGCGAAGAAATGTTCAGGAAATTAACAGAGTATCTGAAAACAGCAGTTTATACTTTTGATTTAAAAGGAAAATTCATTTATGTAAATCCTGCTACTCAGGAAATTACAGGCTATTCAGAAGATGAATTATTATCAATGAAATTCTTTGAATTAGTTCATCCGGATTTTAAGGAAATAGTAGAAGCTCGAGGACAAACTAGTGCCATAAGTGAAGATGTTATGGATCATTATGAATATAAAATTATCCGGAAAGATGGTTTAGAACGTTGGATAGACACTTCAAAGAGTGTTATTAATTTACAGGAAAAAACAATCATTTTAGGAACTGCTTTAGATATCACGGAACGTAAACAAACTGAAGGAAAAATTATGTCCTCTTTAGAAGAAAAGGAGGTGATGTTAAAGGAAATTCACCATAGAGTGAAAAATAATATGCAGGTTATTTCGAGTTTATTAAAATTACAATCAAGTCATATCACTGATGAAAAATCTTTAAGTTTGTTTAAAAATAGCCAGAACCGCGTTAAATCTATGGCTCTGGTTCATGAAAAATTATATAATTCTAAAGACCTGGCAAAGATCGATTTCTATGATTATGTGAAAAAACTGACTACACACTTGATGATCTCTTATGGAGTAAATACAAATTTAATTAAAATTATTATTGATGTAAAAAATGTTTACTTTAATATTAATACAGCTATACCTTGCGGATTGATAATTAATGAAATAATTTCTAATTCTTTGAAGTATGCTTTCCCTGATGGTAGAAAAGGAAAAATTTCTTTATTATTAGAAAAAAATAAAACTGAAAACTATATTGCGATTATCAGTGATGATGGAATAGGATTTCCCAAAGATATTGATTTTAAAAATACAGATTCTATGGGATTACAATTAGTAAATTCTCTAACAGATCAACTTCACGGAACAATTGAGATGGAAAACAATAAAGGAACAACATATAAAATCAGATTTAAAGGGATAAATCAGGATAATTTATAGTATTTCAAAATAAGATTTTGAAAAATTATCAATTTATTCGATAACTATTTTTCATTTGACTGATTTAAGGATAAAAAATTTCTAAGTTAATTCAAAGATGTGGCGGGGAAGACTTTAAAGAGCAAACAGGTCTGCAAAGGAAGTTATGTAAGGATATGAGCCTTTTCAGGTAGCTTCGAATAATATCCTCACAATCATTAATAAAAAGGTAATATGTTATGAAGGAAGAATTAAAGAAAATCCCTGGGGTTGATAAACTTCTTCTTGATCATGAAATTATTAAATTGAAAGAGAAATATGGAGTTGAACTTGTTACTTTTGCTATAAGGCAAATACTTCCGAAAATAAGAGATAAAATCTTAAAAGGGAAAAAAGTTGATAAAATAAATGATATAATTTTACAAGTTAAAGATTTGATTTATTTGATTGCTGGAAGTTCTCTTAAACCTGTGATAAATGCAACCGGCATAATTCTTCATACAAACCTTGGTAGGGCTCCTTTAGGTAGAATGATTTTAAATGAGATTGAACCAGTTATTACAGGATATTCCAACCTTGAATTTAATCTGAAAAACGGAACGAGAGGGCAAAGAAATGCTCATATCTCCGAATTGATAAAATTTATTACTAAAGCTGAAGATGCAGTGGTGGTCAATAATAATGCAGCAGCAGTCATGCTTTGTTTAAAGACTTTCGCTGAAAATAACGAAGTCATAATTTCCCGGGGAGAATTAATAGAAATTGGTGGTTCATTTCGCATCCCTGAAATTATGAAAGCCAGTGGTGCAAAGATGGTTGAAGTAGGAACTACAAACCGCACTCGTCTTTCTGATTATGAAGAAGCAATAACAAAAAATACAAAAATTATTTTCAAAGCTCATAAATCTAATTACCAGATCAGTGGATTTACCGAAGAAGTAGGTTTAGAAAAGTTATCTAAACTTGCGAGGAAACATAACCTGTTGTTTATTTATGACATAGGTTCAGGACTTCTCCGAAGACCGGAAAAACTTCCATTAGAAAGAGAACCTGATGTTCTCAGCAGTATAAAATCCGGGGCAGATATTGTTATGTTTAGTGGAGATAAACTTTTGGGTGGTCCTCAAGCCGGGATTATAGTTGGGAGAAAAGAGTTGATAAGGAAAATTGCTAAAGCACCTTTGATGAGAACCTTAAGAGTTGGAAAATTTACTATTTCTGCATTATCTACTGTTATTTCCTATTACTTGAAAGAAGAAAAATTGTTAAATAATTTACCCATGTTTATGCTTTTGAATAGAAATAAAAATGAACTTGAAAAATTGGCTGAGAAATTGTTACAGGAATTTAAAAAAAATAATATTAAAGCAGAAATCGTTGATAGTTTTGCGCAAGTTGGTGGAGGAACACTTCCTGATTTGAAAATTGATAGTTATGCAGTAAAATTGATAAATTCCAATAAAGATGAAAAGTTCGCTGAGAAATTATTTAAAAAATTACTGCAATTGGAACAACCTGTTCTGGGAATATTACGGGAAGGGAATTTGCTTTTTGATGTTCATAGTATTTTTGAAGAGGATATTCAAATTATTTATGAAGCAGTAGATATGATTTTAAGTAAGGAAAGAAAAGGGGAATGAGTAATGAAAATTATTGATACTAAGGGTCTGGTATGCCCACAACCTTTAATATTAACCAAAAAGGCACTTAAGGAAGTAGAGGTAAATGAACAATTTATGATTCTTTTGGATAATGAAACTTCCGTCCAGAATATTAATAGATTTTTAAAGGAGAATAATGCTCAATCTGAGATAGCTAAAGAAGATGAAATCTATAAAATAATAGTTACTAAGTTACCTGAAAATATTCCTGAACCTGCTTCAGATGACCTTAAGACAACCACTGGAATCAAAGTGGGTACACATGTGTATGTATTTAAAAAAGCAGGAGTTGCTGAGGATGAACTTGGTGAAATGCTCACTTTGGGTTTCCTGGATACAATTAAAGAAGTTGAACCTCTTCCGGATAAAATGATTTTTTATCATGAAGGAGTTAAGATGGTTCTGGAAGATTCCCCTGTTTTAGAGAAGTTGAAAGATCTGGAAAAAATGGGTGTTGAAATTTTAATTTGTGGGGATTGTGTTAATTTTTATAACGTTAAAGATAAAGTTAGAGTAGGAACTATTTCTAATGCTTATGATATATTAAAAGCATTTACTGATGCAGAACATTTAATCTATCCGTGAAAATATAAAAGATAATAATTTGATCTTCTTTCCACAGTTGACCAGGGAGGATGATCATCAAAATTAAATGCTCAGCAGCTAGCTGAGATTTTAAGACAATTACCGAAAACTAAGCATCCTGATCTTGTTGTTGGTTTCGATACTCATGATAATGCCGGAATTTGTAGGATTGTATTATTATATATTTTTCAATTTTATTTGACAAAATATTTTCGCATTCTTATAGGTGTAATGATTAAAAAAAACAGTAAAGTGAAATATCGAAATTCATAACTGAGATCATAATAATTCTATAACGTGATAATAAATTTTCATGAATTATTAAGTTTTAAAGGAGGTACTCATGCCAGTAAAAAAACTTAAGGATTTTTTAAACAGTCATAAGGTCAAATATGTGACCATCATACATTCAACTGCTTATACAACTCAGGAAATTGCTGCTTCTGCACACATCCCCGGAAAAAATGTGGCGAAAACGGTGATAATCGATATTGATGGGAAAATGGCTATGGCAGTCCTTCCTGCTTCTTATAAAATTGATTTCAATCTCTTGAAAAAAAGTATTGGAGCAGACAGTATTCAACTTGCCAGCGAGCAGGAATTCGAATATTTGTTTCCGAAGTGTGATGTTGGCGCTATGCCACCCTTTGGGAATCTGTATGATATGGATGTCTTTGTAGCAAAAAGTTTAACTGAAGATGAAGAAATTGCGTTCAACGCCGGTTCCCATGCGGAATTAATTAAGATAGCATATAAAGATTTTGAGCGATTGGTAAAACCAAAGATAGTTAAATTTTCATTACAGTAAACAGGTTCCTCTGTTTTTTCTTTTTATCCTCTGTAGTAGTACCGAACTAATTTCTGAATGAAGGTGTATCTCCTTTTTTTTTAACAGTCGGAAAGTGAATTTGTTTCTTTTCAGTGATAGTAAAAGATTTCGTGATAAAATTAGTATTGAATAAATTTAAAACAATAAAAATCAGGAGTCTCCAATGAAACAGTTTAACTTTGGTTTAATTTTTCTCATTTTATTTTTATTATTCAACTTAGCTTATTCACAGGAATATGATCCTGTAGCTGATGCGGATGCAGTTGTATTTTCAGAAAATGTTCGATTCACCGTGCTTACATCAGGAGTTATTCGAATGGAGTGGGCAGAGGACGGTATTTTTGAAGACCATGCAACTCTGGTTTTTGTAAACAGGAAACTCCCTGTTCCCGATTTTAAAAAGCAGAATAAAGATGGTTGGCTGCAAATCGAAACAGATAAATTCTCACTAAAATATAAAACTGGCAGCGGAAGATTTACCGAAAAAAATCTTCAAATAGAATTTGATATGGATGGAACTGCAAAACTGTGGAAACAGGGAATGGAAAATACCGGCAACTTAAAAGGTACTTATAGAACATTAGATGGGTATGATGGAAATTTTCACTATTGGGCTAAGAAAGAAATTGATCTGGGACAGGGAATTGTTTCCAGGGACGGCTGGGTGCTGATCGATGATTCCGAAAGACCGCTTTTCGATAATTCGGAATGGGCATGGGTAACTCCGAGACCGGAAAAAGAACTGCAGGATCTTTACTTTTTCTGTCATGGCTATGATTATAAAACCGTCTTAAATGATTTTATAAAAACCGCTGGAAAAATTGCTCTACCCCCCAAATTTGCTTTCGGCACATGGTGGTCGCGTTATTGGGAATATACTGATTGGGAATTACGAGAGTTGATAAACGAATTTGAAATCCATGATGTTCCCCTGGACGTCCTTGTTGTGGATATGGATTGGCATATAACCACCAAACCAGAGTGGTATAAAGATGGGGAAAAGATACGGGATCAGGCAGGTCAGAGAGCAGGCTGGACCGGACTTACCTGGAACAAAAACTATTTCCCCGACCCGCAGGATTTTCTGCAAATGACAGAAGAAAAAGGACTGAAAGTATGCATGAATCTTCATCCTGCCTCAGGAATACAACCATTTGAAGAAAAATACAGGGAAATGGCAATAGCAATGGGGATCGATCCTGAGTCACAAAAATATGTCCCTTTTGATATTGTTAACAAAGATTTTGCTGAAAACTATATGAAGATAATTCTCCATCCCATGGAAGAGGACGGAGTTGATTTCTGGTGGCTGGACTGGCAGCAATGGAGTACCACGAATATCAGTAATGTTAATCCTATATTTTATCTTAACTATGTTTTCTTCAGCGATATGGAACAACGCAATGAAAAACGCCCATTGATCTTTCACAGGTATGGCGGTTTGGGAAATCACAGGTATCAGATAGGTTTTTCCGGTGATACTTTTGTAAACTGGAACTCTCTTGATTTTCAGCCCTATTTTACTTCCACAGCTTCCAATGTGGGTTTTGGATTCTGGAGTCATGACATTGGCGGTCACATGTATGGCGAAAATTCTCCCGAACTTTATACCCGCTGGATCCAATTTGGCATATTCAGTCCGATCGTACGAACTCATTGTACAAAAGACCCGAAAATAGAGCGTAGATTATGGACATATCCTTTAGAAAATTTTTATGCTATGCGCAATGCCTTTCACCTAAGGTATGCACTCCTTCCTTACATCTATTCTGCTGCCAGAGAAGCTTATGATACAGGTGTCTCAATTTGCAGACCGATGTATTATGACCATCCAAAATCAGAAGAAGCATATAGTTTTAAAAACCAATATATGTTCGGGAATGATATGTTGATAGCACCCGTGACGCAACCGATGGGAGAGGACAGCTTGTTCGTCTCTAAGAAAATATGGCTTCCGGAAAGTGAGTGGATAGAATGGTGTTCCGGTATGATATTAACTGGCGGGAAGACCATTGAAAGAGCTTTTGCTCTAGATGAAATTCCTGTTTATATCAAATCGGGAACTATCATTCCCATGCAACAGCAAATGAAGAGTGGTGGTAAAAATTCGGTCAATCCTTTGATCCTTACAATTTTCCCGGGAAAATCGGGTACTACAAAAGTATATGACGACGAAGGAAATACCAATAACTATAAAACAGGAGCCTATACTTTTACAGATGTCCATTTTAACAGAAAGAATAAAATGAAAATTGTGATCGAACCTGTTCGAGGAAGTTATCCTGGGATGTTGGAATCAAGAGCTTACGAAGTGAGATTACCTCTCACTTTCCCACCGGAAAATATCAAAGTAAACGGTAAAACGATCAATTATGTAAAAGATTTAGAAGCAGGTTCATGGACTTATGACGGCGATGAATTGACCTCATACATATCTACACCGGAGTTTAGTGTCCAGCAAAAAGTAGAAATTGAGATTAAGTTCCCTGATTACAATATTGAATTGCTTTCCGGTAAAAAGGGAAAGATCGGTAAACTTCTGAAATTCATGAAATTCCTGGCAAAGAATAATTGGGATAAATCAAAATATTCGAATGATATGGTGGTTAATGCCGCCCAGACAGGGCATAGAATTACCCTCGATCCACAAAATACTTTTACGGAGATTCAGGAGTTCGATGCTAAGTGGCAAAAAGTTTTAGAAATGATCGAAGCATGTTCTCTGGAAAATCCAAATTATCTTCCCTATCTTGAATTAATGAAGACTGTTGATATGAAATGATGGTTTTTTTTTGTTTTTGAGTTCAACTGTTGTGACCTGTCCGGCTCAGACGGAGGGTTTCTGATCGTTTGCAAGGTTTTACATTCCTTCACACAAATTAATACTTGACATTATACACACTATTAAGCATATTGTTTTGTGTATGTTGGAGGTGAGAAATGATAGAAAAACATGTCCGAATGAATGTAACTTTACCTGAATCTGTTGCCCGGGAGCTAACTCATATTGCAGATGAACTTAATGATAAAAAAAGCAGGATCATAGCAAAAGCTCTGGAATTATATTTTGATGAGATAGACGGGCAAATCGCTGAAAAAAGATTAAATGAATTAAACCTGGGAAAGACTAAGCTTGTAGAAGCAGAAAAAGTTTGGAAAGAGCTTGGTCTGTAACTATGTATCAAGTTAAATTTCTGAAAAAAGCAGTAAACGGACTAAAAGCAATCGATCCGATCTGGCAGAACAGGATTAAAGAAAAGATCGTTCAATTAGCTGAAAATCCATCTCAATTGAAAAACAGGATCAAACCTCTCAAAGGAAAGTACAGCAAATTCTTAAGATTAAGAGTTAGAAATTACCGCATTATTTTCCTGAGAAAAGAAAACGAACTTATTATTTTAATTATTCGTGTGGCACGCAGAAGTGAAAGTTATTAGTTTATCCGATTTCAAATATAGGAGGTATTGAAATGAATGAATCAAAAAACCAAAATCGGTTTGTGACCATAATCCGCTGGATAGCAAGGATATGGAGTATCTTAAGTTTAGCCTTTCTCTTATTATTTTTTGGTGCAAGTATTATCAGCTCAATCGGAACTGCCACATTTATATTTAAGGATGTGCTTCAGTTTGTATTTTTCCCGATTGGATTGGCAATAGGACTTATACTCGCCTGGAAATGGGAAGGACTGGGTGGCATAATTGCAATCGCCAGTATT
>JAUXFF010000181.1 GCA_030620155.1 Candidatus Cloacimonadota bacterium | reverse complement strand
AGAGATTCGGCAAGTACACCCATAGAAGGAGTTCTATTAACAGGTACTAATACAAATCCGGATACATTAACAACAGGTTTTGATGGCAGTTACCAGTTTAATGCAAATGAACACTCGGAAGTCACAATTGTGCCTTCCAAAACGGGCTATAATTTTGATCCTTTGAATTTCTATAATGCTGATATTACTCAAGACTATGAAAATTACAATTTTACTGCTGTGGAGTGGACTCCGGACCCACCTACAGGAGGAACACCTCAAGGTACCAACGTTCCTCTTACTACCTCGCATATTACCTGGTCAGCTCCTATAGGAGGATGTCCTGTAACAAAATATATTGTTACAATGTCTGTAGATAGTATAGCGGTGGAAGGATTTGATGGTGTGGAAGTTTTAGCTCCTGATACAACTATTACTATTCCTGCAGATACTTTACATTATTCGACAACTTATGAAGTTAGTGTTATAGCCAATTATACAGCACCTGTAAGAGGTAACAGTATCCCCTTAGAATGGAATTTTTCTACAGAGGATTTACCTCCTGTTGCCAACTTTTCATCGAACCTTACAGATGGATATGCGCCATTGTCTGTGAATTTTATTGATCAATCTACACCCGGTTCAGGTATGATTTTTGAATGGAAATGGTTCTTCGGTGATGGAGACAGCTCTTTTGTACAAAATCCAACACATATTTATCAAAACCCTGGTACTTACACTGTTTCATTAACAGTTACAGATGAATATGATTCTACTGATACCGAAGTGAAAATAGATTATATTTCGGTAATACAACAACCAGTCGCTGATTTCACAGCAGATTTATTTTCCGGTTATGTGCCGCTGGAAGTAAGTTTCACGGATCAATCGCTGGGAAATATTATCACCTGGGCTTGGGATTTTAATGGTGATGAAATTATCGACTCATATCTGCAGAATCCAGTTTATACATATTTTCAAGAAGGAATTTATCCGGTTTCATTAACCATTAATGATAGTATATCTGAAGACACGGAGGTGAAACAAGATTATATTGAGGTTAGTAATTTGATCGTTACTGAGATTTTACAGAATCCGGGAGTAGTTTTGGATAATTATGGTGAATGGTTCGAAATTCTGAATCCCTGTGATTTCAGTATAGATCTTAATGGGATTATTATTAAAGATAACGATTGGGATTCACTTTTGATTGATACAACCGCTGTTATTCAAGCTGGAAGATATTTCGTGCTGGGTAAGAATGCGGATTATGCAACTAATGGTGGGGTTAATCTGGATTATGAGTATTCGGATATTACTTTAAGCAACAGCAGTGATGAATTGATATTTGTTTCTCCGTCAGGAACTACAATTGATAGCGTTGCCTGGGACAATGGAGTAACCTTCCCTGATCCCGATAGTGCATCGATGGCATTGCTTGATCAAGGTTTAGATAATAGTATCGGAACAAACTGGACTACTTCCATAATTCCCTTTGGGGATGGAGATTTTGGAACACCAGGATATCCGAATTTCGTCGGGCAAATCTCTGTTTCAACTGATTCAATTAGTTTCCCTGATTTAATGATAGGTATGATTACGAATAGAAATATTGAAATTTCCAATACCGGGAATGGTGATCTGAAAATAGACAGCATATATACGAATAATGGTGTATTTATTCCCGCTTTTAATGATACTATTATTCAAACAGGGGAGACTGTATTACTTCCAATATCATTTATACCTGCGGTAGTTCAGTATTACTCTGCGGAGTTATTTATTATTAGTGATGATTATATTAATAACGAAATAATTATAAATCTGTCTGGCAATGGGATAGAAGCCAATCCGGACATTTATGTCGACCCCGACACCTTGGATTTTGGAATTGTGAATATCGGGGAACTTGCACAACTTGACCTGGTAATTTATAATTTAGGTATTATAGATTTGATTATTCCAGAAGTTGAATTCGGGTTGGGAGCTTCTTCACCATTCTATACCTTTTTTGAAGAAGCCTTGATAGTTTATGAAGATTCTGTTATTGTAACGATTTATTTTAATTCTCAGAGAGAGTTCTATTCGGATATATTTTACATTTACTGCGATGATCCTGATGAATCTTTTGTTGAAGTTCCAATATATGCAAATTCTATGATAATATATATCAATGTTCCCGGAGATTATTCGACTATCCAGGAGGCAATAAATGCTTCTATGGATGGTGATGATATCCTGGTTGAACCGGGCATTTATTATGAAGATATAAATTTTAACGGGAAAATGATTACACTTAATAGTTTTTTTGTAACAATGCAGGATACGAGTTATATTTCCCAGACAATAATAGATGGAAACCAGAATAGTAGTGTAGTTACTTTTTCTAGTGGTGAGGATTCAGCTTCAGTGTTATCCGGTTTTACTATTATGAACGGTTCCGGAACAAATGGAACTGGCGGCGGAATAAAATGTGCATCGGGTAGTCCTGTTTTACAGAATTTAATTATAAAAGAGAACTCAGCCTATGACGGTGGAGGGATTTACTGTCTGAATAATTCAAACCCGACAATTATAAATGTAAAGATACAGAATAATTTTGCTCTTTATGCTGGAGGTATTTACTGTTGGTCCAATTCAAATCCCGTTCTGAAAAATGTCATTATTTTAGGCAATAATGCTGCTACTGAAGGTGGTGGTATTTTATGCGATAATTCAAATCCGGTTATTACTAATGCAACAATATGTAATAATACTTCTGCATTAAGTGGAGGGATAGGTTGTACAGGAGGATCACATCCTGTTCTCACAAATTGTATATTATGGTTTAATAGTCCTGAGGATATTAATCTTTCACGAACTAGTAGAGATGTTACAATTACCTACTCAAATATTTCAGTAGGATGGGCAGGTACGGGCAATATAAGCGTAAACCCATTATTTGTTGATTATTTAAATAAAGATTTCCATCTTTCAGATTACTCATTATGCATAGGAGCAGGTACAATTAACGGTGCACCTTCCGAAGATATCGAAGGAAATCCTCGTCCGGCTCCGGGAGGTTCAAATCCTGATATGGGTGCATATGAGAGTGCTCTGGCTATCCCGATAGATGGTCCAATAATAATCAACTATATAAACCCAGTACCAGGTCCTGTAATAATTAATGAAGCGGATAGTATAAATTTTTCCATTGATGCTTATGATACAAATGGAAATCCCCTTGAATATAGCTGGGAATTAGATAGTTTTGAAGTTTCTTATGAAAGCACTTATCTTTTTACCACTGATTATAGTTCTGCAGGAAATTATATAGTTACACTATATGTAACTGACAATTTTGGTCTGAGAACAGTTGATACAAGAGCTGATACGCTTTTTGTATGGAATATAACAGTCAATGATGTTCCTCTTCCGGGCATTCCTGATAATATTATTATAACCATAACCACTGATAGTATAATGATTTCCTGGGATGTTGTACCTGATGCGATCACTTATAAAGTTTATTCATCGGATAATCCATACTCAGATTTTACTGAAGATTTTACCGGTGTTTTGGATGGGGTAAGTTGGATCGCACCTGTGAGTGATAATAAGAAATTTTATAAAATCACTTCAGTTACGGAGTGATATCTTTGATAAGCCAAGTTTACTTGTAATTAAAAAAAATTTTTGAAATGAAAAAGAAATTTATTTGTTTTATGAAGCAGGATTAATTATTATAGATTTCGATGAAACGAGGTAAAAAGTGAATTATGAAAACAAAATAAAGGAAACATCATGAAAAAATTTCTTTTTTTTATATTTATAGCGTTATTTTTTCAAATTCTTAGTGCTAGGGAAATAACTTATGGATTCTGGCATAATATTAGAAATAGTTCGTACACTTATGATAACCATCTTCATGTCAGGTGCGAGATATATGAGTTTCCGGATATTGCTACGACTTTATTTTACTCAACTCTTTCCGGTTGGAATTCTGTGGTCATGCAGCAGGTTCCGGATTCAACATATACTGCAATAATCCCGGCAATGACAGGAGGACAAACTCAGTACTGCCGATTTAGATCTGAGGAAGAAACATTTGTTGTAATGATGCCCAAATATCTTCCGGGAGATGGTTTCCCACCTTCGATTTCTCAACTGAGCCTGGTATCTAATGATCCTGTTGGAGATTGTGT
>JAUXFF010000086.1 GCA_030620155.1 Candidatus Cloacimonadota bacterium | reverse complement strand
GTAACCCCACCGTCTCGTTGGGAATTACACTATGTGACATAGGAGCAAAAATAAGGTAATATGGAAGAAAAAAAACAAGAAGAGCGTCTAATTGCCCGAATTAATGTTACTGCCAAAGTTGAATATCTTCCTCCAGTAATAGATTTTGTAGGTGATGTATCAAGAAAATTGGGGTTAGGAGCAAAAGATTCCAAGAAAATGGAACTTGTGATAGAAGAAGCCGGTTTAAATGTTATTACCCATGCTTTCGAACCTGATGAAGAGGGAGACTTTGATGTGATAATCTTCAGGAAGCCAGGTCAGGTAGTGGTTGCTGTTGAGGATCGAGGTATGCCATTTGATTTTAAAAAATTTGAAAAGAAAGAGGATTCCGGACTTGGTGCTTTACTTATGAGAGCTTTTGCTGATGAGATTCATTTTGTCAATTTGGGGCATGCAGGCAAAAGGCTGGAATTTGTAAAAAATTTAACATATAAAAATATTGAGGATTATTTTCCTGAAGAAGAGAAAACTGAAGTTGAGACTAAACCTGTAAAATTGAAAGATGAAGACATAGAAATACGTTTTATGGATCCTGAAGATGCGGTGCAGATGGCAAGATGTATATATCATTCATACGGGTATTCTTATGGTTGGGATTTTGTATATTTTCCGGAAAGAGTAAAAGAATTTCTACAGAGCAGGTTATTAAGATCCTGCATTACGCTCAATCCGGAAAAAGAAATAATCGGGCATTTTGCTATGGTTTTGGATAAGATAAATTCAAGAGTGGGTGAGACCGGTATGGCAGTGGTTGATCCTAAGTACAGAGGTAACGGGCTTTTCAAGAAAATGAAAAGATTCGTTATAAGTTATGCCGCAAAAAAGGAAATGTACGGAATCTATAGCGAAGCTGTCGCAGTTCACCCTTTTTCTCAAAAAGGTAATATCTCTATCGGTGCTCATGAAACAGGAATTCTTTTTGGGCACACTCCTTCCACAATATTTTTTAAAAAGATACAGAAACAAAAGAAATCAAAAAGGCAGTCTGCTATCCTTTATTATTTAAAAATAAATGATGGTGAAAAATTAGATATTTATCCACCTTTTCATCATTTCCACATGATCAGTAAGATTTATGAGGAAAATGAGCTAAAGAGAGATATTATAAAGTCGGGGAAAAAAGGTAAACAGATAAAACTTTCAGGCTCTTCGCAGGTTAATGTAAATGTGAAATCAGAAACCTTGAGAGCCTATATGCAAATTGTTGAATATGGTGAAGATATCGAGGAATTGATCAGTTATAGATTAAGAGAGTTGTGTATGCGTCGGATAGATTGTATCTATCTGGACCTTCCGCTGTCAAATCCTTTCTCACAAAAATTCTGTGCTTCCTTTGAGATGCTGGGATTCTTTTTTGCTGGAATAATTCCCGAATTATATGATTGTGATGTTTTAAGATTACAATATCTGAATAATGTGGAGATCGATTTTAATCAAATTACTGTTGTGTCGGAATTTGGTCATGAACTTTTTGATTATATCCTGAAAGCGTATAAAAAAGAGTATGAGATTTCCTGAGATAGAAAAGTTTATTAGAATGACTAATGATGCTTGTAAGGGAGCTTCTATTTCTTGTTATAAGGAACGGATAGACTCCAATGAAATGAAAAAAAATTTCGTAAAGCAGGCGACAATTCGGAACAAACAAGGATCGAAACGACGACTCGAATCATTCCTGAACAAACGATTTACTTCAACTCCTTGCTCCACCTGGGAGTCGAAAATCCGACTTTACGGACAGACGCAAATTAGGAGTATAAAATTTAATTAGTATTTTCTATAATCAGAGGAAGGTAATAATTCAATGAGAAGTGTAATTTTGATAATATTTATCATCATCATTTTTTCAACTTTGTTATATTCTCAAGAAGAAAGTCACAAAGATACAATTTTATTTCAGGTTCAATGGTTTCCCCAGTCTCAATTTGCCGGCTATATTATGGCTTATGAAAAAGGTTTTTATAAAGATGAGGGAATAAATGTAAAATTAATCTTTTCTGATGGGTCAAATAGCCCCATAGATGAATTACTTAAAGGGAATATTGATTTTTGCACAGCCTGGCTTTCACAAACCATTACCTCAAAAGCAGAAGGAAGAAAACTGGTAAATATTTGCCAGGTTCTGCAAAAGTCTTCCCTTATGCTCATTGCTAAAAAAAGTAGTAATATTTTTAAACCTGAAGATATAAATGGTAAAAGAATAGGTTTGTGGAAAGGTGATTTTACTATTCAACCTAATGCATTTATTAAAAAGTATGATATAAAATGTGAAACTGTACAACAATCTTACAATATTCACGGTTTTCTGGCAAATGCCTGGGATGTTGAGTCTGCAATGTATTATAACGAGTATCATAAAATAATCCTGGCTGGAATTAATGAAGATGAATTAGTTACTTTTTTCTTTTCCGACTATGATTTAAATTTCCCTGAGGATGGTATTTACTGTACTGAGGATACTTATTATTCCAGAACTGAACTTTGCAGGAAAATATTTCAAGCATCAATTAAAGGTTGGGAATATGCTTTTAATTTTCCGGAAGAAACTTTAGATAAAGTGATGCAATATTGTGATGAATTCCATATGCAAACAAACAGGTCTCATCAAAAATGGATGCTGAATGTGATAGAATCTTCAATCAAATATAAAACAGGAGATTCATTACAGGATTGGGGAAAATTAAAAAAAGAAGATTATGAAAAAGTCGGAGAAATTTTAAAGAATCAGGAATTTATAAAAAATATCCCTCCTTTTGAAGACTTCTTTAAGGAATTTCAATATGAAGAATAAGAAAATTAAAAGACCTATTCTCTGGAAACTTGTTCTTGTGATAGGAATACCATTGTTTGTTATTTATTCCGTAATTTTAGTTGTAAATTATTTCCAGTATAAAGATTCGTATCTTGATCAGATGAAAGAATATCTAAAAGAACTCACGAGCCATAATGCTGCCGATCTAAATTCTCAATTTATTCAGATAGCAGAACAACCTAAATCTATAGCGACAATGCTGGGCACTTTAAAAAAGCCTGATGTCAAAGAATTGTATTCATTGATTTCCAAAACAGTAGAGAGTAATCCCTCAATTTATGGAATAACAGTTGCCTTCGAACCTTATAGCTTCAATAAGAAAATTGAACTCTTCTCCCCATATATCTACAAAGATAATGATAAAATACTTCAAGTTGATCTGGCTGAAAATTATAATTATCTTCATTCTGATTGGTATTTGATTCCTGAATTACTTAATGATTTTTATTGGACAGAACCTTATTTTGACGAGGGTGGTGGGAATATATTCATGTGCACTTATTCTTTCCCAATACGTAAAGACGGAAAATTTATGGGAATTGTAACTGCGGATATTTCTCTTGAAGACCTTAAATCACGGATGAAAAACATTAAAATCTTGGCAGGTTACACTTTCATCATAAGCAGGTACGGTACATACATATATCATCCAAATGAAAAAGATATAATGAGGGAAACAATATTCAGTAAGGCTGAAATGTATGATTTTCCCGCAATGAGAAAATTTGGAAGGGATATGATAAGTGGGAAAAAAGGAGTGGAATCATTTGATGACCCTATAACAAATTCGAAACAGTGGCTTGTTTATTCTCCTATTTCTTCAACTGAATGGACCTTTGCTGCAATCGTTCCGGAAAAGGAAATATTAGAGAAAGTTAACGAAATGGTCATACATCAATTATCTATTATGATCATTGGTCTTTGTGTGATAATTCTGGTGATAATCTGGGCAGCGTATAAGATCACTAACCCAATTCGAAAATTAGCTGGATTGGCTGAACAATTAGCAACAGGTGATTTAACAGTTCAAATGACAAACATTAAAGGAAGAGATGAAATCCATGAGCTGGCAATGGTTTTCAATAAAATGGTAATTGATTTGAAACATTATATCCACGACATGACTGAAGCCACCAAAGCCAGAGAAGCTGTGGAAAGTGAATTGAGAATTGCCAGAAACATCCAGGAATCTCTTCTACCCAGAGTTTTTCCCCCTTTTCCTGACCGTAAAGAATTCAACCTGTATGCCAAAATTATCCCGGCAAAAGAAGTGGCAGGCGACTTTTATGATTTCTTTTTTCTTGATGATAATCAATTAGCCCTGATTATTGCTGATGTCTCAGGTAAGGGAGTTTCCGCCGGTTTATTTATGGCTGTTACTCGTACATTGATCAAAACTGTTTGCCAAAAAGATGTTTCCCCCTCGGAAGTTTTAAGAAAAGCTAATTATATTCTCTGTCAGGATAATGATGCCTGTATGTTCACAACCCTTTTTCTAGCCATTTATAACGTTAAATCAGGGAAAGTATCTTATGCTAATGCCGGTCATAATTACCCCGTAATTTTGTCGCAAAATGGGGAATGGAGAATGCTGGATAGCTTTAATAATACGGCTCTGGGTATTATTGAAGACCAGAAATATAAAGTTGGTGAGACAACTATAAATATTGATGATTGTTTTGTTCTCTATACAGACGGTGTTACTGAGGCAACTTCCCCTGAAAAAGAATTATATGGAGAGGAGAGATTTATAAAAAAGTTAATTAAGAATCTATCTTTACCTGTTGATGGAATTATAAATAAAATTAATGAAGACCTTGCTGAATTTCAACAAGGTACCCAATTTGATGATATAACTTTAATGATATTGAGAAGGAATATTTAAAATTAATTAAGGATTTATTTGATCTAAAGAATTAAGTGCGAGACAAATTATGACGGAAATAAATATAGTTTTAAACCTGATTAACCATACGGCAGTTTTAATGGTTATTGCTTATATTTTGACCAGAACACAGTTTTATGCTAATATCATTAACAAGAAATTCACTTTTTACAATCGTTTTGCCTTGATTTTCATTTTTGGAATATTATCGGTTTATGGAACTGTAAGTGGTGTTAGTGTATCTGGTGTAGTAGCAAATGTCAGGGATCTGGGTCCTGCAATTGCAGGTTTAATAGCAGGTCCGATAGTTGGAGTCGGAGCCGGATTAATCGGGTCTATTCATCGTTATTTTTTGGGAGGTCCTACTGTTGTTCCTTGTTCTTTAGCAACATTATTATCTGGACTGTTCGGTGGGATTATTTATTTAATAAGAAAAGGAAAATTCATTGGCATTCTCGGTGCAGTGATTTTCTCTTTTTTATTTGAATTATTCCACATGTTTTTAGTAATAATTATTAACGGTCCTACTGAAGAAAACTTAACTATTGTAAGGAATTGTGTAATTCCAATGACAACTGCCAATGCTATTGGAATGGCAATTTTCATGCTCTTTTCTTTGAATTTAATAAAAGAGAGAAAAATCGAAGCTGCTAAAGAACGAATTGAAAGTGAACTGAAAGTAGCTCATGATATCCAGATGGATTTTATTCCCAAAATTTTTCCTCCTTTTCCTCAACGGACTGAATTTGATATCTATGCGACAGTTGAACCTGCAAAGGAAGTTGGTGGAGATTTTTATGATTTCTTCTTTATTGATGAAGATCATCTCTATTTTATAATAGCAGATGTATCAGGAAAAGGTGTGCCTGCTGCCTTATTTATGGCTGTTACAAAAACCCTTTTAAAAGCAAAAGCCCGTGTTGGATTATCTCCACATGAAATTTTATATGAAGTCAATAACGAATTATGTGACAAGAATGATGCTGCCATGTTTGTTACTTCTTTCTGCGCAATTTTAGACATAAAGTCCAGCAAAGTGAAGTATAGCAACGGCGGGCATAATTTACCATATTTTATAAGTAGAGAGGGCGAGATAAAACAGTTGGAAAATACTCCCGGTATAGCTCTGGGAATAATGGAAAATGCTGAGTTCGAATCCCGTGAATTTACAGTTGAAAAAGGTGATACTATCTTTCTTTATACTGATGGTGTAAATGAAGCAATGGATTACAAAGGAAATTTGTTTTCTTATGAAAGGTTGGAAAGATTTTTAGAAAAATCAAAATCTCTATTGCCAGAAGAAATGACTTCAGGTATTCTGAGCAAAATTGAAAAATTCACCGAGGGCGCAGTTCAGTCAGATGATATAACGGTTTTAATTTTAAAATATTACGGGTAAATAAAAAAATGGAAAAAAAAGAAATTATTTTAAAAAATAAACTTTCTGAAATTCGCAGAATTAGTGAAATAATAGAAAAATTTTGTGAAAATAACAATTTACCTATGCGGATTCTTTTTGATGTAAATTTATCTCTGGATGAACTTCTTACAAATATAATACACTATGGTTTTGGTGATGAAAAAGAACATACGATAATTGTAAAACTAAGTTTATCTGAAAATATTCTTGAAATAACTATTGAAGATGATGGAAAAGCTTTTAACCCTCTTAATGCAAAACCACCTAATTTAGATCAATCTATTGAAGATAAACCTATTGGCGGTTTGGGAATTTATTTAGTAAAAAACTTAATGACAGAAATAAATTATAAAAGATTAAAGAGTAAAAACATATTGGTATTGACAAAAATAGTAACAAATAATTTAAAAGAATAAGAATTTGAAATTATAATTTTCTTGGAGGAAAAATGGAAATAAAACAGCAAAAAAGAGATAATGTTTCAATCCTGGAATTAATAGGAAGATTAGATGCAAATACAGCAGGTCAGCTTGAAAAAACATTAATACCTATGATAGAAAGTGGAGAGAAGAGTATTATTCTAGATTTTTCAAACCTGGAATATATAAGCAGTGCCGGGTTAAGGATTCTTCTTTTAGCTGCTAAAATGCAGAAAAAATCTCAGGGGAAAATTATTTTGTGCGCTATGAAGGATTTTATTAAAGAAATTTTCGAAATTGCTGGTTTCACACCGATCTTTACTATTTGTGATTCCATTGAACTTGCTTTGAAAGAGTGTGAATAAAAAATAATAATTAATTTTCAAAACATAATAAAAAACTGAGCTTATAGGCATAAGTTCAGTTTTTTTTATAATATCCTGGTCTTAAATACCTTTAACAATTCTTAAACCTTCAGGAAAACCTTTCTTATCAGGATAGGGAATATAGTACCATCTTTGCGAATGTATTCTTTTTGGGTTCTCGGTAAAAATGTGTGGGTGAAATCTAAATTTTGTTTCTAACAATTTCATTTGAATATTTTAAATTGATTATTTAATATAATAAAAATAAATTTAGATCATGTTCAAAATATAAGTGGAAATGATATTCTTTATGAGGTTAATTTCGCACCTACGGAGCTGGAATTCTATGTTGTTTTCCGAACCCTAGGCTTATGCCTATGGCTATAAATATTTCGCCACGATGTGGTTACAAGATTATCGAATCCAAGTGCGAGTAGAAATGTAGACTTAGCTGCAGAGCAGCGGCATTTTTTTGATTCTTCTAATATGAAGTAGAACCATAGATTTTCACTTTACCCACAGTCCGTTGCCAAGAACCTCTTTTTGTAATAATCACCTAATCTTTTAAATCTTTAAAATAACCCCTGAATTTTTATCAATTTTAATTTCTAAATAGTTGTTTCTTATTACATAGGTGTTATTTGTTAACAGGTCTCTAACGGTTTTGTTTTTTTGATTTATAGGAATGGATATTTCTTTATTAACCTCATCATTATTTATCACTACGATTATTCTTGCATTTTCATATTCCCGCAGAAAACCATAGATTTTATCTTTATAAAGAAGAGTTTGAAAATTTCCCGAAGTTAAGGCTTTATTCTCTTTTCTGATTTTAATTAGTTTCTTATAATATTTTCTGAGCTTTACTTTCTCCTTATCTTCCTTGTATTTCCAATTAAAAGGACGTCTACAATCGGGATCTCCTTCTCCTCTCATAGCAATTTCATCACCATACCAGATATGAGGAACACCTATATAGGTCATTTGGAAAAGAACAGCTAATTTTAATTTATTTATATTTCCATTGGCTATTTCCAGGAATCTGAATGTATCGTGACTATCGAAAAGATTCATCATAACCTGACTTGCCTGAATGGGATAATTCATTAAACCAGGTTTCAGGGCTCTATCAAATTCTTCTGCAGAATAATTTTTCAGATTAAAGAACCGAATAACAGGGTTTTTGAAATATGCATAATTCATAACTGCATCGAAAATCTCGTTATTTACCCATTCCATTGCATTATGCCAGATTTCTCCAACCAGATAAGCATCAGGTTTGATTTTCTTGACTTTTTCCCGGAATAATTTCCAGAACCAGAATGGAACTTCATTCGGAACATCCAATCTGAATCCATCTATATCCATGTCTTTCAGCCAGTATTCTGCAACTTCCAACAGGTAATTTACAACATCCCAGTTGGGATCAGCATCTTTGATATCTTTTATCCTGTTTTCAAAGGGTGTGAATCTGCTTTTATCAAAATCCAGGTCAGGCATATGAGGGAATCCCCACCAGCAATTGTAATAATCGGATGGATTATGATCTTTCCAATTTTCCGGTAAAGGCCATTTTTTCCATTCATACCAGTGATAATATTCTGATTCAGGTCCTTTCTGTTTTGCTTCCCTGAAAGCCCGGAAAGTATCACCGGTATGATTAAAAGCTACATCAAGAATAATTCTTATCCCTCTTTTGTGACATTCTTTAACTAATAACTTAAACTCATTTTCAGAGCCAAAATGAGGATCAATTTTTTTATAATCTGCAGCATCATATTTATGATTTGACCTTGCTTCAAAAATCGGATTAAAATAAATAATTGTAATTCCTAAATCTTCCAGATAATCCAGTTTCTGATATACACCTGCTATATCACCACCATAAAAGGAATTCGTATCCGGTTTACCATCAGGGTCTAATGGATTGTGTTGTAATGACTTAATATCATACCAATCCTCAACAAAGTGATAATATTCCTGACCGGGTCTCAATTTTTCACCCGAAGCAGGGGGAAGATTTAATCCTTTGTAATGCCATTCTGAAAAATCCTGGTTTTTGAATACATCACCATTAAAAAACCTATCTATAAATATCTGGTAGATTATCCCTTCCTTTACCCAGTCCGGAGTAAAGAAACGTTTATAACCGGTTTGGGAAAAATGAAACATTTTATCAGATATAAAAAAACTGGAAAATCCACCTTTTAAGGAATACAGTTCAGTTACTCCTTTTTTATAAATAAAGCAAAAATCAAATTCCTTTTCCTTCAGGGTTAGTTTCTTTTTGAAATAATTATAATTATTGTCACTGGCAATAAGTTGCATATCAAATCTGTCTTTATCTATTAAAAGAACAACTTTTTCAACATTATTTTTAAAGGTTCTTGCTTTAAATTCAAATGTGTTTGCAGATATTTGATTCATACAATCTTCAGCATTATTACAAGATAAACCAAAGGTTATGATTTCCAGGATGTTTTTTTCATCTAATAATGGGAAGGTTTCATCTACATAAATAACAGAGTTTTTTTCTCCGATATTATTATCAGCCAAATTAGTCGAATTTTTATTATTCATCCAAACATTATCAACAATAAACCGATAATAATATAAACCGGTTTTCAATGGGATTTTTATTTTGTAGAACTTGTCTTCAATAATCTCCAATCTGTCTGACTTTTGATCCCAATTATTAAAAGTCCCTGCAATATAAACTTCAGAAACAGGTCCTTCCGGAATATATGTAAATTCAACTATCCTTAATGCATTTATATCTTTGGGATCACCTACATACAAAATCGAGTTCTGTCCCCCGAATCCATCTGCAGTAAACTCCTTAACATCCTCATCAGTAATCCAGATGTTATCAACAATAAATTTGTAGGCATATTTCCCTTTTTTTAGCATTATAGTAGTCTCATAAAGACCGTTTTTTTCTTCCATTTTATTTGCATCTATGGCAAAGTTATTGAAATCTCCTGTTATGAAAACCCTGTGTGCTCCACTTGTTAATGGTTCGTAGGTGAATTTAACAAGAAATTCGCAGGTTTTTTCTATGTAATTTATGATTTTAACAGACAATTCATTCTCCCAATTAATATACTTTAATCCAATAAGATATAATAAATCAGTATGCAGTTTTCAGTGCAAGATAATTTTAAAAAATGTTTTTTTTTTAGTGAATCTTCGTGTTTCTTAGCGGCAGTAAAGTCATAAATCAGTGGGTAATTTCTATATGTTTTTTAGCTTGACAAGCTTTAACGCTTTTTATTTATTTTAACAAAATTGGATGTGATACGGATTTTGTATTGTTAAGTGTTTATTTTATAAAAGGTTAGCATTAGAAAATATGAAAATAAAAAATCGATTTTACAGATGTAACTCCTTGGGGAAATTATAAATGCGAAAATTGTTCTTATTTGTTTTCCTTTTACTCTTATCTTTCTCCCTTTTTGGTTATGAAAATACCAAAACATACGTAGATAAACAGATTGCAGAATTCTCAGAAGATAAAATACCTTCCAAAGAAGTAAATAACCTTTTTTTTGATAATAAATCTATTATAGACTG
>JAUXFF010000067.1 GCA_030620155.1 Candidatus Cloacimonadota bacterium | reverse complement strand
CAATATATTGGAAATTTTTTGAAGAAGTGCAGTCATGCTGATGATATCTATCCTGTTATGATACAAAACATTCTCGATAATGGAAGCATCTTTAGTATCCAAATAATCAAAATAAACTCCCGGAATCTCACAACCCGGTATATCCATTGATAAATCCCTGTTTTTCTCCAATATAAATCGTTCCAAATTCTGTAAAGAACATCCATCAATTAAATTCCTCCACAACCTCCGGGACAAATGTAGAAGATCAATATGATCGATTAATTTAATATCAAAATCAAACCTGTTAAAAATAAAACGTGTATTTAACAAGGGTATATCAAAACATTTTCCATTAAAACTGACAAAGGTTTTAAACCCGGAAAATTCTCTCTTCATAACATTTAGAAGAATATCCTCTCTGGAAAGATCGGTCATAAAAAATTGTTTGATATGGAAGTTATTCTCTTTGAAAAAACCTATCCCAACGAGAAAAGCATAAGTTCCTGTTCCACCTGCCAGACCTGTTGTTTCCAGATCAATAAATAACAAATCTTCAATAGAATTTTTTTTTAATACCTGCATACTTCGTTATCATCGGGCTAAGATCAAATTTATCAATATTCAGGTTCCCGAAAGAGTTACCTAATGGAAAGTCGCTTTCATAGCAAAACACCTTCTTTTCACCGGTGAGATAAGTTCCTTCCATCAGGTCATGGATATCTTTATTGGAAGTAATTTCTGATTCTTTAAGTTTTTTTTCTTTGGGAAGAATATCCTTAAGTAATGTTTCCAGGTTATGTATATTATTTTTCATTTTCTTTATTACATAACAACTTTAAAATTTGTTTAACATGAGTTTTTGCACCGGCACCTTTTTCCGCAACAGGACCGACACAGGCAGGACACCCGTCCATACATAAACAATTAGATACTACTTTGAAGGCTTCATCTAATATTTTTGTATGAATATCGTACAATTTTTCACATAACCCTATTCCTCCCGGTACAGAATCATAAAAAGTGATCGCAGGATTTCCTGCTGCCAGGGTGGAATTAACTTCCATATGAGCCCTGATATCATTCCGGTCACACATTAAAAATAAAGGTGCTATATTTCTCAATAGATAAGCCAACCCGGCTAAACCACTCTGGATATATAATTCTCTTTCTGCTGCTCTATGACAGGAAGAACAAAGCGTAACCAGGTTTTCAAGTTTGTTTGCTTCTTTATTAGAAGAAAAAGCTCTGAATGGAATTTTATGATGAACATCATAAGCTTTTTCACCTTCAAATAAACCACAGGACCGGCAGGAGTAAGAATCACGTTCTCTTACTTTTTTGCTAATCTCCAACCAGTCAGGACCATAATCATTCAGCTTATTATTCCATGCTCCAATTTCTTCCAACTTTTTAACCACATCGTCTGATATACTGAACCAGTAACCATAAGTTACCAATTCTGAGGGAGGAAGATCAAGGTTCCCATAACCAAGAATTTCATTAGTATACCACTTTATTTTTTTATACCCGACAACCTGCTCTCTCACTTTGATTCGACCATAATATTTTTTCCCTTCGGGAAATTCAGAAGAACTTTTTAACCCCAGCAATTCAAATTCCGTTCTACTTTGCGATAAAGTATAATAATCAGTGTCCTTAGGAATTAATTCAACGATAAATTTCTTTTGGTCCAGTCTTTCAACATAATAAGAGTCACCACCATGGATATAAATTGCTTCAGGATGCGTCAGCCAGAATGCACTGTTCTGATCCACAGTTCCGATAATTTTATCTTCAGCTCGCAGGACATACTCATTTGCTCCTGCTGTACGCAGAGATATATCATTAGCAGGATAAGAATCCGCTTTCCAGAAGAACTTATTTTCCGACTTGTGAAGAATACCGTAATCCTGCAATAAACTAAGATATTTCCCTACTTTTCGTGCAGGTAATCTTCCAAAATCTTCAGTGTTCAGGAAAGGCATTTCAAAAAGGGCACATTTTAAATGATGAAGAAGAATAAAAGGATTATCAGGATTAATTAATGCTTCTTCAGGACTATTATCAAAGATATACTCAGGATGTTGAACAAGATACTGATCAATAAGATTTGAGGATGCAACCAGTATTGTCAGGGAAGCTTTACCTTTCCTTCCGGCTCTTCCTGATTGTTGCTTCGTAGAAGCTATACTCCCGGGGTAACCATTGATAATAACAGTATCTAATCCACCAATATCTATTCCTAATTCCAGAGCGTTTGTGGTAACAGTTGTTTTAATTTCACCGTCGCGAAACTGCTTTTCGATCCTTCTTCTCACTTTAGGAAGATAACCGCTTCGATATCCATGAATTTTTTCGGGTTCTTTTTTATCTTTCTGCAGATAAGTCAAAATTAATTCTACAAGTCTGCGTGATTGAGCAAAGATCAAAGTCTGACCCTCATATTCATATATTTTATTTGCTATCCTTATAGTCTCAAGTATTGCTTTTCTCCGGATACCAAGTTCCCTGTAAACATAGGGTGGATTGTAGATCATAAAGTGTTTTTCTCCCTGGGGGGAGTCGTCATGATCTATTAAGAAAACTTCTTCCTCGATCAATCGCTCAATAAATGCACTAACATTGGATAAAGTAGCAGAAGTTAAAATGAATTTCGGATAGGAACCATAAAATCTTGCTATTCGTTTCAATCTGCGTAAAACATTTGTAAAATGTGAACCGAATATACCACGATAAATATGAACTTCATCAATTACAATATATTTCAGATTACTGAAAAATTTCACCCATTTTGTATGATGTGGCAAGATCCCCAGATGCAGCATATCGGGATTCGAAAATACAAAATTCGCTTTCTCTCTAATCTGTTTCCTTTGTCCGGAAGGAGTATCACCATCATAAATTCCTACACCGGCTTTGTTTCCTCTATAATTAATATCTGTTAAGAATTTTAAGAGATTTTCCTTTTGATCTTGAGCTAATGCTTTAGTCGGGAATAAAAATAAAGCACGTAAATTGGAATCCAATTGTAATTCCTGTAATATTGGCAATTGATAACATAGACTTTTTCCACTTGCCACTCCTGTACTGATCACAACATTATTACCTTCTCGTACAGCTTCAAATGATTCCAGTTGATGAGAATATATTCGATTTATTCCCTTCCTAAATAACAAATTCTTCAAAACAGGGTCAAGTTCGTCCGGAAGTTCTTTATATATTGGTTGTCTTGATTTCTCAACTCTATGAATTAAGATGTTTTTTGCAAAACTTTTATCTTTTTTAAAAGCTTCAATCAATTTTTTCTGCATATTTTTTCCAATTTTTTAACTATCGGGTTAATATTTGTATTTTTTAATTAACTGTCAAGTTAATGACAGCCATTCCCAAATAATTCCCTCAAATAAAATAAATAATAATTGACTTATTTGACAATCATTTTTTTTGTAAGTTCAAGTTTTTAAGATATTTGAAATTAATATGATGTTTATTATGGAAATGCTCTACGAGCATATAAGTTATTAAAAATAAAGGGTTTAAGAATGAGAAAACAACCTGTCGGTATTTTTGATTCGGGTGTTGGTGGACTTACAGTGTTCAAAGAAATAAGGAAAAGTTTTCCTTATGAAGACATTGTATATTTCGGAGACACTGCGCGAGTTCCTTACGGACCAAAATCATCGAATACTGTTATAGAATATTCAATTCAAAATGCCAGGTTTTTACTTCAATGTGGTGCAAAGATTATTGTGATCGCATGCAATACTTCATCAGCCATCGCTCTGGAAACTCTTAAAAAGACCTTACCGGTTCCTGTTATCGGTGTTATTGAACCTGGTGCGATTTCTGCTTCTCAAAGTACAAAAAATGGCAGGATAGGAGTTATAGGAACAGATGGTACTATTCGCAGCAGAGCATATCATGAAGCAATTTCCAAAATAAACAATAATATCGAGATTTTCAGTAAAGCCTGTCCATTATTTGTTTCAATTGTAGAAGAAGGATGGGAAAATCACAGTGTAGCTAAAATAATAATTGAGGAATATCTATCATCTCTTTTGAAAAAAAATATTGATACACTGGTTTTAGGGTGTACTCATTATCCCATTTTAAAACAAGCCATCAAAGAAGTAATTGGAAGTCATATAGCTCTTATCGACAGTGCGGAAGCAGTTACAAATGAACTTAGAAAGATATTACCGCAACCGGAAGCTTCTATAGAAGGTTCGGATAAATTTTACGTTAGCGATAATGAAGATAAATTTCGGCAAATAGCTTCAAGGATCCTGGGAAAGGACACTGAATCACTGGTAAAAGTCAAGCTTGGTGAAAGTTGGTATATTACTTAATGAAAGAATATTCCGAAATCGCATTTAATATTATCAGTAACTTTTTAAAGATCCATAAAAATGACATTGTAGCAATTTCCGGTGAAATTCATAATAATGAAGATTCTCCTCATCCTTTGGTTGAATTTCCTTTAATAGAAGAATTAGCAGTTGCTGTTCGGAAGAAGAATGCTTTTCCAATACTTAATATCTCCACTCAGAATTTAAAAAAACGTTTTAAGCAAGAAATCCATGAAGAAATCTTTTCCTCTACTCAAAATCAATACATTAACTGGATCGATTCTGTAGACAGTTTTATAGAAATAGGCTGGAAAAGATTATCTGAAGATTTTGAATCTTATACAGAGAATAAATTAAGAAACCCAGATAATACTGAAAGTATAATTATTAAAAAAATTATTAAGCAGAAGAAAAAAATAATTTTTCTGAATTTTCCTACTTATGAATTAGCTGAGAAAACAGATTCGGATTTTGAAGAGTTAAATAATTCCTATCTTAAAGCAATTAAATGTAATTATAACACCTTAAAAATGAAAGCTAAAGATTTTCAGGAAGATTTTTTTTCATTTTCGAATTATAGAATTACATCGGGAATAGAAGAACTTGATTTAAAATTGATCAAAAATGAATATCAATTATTCATGGGGGAATCTTTGGACCACCAGATAATTGTATTACCTGCAGGAGTTATAGAATTCCCTATAGACAAGAATTTTTTAAATGGCACTTTTTTTGCTGAAAAGATATATTACAAAAACTTTATCTATAAAAACGTAAAAATAAATTTCCTTGATGGGTCTGTTCGTTTTGTAAGCTTCGAAGCAGGAGAAAAGGGAAATTATCTACTTCAGAATGCAATTACGAGCAGTCAGGAAGAAAGTTTTTTTTCTATAGGATTCAATTCAGAAATTTCTTGTTATACGAACTTCTATTTATACGATAGATGTATTAATGGGAATATATCGCTTAAATTTTTTGATAAAGAATCTTATCCTATCGTATTTTCAAGTAAAAATGCGGAAATTAAAAAAAGAAAATAATTACACATAGGAATAATTTTCAATGAAAATTGGTTTTGATAATGAGAAATATCTGAAAGAACAGACTGCTGCTATTCAGAAGCAGATGAAGAAATTTGATAACAAGCTTTATCTCGAATTCGGAGGGAAGATAATTTATGATTATCATGCTTCAAGGGTTCTGCCTGGATTCCACCCAAATGTTAAGATGGAACTTCTTAAGATCCTCAAAGATAAAGCCGACATCATTCTGTGCATTTATGCCGGAGATATTGAAAGACGAAAAGTCCGTGCGGATTTCGGAATAACTTATGATGTGGATGCAATGAAGCTGATAGATGATCTTCGAGATTGGGACATTGAAGTAACTGCTATAGTCATTACCCGTTATGAAAACCAGCCTGCTGTAAATATATTTAAAAACAAACTGGAACGCCGGAATATAAAAGTTTACACTCACCAATTCACAAAAGGCTATCCAACGGATATCAATACTATTGTCAGTGATGAAGGTTATGGAGCAAATGATTATATCCACACTTCCAAACCATTGGTGATAGTGACGGGTCCAGGTCCCGGAAGCGGTAAACTGGCAACCTGCCTTTCCCAGATGTACCATGAATACAAGCGTGGTATCAAAGCCGGCTATGCCAAGTTTGAAACCTTCCCGATCTGGAACATTCCGCTGAAACATCCTGTAAATATTGCTTACGAATCTGCAACTGCTGATCTGAATGACTTCAATATGATAGACCCCTATCACCTGGAAGAATATGGGAAAACCGTAATCAACTATAATCGTGATGTGGAAGTATTCCCAATTCTCAAACGTATTCTGGAAAAGATAACAGGTGGAGATTCGATATATAAATCTCCTACAGATATGGGTGTGAATCGTGCAGGTTTTGGAATAATTGATGATGAAGTAATAAGAGAAGCTGCTAAACAGGAAATTATCCGCAGACATTTTCGTTATAAATGCGAATTCGTTATGGGATTTGTTGATAAGGACACAAGCGATCGTGCAGAACTTATTATGAACGAAGTAAATGCAAAACCCGAGGACAGAACAACCGTCCTTCCCGCCCGTAAAGCTTCCAAAGAAGCTGAGGAAAATGGAAAAGGTCATGCTGGAATATTCTGCGGTTCGGCAATAGCATTGAAAGACAGTTCTATCGTTACCGGAAAGAACTCACCTTTATTGCACTCTGCTTCCAGCTTAATTTTAAACGCAATAAAAAAACTTGCCGGTATCCCGGATGAAATACATCTTCTTTCACCAAATGTAATTGAATCCATTTTTAACCTGGAAAAAAATATCCTGGGTGAAAAATCTATAAGCCTGGACCTGGAAGAGACCATGATAGCACTTAGTATCAGTGCAACTACTAACCCGACAGCCCAGGCAGCTATGGAAAAATTAATAGAGCTCCGGGGTTGCGAGGTACATATAACACACATTCCATCACCTGGAGATGAAGCCGGGCTGCGAAGATTAGGAGTGAACCTTACAAGTGACCCGAATTTCTCTACAAACAGTTTATTTATGTCTTAAGAAAATATTTAAGGAATCATAATGGCAAAACATATTTTTGTGATTGGCGGGGTTCTTTCTTCATTAGGAAAAGGAATTGCCGCCTCTTCTATTGGGCTTTTGATGAAGAAAATGGGTTACAAAGTAGTTATGCAGAAATTCGATCCCTACCTGAACGTTGACCCTGGCACAATGAGTCCTTTCCAACACGGCGAAGTTTTCGTTACTGATGATGGAGCAGAAACCGACCTGGATCTAGGACATTATGAAAGATTTATAGGAATACCCTTAACAAAAAATTCTAATTCTACAACAGGTCAAATCTACGATACAATACTTAAAAAAGAACGACATGGAGACTTTCTGGGTAAAACTGTACAGGTTATTCCCCATGTAACAAATGAAATTAAAAGTCTCATAAGAAAAATGGCTGAAGGAAATGATATTGTCATCACAGAAATCGGTGGTACTGTTGGAGATATTGAAAGTCTTCCTTTCCTGGAAGCTATACGTCAATTCCGCATGGAAGAGGGAGTAGAGAATTCTTTATTCATTTTCTTAACTTATGTTCCTTATATTAAAGCTGCCAGTGAACTAAAAACAAAACCTACCCAGCATGCTGTTACAAAACTCAGAGAGATTGGTATCCAGCCGGATATCCTGCTGTGCCGTTCTGAGAAACTTTTTAATGATGAAATAAAAAGCAAAATTTCACTTTTTACAAACGTTCAAAAAAGTCGTGTGATTAATGCAGTGGATGTACCCACTATTTACGAAGTTCCAAGAATTTTTATGAAAGCAAATTTACATGAAAAAATATGTGAACATTTCCATTTGCAGCAAATTAGAATCGATTTCTCGGATTGGGACAAAATAATCGATAATATAAAGAACCCGGGAAAAGAAGTAACCATCGCTGTCTGTGGAAAATATGTAAGACACCAGGATGCTTACAAAAGCGTTGGAGCAGCTCTTGTTCACGCTGCTGCTTCCCATAGGTTGAAATTAAATATCAGATGGGTCGATTCAGAAAAAACCATTTCCGCAAAAGATATTAAAGCAAAGCTTCACGATGCAGATGGAATACTTGTTCCCGGTGGGTTTGGCGTTCGCGGAATAGATGGTAAAATATCCATAGCAAAATATGCTCGCGAGAATAACATTCCATATTTTGGAATCTGCCTGGGCATGCAGATAGCTGTAATTGAATTTGCAAAAAATGTTTGTGGGTTCCCAAATGCCTACAGTAGTGAATTTGAAGAAAATTGTGAACATCCCATCATCCACTTGATGGATGACCAGCGTTATATCGAAATGATGGGAGGGACCATGCGCCTGGGAGCATATCCCTGTAAATTAAAAAAAGATAGTTTAGCTTATAAAATCTATTCAAAATGTGAAATTTCCGAACGTCATCGTCACCGTTATGAATTCAATAATAAATACCGAAAAATAATAGAGAAAAACGGTATGAAAATATCAGGAATATCCCCTGATGACCTTTTAGTGGAAATAGTAGAGATACCGGACCATCCTTTCTTCATCGGAGTTCAGTTCCATCCGGAATTTAAGTCCCGACCTGATAAACCTCAACCGATTTTTAGAGATTTTGTTAAGAAAGCAGCAGATATAAGATAAAAAATCAAATTATAAAAAACTTTTAAAACAAAGTAAATATTAGTAGTTTTAAACAAACAATAGGAGTTAAAATGAGCAGAAAATTATTTTTTGTATATTTTTTTATAATTTTATTTTCAAACCTATTTTCTATTACAATTTCCTTAATTAACAATGAAACCATTACCGGGAATCTACTCTTCATTAAAAATAAAGATTACTATGTGGAGATGGGAGATAAGCTGTATATTATAAATAACAAAATCATCCATGAAGTTTCCAATACAAGCCAGGTAGAAATGGACATTATGATGTTTGGCAGGGAAGATAAATCAATCGTTAGAGAAAAATACACCGAAATAATAACAAAGGACAAATGGAGTTTAAAACAAACCGAGAAAAAGTATAGTATTGTATTAAAAGTCGGCTTTGAAACACTTGGTGTGGATACAAGTTCATCACCTATACTTGAAGAAGAAGAAGAAAGAGGAGAAGCTGGTTTCTATATGAAAGAAGATGTGAAACCAGGATTCTCTTTTTCCGGTGAATATCATTATGACCTTTTGGATAATATAGTTGTTGGAGCTGGTTTCAGGTTTCAATCTCTAAAAGAATTAAGAGATATTAACGAAGATAAATTTGGTTTCCTTCCGGTATATGGACTTTTATCTGCAACTGTTTTCAAGCAAGATGACATAAATATAGGTGTTATCAGTAATTTTGGCTATAATTTCTTTTTTGCAGATAAATATTTCGCTAAAAACAATAAACTGACAGGTGGTTTATATTACGGTGCAGGATTGACATTTCAAATTTATCAGAAATACATGTTAGATGTTCTATACAAAGCTAATATGAGACACTTTGTAATTTCAAATGATGAAGATGAAGTATTAGACACCACTTACAATTCTATTTTAATCTCTATTGGATATGTAATATTCTAGTAAAATAGTAAGATAGTAGATTTACTATTTTTACAAATGTTACATAGAGATTTTACTTGCATTATTTGTAACCATTTAAAAAATTTAAAACCGAAAATTAATTGTATCTAAGAAAATAGGAGAAATAAAAAAATGAATTTAGAAATAATTCAAAACTGGCTGAATGTAAATTCATCCTATGCTCAGTTAGTTGGTTTTGCCGGTGTTTTTATTGCTGCAACTTTAATCTATCTAATTGCAAAATTTGTAATTCTTTTTGTAATAGAAAAATTTATACAAAAAACCAGGACCAAATGGGATGATGCACTGGTCGAACATAAAATTTTTAACAAATTGATAATGCTGATACCGCTCTTAATAATTCATTCTTCAACTAATCTTTATCCTTCTGTAACAATTTTCATCCAGAGAGTTACAATGGCTTTAATGGTCTGGATATTTGTAAATTCTATTTCCGCATTTCTAAAAGTCGTTAATACGATCTATTCAACATTTGAAAGGTCAAAAGAACGACCGATAAAAGGATACCTGCAAATTGTGGGAATATTTTTCTTCATAATCAGCGGGATAATTATTATTGCTATTCTTTTAGGAAAATCACCATGGATTCTGGTAAGCGGTCTGGGAGCAATGACCGCTGTTCTGCTTCTGATTTTTAAAGATACGATACTTTCCCTGATCGCCAGCCTGCAAATCACTTTTAATGATCTGATACAGATCGGGGACTGGCTGGAAGTTCCCCAATATAACGCAGATGGTGATGTTATCGACATTGCACTTCATACGATAAAAATTCAAAACTGGGATAAAACAATATCCATAATTCCCACGCATAAACTGATAGATGGAACTTTCAAGAACTGGCGTGGAATGACCCGCTCAGGCGGAAGAAGGATCAAACGAGCAATAAATATCGATATTTCTACAATCCGATTTTGTGATGATGAAATGTTGAAAAAATTCAAGAAATTTCAACTTATTAAAGATTATTTAGAAGAAAAAGAAAAAAGTATTTCCGAATCTAATACTGAGAATAAAATAGACTCCTCAGAATTAATAAATAGAAGAAATTTAACAAATATCGGAACTTTTAGAGCGTATATTGTTGCATATTTGAAAAATCATCCAAAAATTAAACAGGATATGACATTTCTTATCCGTCAACTTCCACCAGGTCCAACAGGTTTGCCTATAGAAATATATGTTTTTGCAAATGATACGGTTTGGGCAAATTATGAAGCGATACAATCCGATATTTTTGACCATATTCTCGCTGTTGTTCCTGAATTTGGTTTGAAGGTTTTTCAGTATCCGACCGGTTTTGATTTCAGGAAAATGGATATCTGAATTTCAGTAATTTAATTTGACAAAGAATAAATTATTATTAAGTTAGGAATTAGATAAAGGAAGTAACTAATGAATAAAAAAGTAATTTACTGGATTGATTTGGCAGATTACGATTTTAATACAGCAAAAGCTATGTTGAAATCAAGAAGATATTTATATGTAGGCTTTATGTGTCATCAAGCTGTTGAAAAAATATTAAAAGCATATTTTGTATCCACCAGTGATTCACAACCAGAATATACTCATCGTTTAACTTATTTAACAGAGTCAACTGGAATTGAAGATTTATTATCTGATGAACAAAAGGATTTTTTGGATGAATTGGAACCATTAAATATTGAAGCGAGATATCCTACTTATAAGGAAAAATTATTACGAAAACTTACTGATAAAAAATGTAAAGAAATCATAATGAAAACAGAGGAGTTTCTCTTATGGATCAAAGAAAAACTATAAATATTGTCAAAAGGTATGCTGAATTAGTGAATCAAAACTTTTCTGTTAGCAAGATATATATGTTTGGTTCGCAAGCAAAAGGAAATGCCAGAGATGAAAGTGATATTGATGTTGCGATAGTTATTAAAAAAATTGGTGATAATTATTTGGAAAATATTAAAACTCTTTTTAAATTGAGAAGGAAAATAGATTTAAGAATTGAACCGATTCTGTTAGAATTAAATAATGATCCATCAGGTTTTCTGGATGAAATCCAGGAGAAGGGAATTTTAATTTATCAAGCTTACCTCTTATAAAGATGAATATTATGAAGCAAAGATATAAGGATGTTATGAAGCAAGCTTGCAGGTTAATACATAGTTATGCCTAAAATCAATAACATATACTCAGGAATTTAAAGTGCGTATTAATAAAAATACAACTTTATGTGGTTATCCTATTATTCAAATTAGGGACTTACTTAGGAATGTAAAGCCAGACGATTTTTCCAAAGATGATGTTTTATATTTAATGAATATTTCTCAAACTGAAGTGAACCGTTTAATAAAACTTTTGGAAAATGAAAAATTGATTAAAAAAGGAGAATATAAATTCAATAAGCAGTTTTGGAAAGTTACTTTAAAAGGCTCGACATTATCGCTTGCATCAGCAGCAAAACCTATTCGACGAAAAACAGCAGAAAAACATATAGGTAAATTTCTTCAAAGAGTTATTGAAGTAAATTCTAACAATTATTACTTATATAAAGTGATAAAAGTTATTGTATTTGGAAGCTATCTTTCAAATATTGATTTATTGACTGATATCGATATAGCAGTTGAAATAAAGTCAAAAATTAATGATATAGAGGAGAGAATAGAAATCGAACAAGAAAGAACTCATAACGCTGCAAATGAAGGAAGACAATTTATTAATATTTTAGATAGAGTATTTTGGCCACAACGTGAAATTTTTCTATTCCTCAAATCAAGATTAAGAGCTATAAGTTTACATACAACAGATGATGGAATTTTAGAAAAATGTGATTATAAAATAATCTTTGAAGACAAGTAGTCAGGAATTAAATTTATTACAAAAAAATATATCGCAAATTATTAGTATTAGTTTAATATTATCATTATAATGGTATAACAATGCGTTTCAACCTTACAAAACCGTCAGCCTTCAATTTAAATGCATAATCTAACGCTCTGCGTTATAAACATCCTAAAAGTTATTATAAAATTAGTTTCTGATTTGTTTTTCAATCATCCCCAAAAAGCATTGTAAAAATTACAATTTTGGAATTTAATTTGACAAAGAATTATTTTCTAAGAAGTTAGGAATTTAGTAAAGAAAAGAAAATTTTGCAAT
>JAUXFF010000085.1 GCA_030620155.1 Candidatus Cloacimonadota bacterium | reverse complement strand
GGTAATCAGTACCCCCATCGTCCCGATGGGAATTACACTCTTGTATCCAAGCCTGTAAGGGTGGTGTATATTACTCCCAGCTTGGATACATCATTCACAAGTAAAGTTTGTGAACGCAATTGTGTTGATAAGTTAAACTTATCAACAAGAGGGAAGAGGTTACCAAGCAGGGGCTTGGTAACCAGAGAACGATGGGAATTACACTATATGACAATGGAGATAATTAAGGATAAAATATGGAAAAAATCGATTTCAAGCCAATTGGTTTAATTCATTCACCTTTTAAAAAACCAAGAAATATGCCCATCCAACCTGTTGGAGCAAAGGGTGTTAAAGGAACTGTAGAAATTTATCCGGAATTTCGGGATGGTCTTCATGACCTGGACGGATTTTCACATATAATTTTGATTTTTCATTTTCATCTTTCAAAAGATTATTCTCTACAAGTAAAACCCTTTTTAGAAGATAAAATCAGGGGTGTATTTGCAACACGTGCTCCCAGAAGACCTAATCAGATCGGTCTCTCTATTGTACGACTTGAGAAAATAGAAAATAACATTTTGTTTATTACAAATGTTGACATTGTAGACGATACTCCACTTTTGGATATCAAACCTTTTGTACCGAAATTTGATTGCTTTGATATTGACGATGGAGTAAAATATGGCTGGTTAAAAAACAGGGTTGAAAAGTCTGATAAACATAGATCGGATGAAAGATTTCTTAAATAGTAATTTAGAAACATTAATAAAAATATCAACAGTTGCTTATAAAAAGGATATAAATGGCAAAAATAAAAATATTATCAGAGGAAGTTGCCAACAGAATAGCTGCAGGAGAAGTAGTTGAACGTCCTGTATCTGTAGTAAAAGAATTAGTTGAAAATTCTATTGATTCCGGAGCAAGTCAAATAACTATTTTTATAGAAGATGGTGGAAAGAAACTGATCCAGGTTATTGATAATGGCTGCGGTATGAGTGAAGATGATGCTCTTCAGAGTTTTGAAAGACATGCAACCAGTAAAATCAGAACTGTCAGTGACATATTTAATATTTCCACTCTGGGTTTCCGTGGAGAAGCACTTCCAAGTATAGCTTCAGTAAGTCACCTGACTTTGATTACTAAAGAAAAGGAAAATGATATAGCTGTTAAGGTTGAATTTGATTCCGGCAAATTAATTGATTTCTCTAAAACTTCTTCGAATAATGGTACAATAGTCTATGTTCGCAAGCTTTTCAGTAATGTTCCAGCCAGAAAGAAATTTCTCAAATCAACCCAGGTAGAATTCAAACATATTCTGAATTATATTCATTATCAATCGATTTTGTATCCGCAGATACATTTTAAGTTTTATTCCAATAACACCGAAAAACTTAATTATCCTGCTACAGAAAACAAAGAAAAAAGAATGTTGGCAATTTTCGGAACTGATTTTCTAAAAAGAGATATGATAAAGATCAGCAGTAATCAACAGGATATGGAGATAGAAGGTTATATAGGAGGTTTGGAAAGTGGATATGAAGGCTTTATAGATTACAGGTATATTTTTATCAATGGACGTTTTATAAAGGATAAAATAATATTTCACAGTATTAAAGCTGCTTATGAACCGTTCATAAAGAAATTCAGGATATTTCAACAGGGTAAGACACCTCCTTTTATAATATTTTTACATGTAGATCCTAACCAGGTGGATTTTAATGTTCATCCAGCAAAACTAGAGATAAGATTCACAGATCCGGGGAAAGTTCATAATTTTGTGAAGAATACGATTTCTAATTTCTTATTAAAATATGAGGACGATAAATTTGAGACAATAAAAACCAAGTTTTCATCAGCTTTAAAATCGGGAAAAACTACCAAACTTGAGATTCAAATTTTCCAAAATAAAACAGATAAAAAAAGGTTCACTCAGTATAAAAAAGAATTTAAAGAGGTTTATCAACCTGATATATTTAAGAAAAAAAACAAAGAAGATGAATTTATTGAAGAAAAGCTATTGGAAAAGAAACCTGAACTTTTCTTAAGACCGGAAGAAGATGTGATCAATCCCTGGCAATTGCATCAAAGTTATATTTTTGTACAGGTAGAAGATGGGTTGATGGTTATTGACCAGCATGCTGCTCACGAAAGGATTTTATACGAAAAAATTCTCCACAGAATACACGGTGCTCCTGCTCCTACTCAAAAGTTACTTTTTCCAATCGTTATTGACCTTCCTCCATATCTTTCCCAGATCATTCCCCAGTTGATTTCCGATAATCTCGAAGTATTCACAAAAATCGGATTTACAATTAAAACTTTCAGTGGAGATTCGATTGTAATCGATGAAATTCCCGCAGAACTTGAAGATTGGGATGGGGGAGAGGTTTTTATAGAAATCATGAAACAACTTGAAGAAGAGTTTGAAGAGACCAAAGATTTCCGGGATAGCATTGCTAAATCTGTTGCCTGTAAAGCTTCCATAAAAGCAGGAAAGAAAATGGGTAAGAAGGAAATGCTGGCACTGATAAATGACCTTTTTGCCTGTGAAGTTCCCTATTTCTGTCCGCATGGACGACCATTAATAATCAAAATGCTTCTATCTGAATTTGAAAAAAAATTCAAAAGAATATGATTTCCCAACAATGAATATAAAACCTGATTATAAATTATCTGAAAATAAAAAACAAATTCCAATTATTACAATTCAAGGTGCTACTGCTTCCGGTAAAAGCAAATTGGCAATGGAAATTGCTGAAAAGCTGAAAACAGACATTATTTCTGCAGATTCCAGGCAGATTTATAAACTTCTGGATATTGGTACAGCAAAACCTACAAAAGAAGAACAAAATAAAATCAAACATCACCTTATTGATCTTATTTATCCAGATCAGAGATATAATGCAGGCTTATTTGCCAGGGATGCTTATAAAGTTATTGAAGAATTAAGTAATAAAGATAAGATCCCCTTAATTGTTGGAGGAACAGGATTCTATGTAAAAGCATTATTGAACGGTCTTGATGAAATCCCGGATATCCCTGATTCAATACAAGAAAAGTTAAACCAGGTCAAAGAACAAAAAGGTGAATCTTACCTTTATACATATTTAACTGCGGTTGATCCGAAATCAGCAAAAAGAATTGAAAGGAATGATATTCAAAAAATTTTAAGAGCCCTAGAAGTATATGAATATACAAAAAAACCAATATCCGATTATTGGAATCAAAAAAAGCTTCCTGGAAATTTAATTTCCTATAATATTTATATCTTTGAAGAGAGAAATGTGATTTATGAAAGGATAAATAAAAGGATAGACAATATGATGAAGATCGGTTTATTAAAGGAGATTGAAGGATTATTAAATGCAGATTATAAGGAGAACGACCCGGGAATGGTAACAGTTGGTTATAGAGAATTCTATCCTTTTTTTAAAGGTGAAAAAAAGTTAGAAAATTGTATTGAATTAGCTAAACAACATACACGAAACTATGCCAAAAGACAGTTTACATGGTTTAGAAAAATAGATTTTGATTTGACATTAAACCAAAGTGATATTAAATTTTCAGATATTATTGATAGAATCAGAGAATTTTATTTTAAATATTCAAGGAAGTTAGATGGTTATAGCAAGAGTTAATGGTTACAAGATTTTACATATAGAATATCAAGCGGAATTACAGAGTGTACTGGAAAAAATGCACTTGGAGCAGCCTAATTCAGAAGTAAAAAAAAGAGCTATCGAGCAACTTATTGATGGATTTTTACTACTTCAACAAGCAAAACAATACAATATAGAAATTTCAGTTGATGAAA
Organism: Candidatus Cloacimonadota bacterium; assembly: GCA_030620155.1. GTDB lineage: Bacteria > Cloacimonadota > Cloacimonadia > Cloacimonadales > TCS61 > JAUXFF01. The sequence continues at coordinate 6,918 of JAUXFF010000085.1, read as the reverse complement.
TCGATCAAAGATTATTAGAATTTACTATGAACTATGATTCGGAAGAAGAATTTCAGGAATATTTATCCTCACATAATATTGATTTAAACAAATTAAGAGAAAAAATTAAAAATGAATTTTCTATCAGAAACTATGTGAAAACAAATTTCAGCCCGGCAGTAAACATTCCTAACTCACAATTAGAAGAAGTTTATTTAGAGAACAAAGAAGCATTTGTTACTCAAAAAATGGTAAAAGCTTCCCATATATTAATAAAAGGAACTGATGAAGAATCTCTTCTTAAAGTTAAAAAAATCAGAGCTATGATCAACTCTCCTGAAGATTTTATCAGAGAAGCTGAAAGTTGCTCAGACTGTCCAAGTTCCTGTCAATGTGGTGACCTTGGTTACTTTACTCGGGGTAAGATGGTAAAGGATTTTGAAGATCTCGCCTTTAGTCTTCAAATCAATGAAATCAGTCAACCTGTAAAAACCCAATTCGGATACCATATTATAATGGTAACTGATCATAGAAAAAGCAAAACAGCAAGTTTTGAAGAAGTTAAAGAAGCTTTAAAAAAAAGATTGCAACAAATCGATTCCGAACTCCAATTAATCAGACATCTTAAAGAACTGAGAGCAAATGCAGAAATTGAGATCTATCACGAATTGCTTTAGAACCGAAGCCTAACTTATATATTTCAAAGAAATAAGATAAAACTACCTGATAAAAAGGAGAATATTATGGCAGACCTTGGTATAAATATTGATCATGTAGCAACAATAAGACAGGCAAGAATGGGTATTGAACCCGAACCAATACAAGCTGCAGCCATAGCTGAACAAAATGGCGCAGACCAGATAACAGTTCACCTGAGAGAAGATAGAAGACATATTCAGGACAGGGATCTGGAATTGCTCCGGAAAACCATACAAACCAAACTTAATCTCGAAATGGCTGCAACTCCTGAAATGGTCACGATTGCACAATCAATTAAACCTGATACTGTGACTCTGGTTCCTGAAAAGAGAGAGGAGTTAACAACTGAAGGTGGCTTAAAACTTACAAAAGAACTGTTACCCTTAATTCGGGAAATTAAAGAAGCCGGTATTGAGGTGAGTGTATTTATCGAACCTGACCTTGAAATGATAAAATTTGCAAAAGAACTGGGAACTGATGCAGTTGAGATACATACAGGTTATTATGCAAATCTAAATAATAATAAAGAACTCGAATCAGAAATAAACAGGATTTATGAAGCTGCCAAGTTAATTAAAAAATCGGGAATGAGAGTTGTAGCTGGTCATGGGTTGAATTATCATAACGTACAAAGACTTGTTGATCTGGATATAATTGAAGAATATAATATAGGTCATAGTATTATTTCCAGGGCTGTTTTTACGGGATTAGCCGAAGCAGTATTTTCAATGAAACAATTGGTATTTTGATTAAATTCTTGTATCGCAAACAATCCGCCAAATCGCCAAAGGCGATTAAAAGGCGGATAAATCCTGTTTGCGAGAAAAACATAAGATAAAACCATGCTAAAAAACAATCAAGAACTTGTCAGGCTTTTCTTAGTCACCTCTGGCGACTTAAACGCCTTTGGCGATTTGACGGATTGATTGTTAAACAATATCGCATCCTGTTTGAAGTAAAAATTTATTTCCTGTAAATTGTAATATTTTCGTCTACATTCCTTGTAGATTCAAAAACAGCTTCCTGGGTTTTACTGATAAAATCCCCGATATTCTGAATGGAATCACTATTCTGCACAACTCCCCAATTAATTTTATAATTTTCCATAAGAGGTAAAGCAGCAATATCAATATCAATTCGATGAATAGGGATAAGACAACTCTTTACGTTCGTTTCTGGAAATATAATAGCAAAAGTATCTCGGAAAATTTTTCCAATCAGATCAGATTCTCTTTGATCTGACTTTAATACTTCAGCAATCTGCTTAATCAGATCTTCACAATTCTCTTTTCCAATTGTCCTTAAAATATTTTCATAATTATCAATTTTAAAAATTACCATTACCAATTCTCTTTTATAACGATTCATTTGAGAAAGTATTTTTTCTCCCCGCTCTGAAAAGGCTTTGTAGGTATAAAATCCTGTCAATTCGTCAAGGTCTGTCAAGTGCTGGATCTTATCGCGTTGAATACAAAAACTTACAACTAAACTGATAATAGTTGAAAAAATACTGAACTTGGTGAAATTTTCATCTTTATAAATCTCTTCTGAACTATCAATAAAGATAAAACCATGCAAAATTTTATTATTGTGTAAAGGCATGATCAGAAGTTGAGAAAAATCATGTTCGAATTTATAATGTTTGTTTGAAGTTACATTTAATAATTTGAATTTCAGAAGTTCTATAATAAGAGGATCTTCCTGGGTAAAAAAAGTATTTTTCTCGTATGTGTGACTGATGTTTCTGCTTATTTTCAATCTGAATGTATCTGTTTTCGGCACTCTTAGAAATATACCCAGGCTTTGAAAATCAAATTCAAGTTCCATACTTCGAATGATTTTGCTGAGATTTTCTTCCAGGTTCTTTTTTTCTTTAAGTTCATTAAGTAATTTCTCAAATTTCCCTAGTTTAAAATCCATTTTCACTCCCTTTATAATAAAAATATAATTTACTGAATTTCATTAGATTAAAATTTGTTATGTTTATATCTAGTTTGGTAAAACTGTAGATGTGTTAGAAAAACGTCTTCTTTGATATCTATCATGATTTAAATGCCATTGAACCTCAGGGCTGTTTACCATGTTTTCCGGAATTTGACCATAGACTATTTGATCTTGTACTCCTTCGTTATAACCAACCCTATAAATATCAAGTTCTATTCCAACACGATTAGTCTTTTTTTTGGTTTGTATTATAGTATTTATATTTACCAAATCATTTTGTTCGTCCATTGTGAATAATGTATCTATATTTGACGATATAATTTCAAAAGTTCCAAAGATACTTTCAAATCCTATTACATATGAGGTTCTAATATCATATATTTTATCTGGTTCATAACTTATGTGTTCCCTGTCTAATCTTAATGAAATATTAAGAATTATTATTTCATTTTCTTCATAAACTCCCTTATCAGGAACAATTTCGAATTCTCCAAAAATAGGTACTCGTGAAGGTTTTAGTGTTGTACCAGGAATGGTATCTGACCAGACTGCCAACAGATCAAATTTTATTAATATCACTATTAATAAAACTATTATATAATTAAATCTTTTTAATCTTAACATCCTTCCTTCTTCGTTTTCTCAAATTTCCCTAGTTTAAAATCCATTTTCACTCCCTTTATAATAAAAATATATATTTATTGAATTTAATATTAATACTCTATCCTTTCTGTCCATGTAATCTCTAAAGTCTCATTTGGATTAACATTTTTTGTGAATTCAATTTGATTGGCGTTTTTCTTTATATAATCGATACTATTGTGGGATATTTTCCAATATCCATGTAAGTTATGAATTACAGAAATTGTTTTTGTTTCTTCAGACCTGTTTGTTAAAGTAACAGAGAGATCTTTTTCATGAATATTACGACCTTCTTTTCGCTGATTTAGAATTTTTGTTTCTGCCAGTAAATCAAATGCATATCCTGTAGTAATGCTTACTTCTTCATCTTTCGCTGTATGGTCTATCCTGTCTTCGCCGATAAATTCCAGGTTGATATCATCTTTATCTTTCTTATACACTTTAACTATTCCTTTTGGAAGGGGAAGTCCTAATCCATCTTTTTTTGTGTTTCTGAACCTGATTTTACTTGATACTTTATCGCTGCTGAAAGTTATGTATTCATACACAGGTTCAGCTTGGGCAACAGTGGTGGGGAAAAGGCGAAGCTGCTTGGTCTGGTTATTATTTATTGATACATTTTCACTTAATGTATAAAGATGGAAATCATGAAATGCTTTTTCTTCAAAATCCGGAACTCCTTTCCCATATCCTGCAATTTCCATCTCTATGTATTCCATTCTTTCAGGATAATGTTTTTTGGTAAATTTTCTGACATCTCCTGCTATAAGTTTTAATTTTGTATCCTCAAAACCTTTTCCCGTTTCATTAGTAATTGTAACCCAGGAATTAATTTCTAACTCTCTTTTTTTATCATTCCAAATGGTATTGTAAGTGACTTCCCATCTCATACCTGTACAAATGTATGAGAAATCTATGGGGAAAAGACCCGCTCTTGGAACTTTGAGTTGCCAGTGTAAAGTTGGTTTCAAAAAGAAATTTTCTGGTAATTCAGCCAGGTTAATATTTCTTACTTCATCACTTTGGATCAATATCAATCTGCTGGAATTCTTTTCTGTTATACCGATTGTCTCAAAATCATTAAACTGCAATATACCTTTGAATTTATCATCTGTTTTCGTGATAATTTCAACCTCTTTACCAATATATTTTTGCATTATTCTATTGATACTGGCAAGATCATATTCAAAGTTTTGAGAAAAAACTTCCACTTCGTTTTTTGAAGATTTTATTATCACTGAATTCGGTTCGATCGTAAAAGGAATGTCATCTAAAAAATAACTCTGTAAACCTGAAGATAGTTCCAGATTTATGTTTTTTCTAATCAGAGCAAAATTCTCGTTATAGATAGTGACCTGGTCAGTATATAAATTTACGAAAATCAGCATTATTACTGATATTATTATTATGTTTCTCATTTTTCCTCCGTCTGATAATATAATAAAGATTCTGCAAAATTAAAGAAATCTATGAAATTAATATTTTTCTTTTTCCCCTCATCCCAACCTTCTCCCAAAAGGAGAAGGGTAATTCTGATTGCCTATCAAGGAAGACTGAAGGTGAGGACAGAAAACACTCTATTTTCCAGAATTCATTAATATATTAATATTTTTAAAAAGCTCTTAAATGAATCCTTCATATTTACTGGATTACATTTTTTATTTTAGCAATTATCATATCTATACCGATTAGATTATAACCACCTTCCGGGATAATTACATCAGCATATCTTTTACTTGGTTCTACGAATTCAATATTCATCGGACGAACTGTTGAACGATATTGTTCCATTATTGATTCAAGGGTTCTGCCACGTTCATTCATATCTCTCTCTATCCTGCGGAGAACCCGGATATCAGAATCAGTATCAACGAATACTTTTATATCCATTAAATCTCTTAAAACCTTGTTTTCGAAAATTAAAATACCTTCAACCATAATTATCTTGGAGGGTTTTAATTGAACAGTTTCTTCAGTTCTTAAATGAGTAGCAAAATCATAAACCGGTATTTGTACGGGTATTCTTTGTTTTAAGGCTTGAATATGATTTATAAGAAGTTCATTATCAAAAGCTTGAGGATGATCGTAATTTATTTTAGCTCTTTCCTCATAAGATAGATGTTCGAAAGATTTGTAATAAGAATCCTGAGTTAAAATAGTTATATGATCTCTAACTTCTTTTTGAATCGCATCTGCAATTGTACTTTTTCCTGACCCTGAAGGTCCTCCGATTCCTATCACAACAGGGGTTTGCATTTTAACTCCTTTGGGGCTTATAAATTGAGATTTCCAAACCGCAACCAATATTTAACTTTTCCGATTCAAATAACGGATTTTGGTTGATAAAGTCAAGATAATCCTGAACTGTTTCTTTATGAGAAACAACATTATCAGCAATGATTACAGCATTTTCTTTGAGTTTATTTATAAGAAGCTTAATATAATTTATATAATCGATTTTCCCGGCATCGATAAAGACAAAATCATATCTCTTATTTAAATTAGGAATAATTTCTTCTGCCAGCCCCAGATGAAGTTTTACATTTTTCCTATTTTTAAGATTTTCTTTTGCCATTATAAATCTTTTTTTATCAACTTCAATAGAATCAACACTTGCATTAGAACGTTCAGCAGCTAAAGACAACCAGAATGTTGAATAACCATTTGAAGTTCCGATCTCTAAAATATTTTTTGGGGATATTTCCAGGGTCTTTGAATATAGAAATTTAGCGGTTTTTTCATTAATATTCCATAATCTTCGGATACTCTGCCTTTGCTCATTAAATTTTTTAAATTCTTTTGTGAATTTCTTTTTCAAATTTTCCATCAGAAAGACTCAAATTTATTTAAGGAATTTAATCCTTCCATATATATTTGCCAAAAGTACCTTTTAATCCGAAAAAAATGAAATAAGGTATATAAATGATCTCCGCAATGGGGAAGACCCAAAGAAATCTTTTCTTTTTAACTTTGTATAAAAAAACAAATATTAGAACAAACTCAGGAATAATTTTTATCATTAACAAAAGAAGAAAATGAAAGAAACTAAGATGTCCAGCTATAACATAGATTAAACAACTTATAAAAAATAAATAATATAAAAATATAAATAATGTCAGAACTTTAATTCCAAAAGGGTAATATTTCCACTTGGATGCTCTTCTGCTCTCTAAATTAACCTGTTCTCCGGTTTTTTCTTTATCAAATGAGTTTACTATGGAATCCCGGGAAAACATGAAATGCATTTTCCTGATATATTTATTCATTTTTTGAAGCATTAGATCATCATCACCTGATCTTAAATGCCCTATTCCTGAAAATCCGTTGACCTGTTCATATAAATTCTTCCTATAAGCAAGATTCCTGGCTGTACAGGTTAAGCCCCAATTCCATCCGAAACTACCTGCAGTAATTGCAAAAATGGATACCCTTTCTAAATTCTTCAATAGATATAAGAACTTGTTTTTTACTAATAATGGTGAATATCCGGCAATATAATCAATATTGGATGTGAAATGTCTGTTTATCTCAGACAACCAATTTGTTCCCGGTAAACAATCAGCATCTGTAAAAGCTAGAATTTCATATTCAGATATCCTGATAGCTGCATCTAAAGCTGCTTTTTTCCCAACTAGATCCTTATTTTCATGTTCT
>JAUXFF010000092.1 GCA_030620155.1 Candidatus Cloacimonadota bacterium | reverse complement strand
TAAACAAAAAAGATTAAGAAAGACTGAAAATGAGTTAAATTGAAAAAAATCATTGAGTTAAACAGAGTAAATTGAATTAAACTGAAAAAAGAGAAAAAAAATAAAAAATGAATAAAATAATCATTGAGAAAGACAGAGAAAAATTGAGTTATACTGAAAATATTAAGTGTATTTGGACTTTTAAATCAGTCTTCATTAATAAATTCAGTTTACATCAATACTTCTGTTTACATCAATGAAAAAGAAAGGAGATTAAATGAATTTAGACGAACGATTACAAAATGTTGCTGTAGTAGGAGCAGCAGGAAAAATGGGCAGTGGAATTGCCGTTTTAGTTGCTCAGGAAATGGCAAAACTTAAATTGATGCCAGAAAACAAAAACAAAATTTACAGGCTTAATCTCATCGACGTTACAGAAGAAGCTTTGGACGGCTTACGTGGATATATGAAAACTCAATTGATCAAAGTAGCAGAAAAATCCACAGTTCTTTTAAGAACAATCTACAAGGACAGAAAAAACCTGATTGAGAATGCTGATATCATCAATACTTTCGTAGATGACTGTTATGCACTTCTGAATTTCACAACAGATATCAATATCTCCAAAGATGCACATTTAGTGTTTGAAGCAATCTTTGAAAATGAGGAAATCAAAATCAAAGTTCTGAAAAATTTAAAAGATATTTGTTTACCAGATGCTTTGTTCCTAACCAACACTTCAAGCATACCTATTTCCTATCTTGATGAACAAGCTGTTTTGGGTGGAAGAATCATTGGCTATCACTTCTATAATCCACCTGTAATCCAGAAACTGGTTGAAGTTATTGAAGCAAAAAACACCACAGATGAACTAAAATCTATTGCTACAGAACTCGGAAAAAGACTTCGTAAGAAACTGGTTCCTGCAAAAGATATTTCAGGGTTTATCGGGAACGGACATTTCAGTCGGGATGGTTTGTATGCTTTAAACGAAGTGGAAAAACTCAAAGCAGAATACGGATATCATGGTGCACTTTACATTATGAATAAAGTTTCACAGGAATTTTTGGTTCGACCAATGGGGATTTTCCAGCTTATTGATTATGTAGGACTCGATGTTTTCCAGTCACTTTTAAGAGTTATGAGAACTCATCTTGGGTTGGAAGCTCTAAACAGTGAATTGATCAACAGGATGATGGATAAAAAAGTTGCTGGTGGGCAAAATCCGAACGGTTCTCAAAAGGATGGTTTCCTGAAATATGAAAAGGGGCGCCCGATCGGTGTTTACAATGTTGATGAAGATAAATACTTTATGTTTGATGAAGATTGGAAAAAGAATATTGATAGCAAACTCTATCCAAATAATGAAAAGTTTGCACCCTGGCGGGTTTTACTTATGGATCCCAAAAAGCAGGAAAAACTCGAATCCCATTTCGAAGATTTGAAGAAAATGAACACCTGGAGTTCAGAACTTGGGCTAAACTATTTGAAAGCCACAAAGAAGATCGCAGAAAATTTACTAGTCGATGGAGTTGCAACTATTGCAGACGAAATCAATGCTACCCTCATGAATGGTTTCTACTGGCTTTATGGTCCAATTAATAATTATGTTTGATTACCCACGAAATACGCGAAACAAACGAAAAGGGTAGTAAATGACAATATTTTGTTATCAGTAAAAAATTTGTTTTGTGATGCCATATATTTCGTGGGGAAAAAATAAGTTAATTTTTCGCGTTATTTCGCGTGCTTAGTGGGAAAAAAAGATTCATTTTTCGTGTCATTTCGTGTGTTTCGTGGGTAAAAAAAAGTAGGTTAATTTTTCGTGTAATTTCGTGTGTTTCGCGGGTAAAAAAAAGGTTCATTTTTCGCGTAGTTTCACGGTTGAAAAAGGAAATTTAATGTCTAAAATTATTTATGCTGATGAAAGTTACAAAATCATGGGAGCATGTTTTAATGTATATAAGAAGTTAGGATGTGGATTCTTAGAGCCAGTGTATCAGGAGTGTTTAGGAATTGAGTTCATATATCAAAAAATTCCCAATATTTCCCAAAAAGAACTTATACTCCGATATAGAGAGCAGCAACTGAAGCATACTTACAAACCCGATTATATCTGCTTTGATAAAATCATTGTGGAAATTAAATCTGTATCTAAACTTATTGATGAGCATCGTGCTCAGATACTGAATTATTTACATGCTTCAGGATTTAAATTAGGTATTTTAGTTAATTTTGGACACTATCCAAAACTTGAATTTGAAAGAATTGTACTAACCAAAAAAGAAAAGGAATAATCTTATTCTGAAGTTATTGTTTTTTACGTATTCTATTGTATCTTTCGTGGGAATAAACCATGTTCATTTTTCGCGTTATTTCGCGTGTTTAGTGGGGAAAAAACAGGTTAATTTTTCGTGTAATTTCGTGTGTTTCGTGGGTAAAATAAATAAAAGGAGATATTATGTCATATTTTAGAAAAAAAATCTATGCAACAGCAGGTTTTAACACGGTTTCATTGGGAACCGGCAGGAAAGAATTCCATCCTAAAAAACCTCGACCTGGAATCGAACACTACATCAAAGAAGCAGGTCTGGGTTCGATTAACCAGATTCAAAACCCGGAGAACATCGATGAAGGTGTAATTGGAAATTTTATAGCTGCACGATTCTGCAAACAGGGAAATCTCGGTGGCTTCTTCCCCATGGTTCATCCAACATTTCAATACAAACCCTGCATTCGCGTAGAAGGAGCATGTGATTCCGGTGGATTGGCTTTAGTAACTGCAATAAAAACCATTCTTGCAGATTTGGCTGATGTGGTTATGTGTATTGGTGTTGAAGTTCAGAACTCGGTAAAAGCAATTTATGGAGCAGATTATCTTGCAGGAGCAGGATGGTACTCAGGTGACCGAAAAGATGGACACGCATATTTCTTCCCGGATCAATTTTCCCAAAGAGCAGGTGCTTGTTATGGAAAGTTTGGTCAAGAAAAAGTTCGAGCAGGTATGGCTCACTGGTATGTGAATGCCATTGAAAATGCTCGTAAAAATCCGGATGCACAGGAATATCACAACAAAAATTCCGACCTTTTAGCTACAGGAATGACACCACCCAACCCGAAAGTATTCTGCGAACATATCAATGTATTTGACTGCTCAAAAGTTTCCGATGGTGGCTCAGCTTTGATATTTGCTTCTGAAGAAGGATTGAAAAAAATTGGCATGGACCAGAAAGATGCTGTCGAAGTTATTGCTTATGCCCAGGTTCAGGATAATCTCACCACTCCCCCACCTGATTACACAAAACTCTCCACCTGTGCTATCGCTGCCAAACGAGCTTACGAACGTGCAGGCATCAAACACTCTGACTTGAGCGTATTAGATGTGCACGACTGCTTTACAATTGCAGGATTACTTGCAGTTGAAGCCGCAGGAGTAGCTGGTTATGGAGAAGGTGCGGATTTCGTTACAGATGGAAATACAAAATCCGATGGAATTATTCCAACCAATACCACTGGTGGATTGGTTGGTTATGGACATCCTACGGGAGCCAGCGGCGTGCGACAGGCTGTAGATGTTGTTAAGCAGCTATCCGTCAAAGCTGGTGACTGCCAGGTAAAAATAACTCCGGATAAACCTTTTGGCATGATGTCCAGTATGGGTGGAAATGATAAGACTGTTGTAGCTATGATATTCAGGAAGGAGTGAGGAAAATTATAAATTCAAACAATAATTGACAGAATTATCGAAATAAATAAAAAAGATAAATGTTTCATAGAATTATCTTTGAACTTATAAATTTGTATTTGAATCGCAAATATTGGAGTAATATGGATGATAACTGATAGAGATAAATCTATTATTTTAGAATGTGCAAAAAGGTATAATATTTCTTCTGTGATTTTATTTGGTTCATCAATAAAAAAAGAACAGGAATATCATGATATTGATATCGGAATAAAAGGCATTAAACCACAGTTATTTTTCAAATTTTACGCTGAATTATTCAAATATCTATCAAAACCAGTAGATCTTATTGACCTTTCTAAAAAGTCATTATTCAACCAACTCGTAGAAAAAACCGGACTTAAAATTTATGGATAAATTACCTGCCCAAATTCTTGCTGAAAAAGAAAATATAGAATTTGCCTTGAGTAATCACAAAGATGCTTTAAAAAGAAAAGAGAAATCAGTTATTGAATTAGCAGCTATAGGAACCTTTCTTCATAATATCTATAATGGAATAGAAAATATACTAAAGCAAATTCTAAAAATAAAAGGTATTAATATTCAAAAATCAGATACATGGCATAAGGATTTATTAGCTATTTCTGTATCAAAAGGAATCATTTCCAAAGAAATATCTGATAAACTTTACGAATACCTTACTTTTAGACATTTTTTTGTTCATGCTTATGGATTTATGCTTGAAGAGCTTCATTTAGAAGATTTAGTCAATAATATTCCAGAAATTTGGTCTCAATTTCTCTTAGAAATTAAGAACTTTTTTAATCAATAGTTAACTGTTAATTTATTAGTTCTTTTATCTGTCAGTTAAAATATTGTGGCTATGATATTCAGGAAGAAGTGAGGAAAAACAATAATTTAAATCAATCAGAGAATCATAAATTGTTGAATCACTTATTAAACATTCTCAGCTTAAATCAAAATAAAAAAACCTGTTGGAGATATATTATGACTAACTTAAAAGACATTTCACATTTCCTGTATGGTAAGGGATTCTGGTATGCAGATCCTATCCGTGAAATACAAGGATTAACAGAAGAACAGCTTTATTGGATTCCATCTTCAAAAAGTCTGTGTATTCTCTGGCATGTCGGACATATTGCACACAGGGAAAAGTATCATATCGGGTATTTTCTGCAGGGAATAAAAAAAAACCTTATCCCTTCTCAATATGAAGTATTTGGTCCAGAGTGGTGTTCCCTTGAAAAACTACAAAAATCAATAAAATCTATGCAGGATGTATTTTCTTGGGTTAAAGATGTGAGAAAAGCCAGTTATGAATATATTGAATCTTTAACAGATGAAGATTATTTTTCTATTCCCAAAACATCAGAAGACAATTTAAGTGTAGCGCATTGGCTTTTTATAACTTCATCACATACAGCTCTGCATATTGGAAGAATTCAATTATTGCGTGCTCTAATTGAAAATTCCAAGGAAAGAGCTTGTTAATCATCAACAATATCCTCGTTTCCAAACTTTTAAGGCTGTGGGGAAACTTAAATTTTATTGAATTTTCGCGTTATTTCGCTTGCCCCGTTAAATCTCTTTTATTTAATGGGGTGTATTTCGTAGGAAAAAAATAGGTCAATTTTTCGCGTTATTTCGCGTGTTTAGTGGGAAAAAAATAGGTTAATTTTTCGCGTTATTTCGAGTGTTTCGTGGGCATAATTAAGAAGATATACCTTTCGCGTTATTTCGAGTGTTTCGTGGGTATCACAATAAAAGTCAATTCTAATATTGACATCTATAAATAAATAAAAAAGTTGTTCTAAGTATGGAAAAAGAAGAAGTAAAAAAATTATTATCTGAAGTCGTTGAGAAATTGATCAGCAAATATAAGCCTTTAAGTATTATATTATATGGTTCTTATGCTTATGGAAATCCAACAGAAGATAGTGATATCGATCTCTTAATTTTAAAAAAAACAAATAAAAGAAGAGTTGATAGATTCATTCAAGTAAAAAAGATAATTTATAATCCCAATAATAAAATTCCAATATCACCTTTAATTTATAATCTCAAAGAATTGGAGGAACGTCTAAGAATAGGTGATGACTTCATTAAGGAAATATACAAAAAAGGAACGATTTTATATGAAAAAGCAAGTAGTTAATGAATGGTTTGAAAGAGGAGAACGAGACTTTGAAGTTGCAAAATTTCTTCTTTCAGAGGAAAAATACTCTGATGTAGTTCTTTTCCATATTCATCAGGCTATTGAAAAATACCTGAAAGGCTTTCTTATATATAAAGGTTGGAAACTAAAAAAAATTCATGATATTGAAGTGCTTATAACTGAAACCATAAACTTTAAAAAAGAATTTCAAAAATATCTCAATTTCAGTAGAAAATTAACTGCATTTTATATTGAAGAGCGGTATCCTCCGGGACCTATTTCTTCTTTTTCGAAAGACGAGATAAAAGAAATATTGGAAATATCAGAAGAAATTATAAACAAGCTGAAGGAAGAAATTAAATGAAAATAGCTCTTGCTTCCGATCATGCAGGTTATGAACTCAAAGAAGCAATAAAAGAATATTTAACAGAACATGAAATTATTGATTTTGGGACAGGTAGCACAGAACCAATGGATTATCCCGATACAGGATTCAAAGCAGCAGAAGCTGTTGCAAAGGGTGATTGCGAAAGAGGAATCCTGATTTGCGGAAGCGGACTTGGAATGAGTATTGTTGCTAACAAAGTTAAAGGTATTCGAGCTGCACTTTGTCATTCAGTTGAACTTGCACGTTTATCCAGACAGCATAATGATGCAAATATCCTTATCCTTCAGGGTAGATTTATGTCTAAATATTTGGCAAAAGATATTATAAAAATCTGGTTATCAACTGAATTTTCTGAAGGACGGCATATAAATAGAATCAATAAAATAAAAAAATATGAAAGGAAGCCACAAGACTGACACATGACGAACATAGACAAAAAAAGAACTTTATTAAACTATTCTTTTTCGTTTTGTTCGTTTTGTTCACTTTTTATTATTTTCGCGTTCTTTCGCTTGCCCTGTTAAATCTCTTTTATTTAACGGGGTATATTTCATAGGTAAAATAAGTCAGTGAAATGTCTGTGCTAGTCAGCCTGCTTTGCCGTAGTTTTAACGCCCGTTCTCCGTAGCACTGCGAAGGATGAAAAGGCAGGTGGCAATATGGAGAATCAATAAAATAAAAAAATATGAAAGGAAGCCACAAGACTGACACATGACAAACACAGACAAAAAAAAAATAGGTAAATAGTTTTTAGTCATTGAAAAGTCTGTGCTAGTCAGTGGCAATATTTGGAGGAAAAGATATGAAATTCATAAAAAAACAAGATCCTGAACTTTATGATGCGATGTATAGCGAATTAAAACGACAAGCAGAAAACCTGGAGCTAATTGCATCTGAAAATTTTGTTTCCAGGGCAGTATTGGAAGCTGCTGGTTCTGTTCTGACAAATAAATATGCAGAAGGTTATCCCTACCGCTGGAGTAAAAAAACAGGTAAAATTAATTATAAACTATATGGTCGTTATTACGGTGGATGTGAATATATTGATGAAGTGGAAAAGCTTGCAATTGAGCGCGTTAAAGAAATTTTCGGAGCTGAACACGCTAATGTACAGCCACATTCAGGTTCCCAGGCAAATATGGCAGCATATTTTGCATTGATCCAACCTGGTGATACAATTCTCAGTTTGGAACTTACCCACGGTGGTCATCTCACTCATGGTCATCCATTAAGTTTTTCTGGTTATCTATTTAATATTGTCCCTTATGGTGTGGATAAGAAAACTGAGCAATTCGATTATGATGAAATAAGAAAAATCGCTCTTGAAGTTAAACCCAAAATGATACTAACAGGGGCAAGTGCTTACCCGAGAGCAATTGATTTTAAAAAATTCCGTGAAATAGCTGATGAAGTTGATGCAAAATTCGTCGTAGATATGGCTCATATTGCAGGACTTATAGCTGCCGGCTTACATCAAAACCCAATTCCTTATGCAGATGTTGTTACCAGCACAACTCATAAAACATTAAGAGGTCCTCGTGGTGGATTGATCCTTTGCCGAGAAGAATATGCCAGAGATGTTGACCGTTGGGTTTTCCCGGGAACTCAAGGTGGACCTTTAATGCACATTATAGCAGCTAAAGCTGCTGCTTTTAAGGAAACTTTTACTCCTGAATTTAAAGAATATCAGAAACAGATTATAAAAAATGCAGAAGTATTAGCAAATTCGCTCATTGATAAAGGTTTCAATCTGGTTTCTAAAGGAACTGATACTCATCTAATGCTGGTGAATCTTGGTACTGAAGAAGAAGGTGGTCCCTCAGGTAAAAAGATGGAAGGTTGCCTGGATAAAGCTGGAATAACAGCAAACAAAAACACAGTTCCTTTTGATACACGCAAACCTTTTGTAGCATCAGGAATTCGTCTTGGAACCCCGGCTGTTACTACTCGCAACATGAAAGAAAAGGAGATGGAGCAAATTGCTGAATTCATAAAACAGGTTTATGATAATTATCAAAATGAAGAAAAATTAGTTGAAATTAAAACTCAAGTTCGTGAATTCTGTGAAAAATTCCCATTATACAGCGATTTATTGTAATTATTTTATCTAAACACTTAAATTTTAACAGGAATATTAAACAATAAATTCTTAATTCTTATGGTCTATTTGTTATAAATTTACATTATACTTTTTATTATCCTTTTTGTCCTCGTGTCTTCGTGGTTAAACAGTCTCTACATAAAAAAATCTCCCTTTATATATTATTTAGTTGACACTTATTGCAAAAATAAGAAAATCAAAATTGCTATTTTTTTGATTTAATCAAAAAATTAGAATTTCTTCATTATAAAAGGGATACGGAAATTTTTATGGATATTGAATTTCATTATTACATTACAAAATATCTTGCACTTGAAGCAGGTTTTGATAAATCAGAAGCAGAGATTATTGCATACTCTTCTCAATATGTTGATGATAATACTCACATTTTTAAAATCATTACTCCTGATAAGAAAGAATTTGAAAATTATATGTCTCAGACAAATGATATTACAAAACCTGAAAAATCTCTATTACGGATATACTTGTTATTTCATTACCTGCCTGGTGACCCTATAAGTTCAAAAACTCGTAGAAGAGATGGTAAAATGCATCTTCTTATAACAACCCCAGCCGGCAATCATGCTCAGGAAATATTCTTTGATGCAACCAAAAACGAAAACTTGTATTCACTCGGAATTGTTTCTCATATGCTGAGCGATACCTTTACACACCAGAATTTTGTGGGTACTTTTGATGAAATAAACTCAATGAAAGGGGTATGGGAAAAACTGACTCCCACAATAGGACATGCTAATGCAGGTTATAAACCTGACATACCAAATCTTATCTGGCACGATCCAAGATTAATTGAAAAATATTCAACTGTTGAAAATCCCGAAAGAATCATTTTTGCAGCTAATAAATTATACAAAAACTTCCTTTTTATCACTTCTTTTCCTAATAATTGGTCTTCTATAAAGAAAAATTTAACTGAAATTCTTTCAGAAACTATTTCAGAATCTCAACTATCTTTAGTTAAAAAACAAAGATTATCAAGAATAACAAAATACAAAGAACTCCTTGCAGAATATGATTCACAAAACGATTATGATCCCTATAAATGGCTTAAAGAATCAATAAAGGAAAAGAAATATTTTACTGAGCAAAGAATTGATCTAAATTTTTTAACAGACAAGTTATCATTCAAAAAAAATTATGAAAAATCCGATTGGTTTAAATTCCAGGAAGCTGTTAAAGAATATCAATCCATTTCAACATCTAAACTCGCTCCTCTTTTTGCGCAACTTGAAATTAGAGAATGGTAAATTATTCAAAAAAACTAAATTAAGTAAACATTTTATAAAATATCAATTTATTTTTTAGGGGGAAACATGAAAAAAATAGGTTTATTTATCCTCTTCATTTTTGGACTTAATTTATTATTTGCACAAAATACTTGGATCAATGAGATTCATTATGATAATACAGGAACAGACTCAGGCGAATTTATTGAAATTATAATCGAAAATGCTGAAACTTATAACCTGAACGATTTTACAGTTACTTTATATAATGGAAACAATGGCTCAATTTATGATTCAAAAACCATTGATGAGTTTACTGAAGGTTCCATAATTGAAGGATTTACATTTTATTATTACATATATTCAACTAATGGTATCCAGAATGGTTCTCCTGACGGAATTGCTCTTGATTATCAGGGCACTCTTATTCCCGGTCAATTTTTAAGTTATGAAGGAACTTTTGAAGGCATTGGAGGTCCTGCTGACGGAGTAACATCTATAGATATCGAAGTGGAAGAGGGCTCTACTACTGAAATTGGTGAATCTCTCCAGCTTGCAGGTTCAGGAACTCAATACAGTCACTTTTCCTGGCAACCACCAACATCGGAAACACCTGGAAATCTCAATAATAATCAGACGTTCGGT
>JAUXFF010000056.1 GCA_030620155.1 Candidatus Cloacimonadota bacterium | reverse complement strand
GTAACCGTTAGAGAAGGATTTGAATAATTTGTGTTTACCCTGAATAAATCTGCAACGCCTGTTTCACCCATTCCCAATCCATAAACATCATTTCCATAATATTGATTCGGCATCCCCTCAAACGAGAATATGGAATTCCCGTTAAGAAAAATTGATATACTAATCAAAATCACAATTATTAGAAATTTATATTTCATTATCTCTCCTATTTGCTTTCAAACCACGAAATCAACCTTATTATTACTTAAAAAGAATCAAGTTTTACAAAAAAAATATTATTCTACTCTTTGTCAATTTTAAGTAAAAATAAAATAGAAAAGGAGAAATAATAACCCGGTATAATTCACATTTATAGCAAATATATTAAAAGGTGTCCAATCGCTCATTTTTTTCTTAATCTTGTGCATATTCTGTGTTAAAAATTACAAGTCCTCGTTATGAAACTCTCAATACCTCTCTTTTATTAATATTTTCCCTTATTTTTTACTTGCCATAAAACAACTCTTATTAATTTTTGATTTTCCTTGATTTTTCAATAATTTTTCTAGTTAAATCAAAGTCTAATTATAAGTTAGGGAGTAAATATGGCAAGTACTTCTGATATCAGGAATGGCATGATCATAAAATTTAAAAACGCTCTTTATGAAATCGTAGAATTTCTACATGTAAAACCTGGTAAGGGCAGTGCTTTTGTTAGAACAAAACTGAAAAATATAAGAACAGGGAAAGTAATAGATAATACATTCAGAACAAGTGAAAGATTAGAAGAAGTAAGAGTGGAAAAGCATAAAAAAGAATATCTTTATTTTGATGGTGATTTTTATGTTTTTATGGATATTAACACTTATGAACAACTACAGGTTCCAGCAGAAATTATAGGTAATCTTGATAAATTTTTAATAGAAAATATGGAAGTTGCTATGAAGCTCGATCCTGAAGGTCAAATTATGGGAATAGAGTTGCCCACCACAGTTGAACAGGAAATAGTTGAATGCGAACCAAATTTTAAGGGAAACTCAGCCTCGGTGAGCGGGAAAAAGGCAGTTACTATAACAGGTTTAAATGTAGTTGTTCCTTTTTTTGTTGAAATCGGTAATAAAATAAAAATAGATACACGTACAGGGAAATATTTAGAAAGGGTTTAAATTACCTTTGATTCTTTATAAGGAGGAAACATGGCAAAAGCCAGATCATTTGGAGCAAAGCTTGCTCATGAGGCTAGTTCAGAAGGAAAAACAATATGTCCTAAATGCAATAGCGAAGTAAGAAAAATAAAACTCATAAGAAGTAAAAAATCTAAAGCAAATACCTGGTCTCCCAAATATGAATTCGTTCGTGTCTGTAAATGCAATGAAAATGATATAATGACGGGTAAAATTTAAATTATAAAATTCCTTCTATTTCCAATAAATACCCTCTTATCAAACATGATGAGAGGGTGTTTCAGTATTCTAAAAGGAGTGTTAATGCGCAAATTAGCTATTATTACAATTGCTTTGGTGATAGTATTTCCTTTCCTGCATTCTTTTAACATAAATGGTCCAAAACCAAAAGGACTTGTAGAAACATATGGTTATACCTCTGAAATCTTTTCCCGTAATAATCAATTGCAGGATAACAATATACCTGATAGTATTTTAGTCCTGATGGTGGAATTTGAGGACGTAAAATTTGATTCCATTGCAGATTATCCTGATTTTTTAGTGCATGATAAAATTTTCTTCGAGAGACATATGTTTCATCTTTCTTCATATTACAGTGATGTTTCCCACAGTAAATATAATTTAATAGAAGGTTCAGATACTCTTTATGTCGTTTGGAATACTGTTTTTACCGCTCCCAATACTATGGGTTATTATGGTGAAGATGAGGACGGCGGAGATATGATAGAACGAAAAGTCCAGCTTGTTGTTGATGTTGTTGAACTTGCAGACGATGAGATAAATTTTAACAATTACGATACTTTTATCTTATTTCATGCCGGTGCAGGTCAAGAAGCAAATGATGAATCTGAGCTTATTCAGAGCACATTTCTTTCCAGAAAATCCTTTCAAGCCGGATTGGATCCTGAAAACGATGAATTCCCTGGATTGGAAACTGATGACGGTAAAATCATCAAAGAAATATCAATCTTCCCTGAATCAGAAAACCAACAGGATGTCTCAGAAGGAGATCCGATTTATGGTCTTCTGGGAATTATTGCTCAGGGATTCGGTCATCAATTAGGTCTTCCTACATTGTGGGATAATGTAAGTTCTAATGGTATTTCTTATGGTATAGGTAGTTTTGGTTTAATGGGTTATGGTGTATGGAATGCAAATGGATATGTTCCTCCGTTGCCTTGCGCCTGGTCACGCTGTTATATGGGTTGGGAAGATGACAACAGCGTGGAGATAAATTCTACTGAAGAGAATCTACCTCTTGTGTTTCCAATGGCAAACGATGAGGCAACTCCAAACGTTTATAAAGCTGTTATTTCAGAAAAGGAATACTTCCTCCTGGAAAATCGACAACAAAATCCTGATAACAGCTATTTTGTAAATACAAGTGGTGATACTCTTGTAACCTTCACTTTCCAGCTTTGTGACAACCAGGAATATTATCCGCCCGGTAATCCCTATGCGGGTCAACCAAAGTTCAATTTCATGGATAATACTTATGCGGGTTGTGAATGGGATTTTTATTTACCCGGCTATGGTCATGGTGATGCTCCGGAAAATGATGGTTCCGGTATCCTTATATGGCATATAGATGAAAATATTATTGAGGCTAATTTTGACCCTGGTTTTGAATCAAATACAGTTAACGGAGATGCTTCCCACAAAGGAGTGGACCTGGAAGAAGCTGACGGCATTCAGCACATGGACAGCACAATCGATATATATAGTTTAGGCTCACCAAATGATTCCTACAGAGAATCAAATAATACATACTTTGGTAAAATGTACCCTTCCCCTGATACTTTATCTCTACCTACTTCAGAAAGTTATTACGGTGGTATCCCACTTGAAATACGTGATATCAGCGAATCAGATTCATTGATGACTTTTTCTGTGCACTTCGAGTGGTTTTTGGATACAGACTACAATGGCGAAAACAACTTCAACGCCTCTTTTGTTGATTTTGATAATGATGGAGAAAATGAGATTTTCTACCCTATGCCTGATGGCTCATTGTATTTATGGGATAATTACGAATTGGTCGAAACATATCCTATTAGTGCTGATCCTCTTTCATATTATTATTCTTATGATGAAAATACCGGAACTTTCTTAATACCGACTACAAACCCTTTTTCATCCCTGGCTCGTCTGTTTCTCCTGAATTACGATAATTTCGATTATCCCTACTTTCTTGATAAAAACTGGGCTGCTCCGCCTGTTGTTAATCCTGATCCAGAGAACATCTATAGATTATTCTTACCTTTCAACAATAATAACAATTCTGCTGAGATCATGCTTTGGGATGAGTCCTATAACGAAATGGAAACTATAATTTTCCCTGACCAGGATATATGTACCAATCTGATGCTAAAAAATAATTTTCTTTACTCCATCACTGTAGCTGATGAGCAAAATTTCAAGCTGAATTTAACTGACCTTAATATTTTAAGCTCTGAATCTATTGCTATTAATGATTTTAATGAAAATACGGAGATCCTTTCATCAATGCTGGCAGATATTAACAGTGATGAGATTGATGAGATTATCATAACTACAACTGATACTCTGCTTTACGTTCTGGGTTCAAATGCTCAAACTCTCCCCGGTTTTCCAGTTAAACTTCCCCTGACCTCCATTTCATTACCGTCTATTGCTGATGTTGACGGAAACGGTTACCTGGATATACTTATCGGAGGAAGGAACAGTTTTGTGATAGTTAATAAGAACGGGGATATCTCCGGGCCTGATAAAGAGGTAGCTGCTCCTGATTCATTATTCTCTGCTGCTGGAGTTATTGCCTTGAATGTAGATGATGACGAAGACCTTGAAATCGTAGGTAACATGTCTCGTAATAGACTGACTATCTGGGAAAATCTTAATTACAACACATTTGAAATGAAAATGAATTACCCGGTTTCATTTAAGGAAATCAGCCTTAACTATCCTATTTTGTCACACGACCCGGAGGATAAAATCCATTTATTTATCGCTGGAAATAACGGCACAATCTTTAAGAAAGAAGTCGACACTTTTGACAACCAGACCTTTTGGAAATATGAATATGCAAATCTGCAAAGGACTGCTTCTTATTTAGACAGTTTACCGGAAAATAAATTTGAAACTTCCAAAACATTCATAAAGGAACATACATACTTTTATCCAAATCCTCTCAACAGTATTTTCAGCAGCAGTATCCACAAAGGTAATGTTCTTGAGAAAACCGTAACTCTAAAAATCATGACCGGTATAGATACAAATGTAAAAGTAAAAGTATTCGACATTGCCGGAAATATAATATATAAAGAAACCGTTTTTTGCGAAGCTTACATAGAAAAAGGTGTTTTTATAGATGCTGGAAAATTATCTTCCGGAATATATTTTGGGAATTTAAAGACAAGAAATAAGGTTCTGAAATTAAAATTTGCTGTAGAAAAATAATATTATCTTCAGCCATATAAGTTTGTTTTTTATAAAAAATGGAGGATAAATGAAAAAACTTTTCATAATAATCATCCTGATAGGATTAGGGTTCTCTCTTGTGGCAGAAACAAGTGGGGAATGCGGCTTTCAAATGTTGAAAATAGTTTCAGGTGCCAGTATGGCTGCACAAGGCGGGGCAGGAGCTTTTTCCTCAACTGATGCTTTTCCCTTTTTACAAAACCCTGCAGCCGGTTTAATAAATAGAACTCACGTGATTTCAATGACTCAAAATTACTGGCTATTCGATACAACATTAAACTGTCTTGCTTATACTAATTTTTTGGGGAAAACAGCATTCGGCCTGGCTTATCGTTACCTTGATTACGGAAAAATTGATAGTTATGACGATACTGGTGAAAACATCGGAGAATTTCATCCCATAGATCTTACGTTTTCCACAAACTTCGCTTATCGTATAACACCCGACCATTTTGTGGGATTAAATATTAATGCTCTATATGAGAAAATTGATACATCTTCAAGCTTTGGTTTTTCATTTGATGTGGGATATGTGTATATTACTCCGATAAAAGATTTAAAACTCGCTGCAGCAATTAAACACTTTGGTAAAACCTCAAAAATGGATAAAGAAGATATAGATCTGCCTGTTACCGGAGAAATAGCTGCTGTTAAAGATTTTAATATTAATTTAATAAAAATCTCTTCTGAAATAAAAGCTATCAAACATATTGATGATGATGTAATAAAAGCTGTTATTGGATTGAATATTATCCCTATTGAAAAACTCACCCTGAGATTCGGATATAAAATCAACTATGATCTCGAAAATATTTCTTTCGGTCTGGGAATAAATCTAAAAAAAATCAACATAGACTATGCTTATATTCCTTCTGATCCTGATTATGAGATCAATGACATTCATATGATCGGAATAAGCTATAAATTTTAGTTTTAAAAAAATCCCAATAATTAGGAATTTTTCATGAGAGCTTTTATTATTGCATTTGTTTTGATAGCAATGAATTTTGTTTTATGCGGACTGGAATATGTTCCGAATGAGATGATCATAAAGACATCAGCTCCACGAGAAATTTACGATAATAAAACCGGTATTAAAGACTTCGACAATTTTCTAAGTGAAAAAAGTTTAAAAAATATCAAACCAATATTCAGGAAAACTCAAGATCAATACTTCGTAATTTCTTTCAATAATGAACTCATTTGGGAAAATATAGAAAACCTGAGCTTTACAGGTATTGAATATATACAACCGAATTATATCAACACTCTGTGTATCATCCCTGATGACCCTGAATATAATAAACAACAACAGAATTTTGAGAATGTATCAATCCCTGAAGCCTGGAATTATACAACAGGTAATGGAGAAATTATAATTAGTGTTATGGATTCAGGAATAAATTTTGACCATCCTGATCTGCAGACAAATATTTTTATCAACGAAGATGAAATACCGGATGACGGTATTGATAACGACTCCAATGGATATATTGATGATTGGCACGGTTGGGATTTTGTAGATGCTCCTGAGCTTTACGACATGGCTATGGGAGATTACTTAGACCAGGATAATGATCCATCCGATGAACTAAATCATGGAACCCACATAGCGGGAATAATTAGTGCAGATACCAATAATAACGAAGGAATCAGCGGAATCTGCTGGAATATTAAATTGTTGGTTATTCGTGCCGGTTTTTTATCTATTGATGGTTATGGTTATCTCCAGGATGATGATGCTGCTGCAGGAATAATTTACGCATCAGATATGGGCGCTGATATAATTAACCTGAGTTGGGGTGATGAAAATTTTTCCCAGATCATTGCAGACGCATGCTATTATGCTTACGAACGTGGGAGCATTATTGTTGTATCTTCAGGGAATACATACGGTCCGGATATCATGTATCCTGCCATTCTTTCCACAACTATTTCCGTAGGTTCGGTAGATAAATATCTGGAAAGAGCATCTTTTTCCAGCTATGGTCCTGCCTTAGACCTTGTTGCCCCAGGCGTTAATATTATCAGTACATACAATGTATCAGGAGAAAATACTTATTATGAACAAAGTGGAACTTCAGTATCAGCCCCATTTGTGTCTGCCTGCTTAGGATTACTGCTTTCTCTTGAACCGGGCTTGAATTTCGAGCAAGTCAGAGCAAGATTGAATTCTTCAACTATAGATCTTGGAGAACCTGGATTTGATAATGAATATGGTAATGGTTTACTGGATGCTTATTCTCTTCTTACAACTACTTCCTACCCGATAATAGAAATTTCATATCCGTCGGAATTTTCAGGGTTCAGTGAGAGCTTTGATATAATTGGTAGTGTTACTGCTCCTGATTTTTCCAGGTATTGCGTGATGTATACCACCGAACAGGAACCTACTATCTTAGATTGGAAGGATGTTTCATACCCTCATAACAACACTCCTGTTTTTTATGAATATGAAGTAGAAAACGATGTTTTAGCTAATTTTGACATAAGAGAGATATCTCCGGAGTTTGATAGTTATATATTAAAAGTAGAAGTTATCACTAACTCAAATCAACATTATAGCTTTAATCGAACTATTTTCATAGACCAGACCGAACCTGTATTAGCTGACTCGTTATCTTCACTTATAATAAGATATGAAGCTGAAAATCCTGTTTATTATCTAACAAGCGTTTTTGATGAACCGGTTGATATCTGCATAAACTGGTCTCCTTTACCGACATTATTTTATAGTGATTACAGTGATCCTGTTCAAGTTATCAGGCTTGAAGATATTTGGAGCCCTGAACCTATTTCCATCCAGGCAGCCAATCTCTGCGGCTTTGAAACCAACTCTCAATTTCATCACAATACTGAAGACATCTCTCAGGAAGAAGTAGACACTCACAGTTATAATCAAACCTTGCTTGGTATTGAGTTAATTGGGACCAGAAAGGTCATAGACATTGATAACAATGGTAAAAACGAGTTTTTGGCTCTCGAAATAATAGATGAAGAGGAAAATCTGAAGATACTCGAATTTGATGAAGATGAACTGATAACCAAATATACATTCCCTTTTCAGTTCTGGCCTTATGATATTGGCAATACAAATGAATCTTACATAGAAATTTTAGGGTTATCTTTAGATATCGTGTGTCTCTATGAAGCAGATTATAGTAATTTATATCCCGACAACTTAATTTGGGTCGAGACGAATGTATACGGCGGTAATTTTATCGATTATGATTATGATGGGATCGATGAAATTGCATTAATAAGAAACGAAACCATAGACCAGACTACTAAAAGGGTATTATCACTTTATAAAAGGGATGGCAACTTTATCATTAAACAATACACAATTTTAAACGAGACTCAAACTGATTTGAAGAATGAATTCGTTAATAAAATTGAATGCGGAAATTTAGATGGAGACCCGTTCCCTGATATTTTGGTTACAGATACAGATGGCGATATTATGATTTTCGAAAAGGAAAATGGTGCAGAGAATTTTGAAATGGTCTGGAATATTAGACTTCCCGTTGAGAATACTTACTATTTTGCGATCGGAGATTTTACCGGAGATGGTAATAATGAATTTTGTGTAGGTGGTTATAATAGAAATTTCTCAAATCCATTAAAAACATTTTCTTTCTTTGAGTTCTATGCAAATAATAATGAAAACAACCAGTATCTACCTATCGGTTATGTATGCTTTAATCAAGTTGAGTCTAAAAATTCTATTGCTAATACTGATTTAGATGGAGATGGAGATGAGGAAATCGTTTTGTCTGTTCCCCCAAACACCTATATCATCGACTATGTAGAAAACAAATTTATTCCTGTATGGAAAGGAAATTCATCCAAAACATATCAAAATGTGATTGTTGCCCTGCCTCAAACGGAAAATGAGGTTTCTCATATTATAGTTAATCTGGCTGAAGAAGAAGATATTAACAGTTCTCTGATTATAAAATCCGAGGATTTTTCTGGTCCCCCTTCTCCTCTCGGATTTAAAGCCCAACCTGTTGATTCAATATCAGTTCTACTTAACTGGCATCATTCATCTTCTGCAGATTATTATAAGGTATACAAAAAAAGTAATAATGAAGCAGTATATATAGATTCTACATACGAATTGGAGTATCTTGATACAAATCTTACTGCCGGAGATACACTGTTTTATAGGATTACTGCTGTAAACGATGATTATACGCCCGGAGAAAGTCTACCAACTTTGTGGAAAGAAGCGATACCTTATTATGTGCCTGAAATTAATCTTATTGAAATGATTTCTTGTAATTTATTAAAAATCCTGTTCACACAAAAGCTGAGTAATAATGCCATAAATACCAATCATTTCGAAGTTAACAATGAAATTGGAAAACCTGTTTCTGTTAACTTTATTGATGAGAAGAAAGGTCTTATTTTATCTTTCAGAAAGCCATTTGAAGACTATGACAACTATTTTATAAGCATCATTGATTTAACCAGTCAAACAGGTGTTCCTTTTCCGGATGGATACTATTATTTTGAATATAATGAAGATACCACTCCTCCTAAAATACTTTGTGCAACAGTTGGGGAAGATAAAAAAACAGTTAAAATCTCCTTTACCGAGGCTGTTAAAAGTAGTTTGGCACAATATATTTCTCATTATACTTTGATTTTACCTGAAATAGACCAGGAAAATGGAATTGAAAATATCCATTATTTTGAAGAAAGTGGTGAATATTATGTAAACCTTCTTATGGGTAAGAAGCTGGAATATACCAACCAGAGTTATTTTCTTAAGATAGATAATATTGAGGATATCGCTGGGAATAAGATCACTAATGATGGAAATAAATGTTGTTTCAGCTTGACAGATATTTCAAATTTGGATTATTTAATAGTTTACCCTAATCCCTTGAATGCTAATGAGATAGGTGGTGAGGAAGATTTTGTTTTTAGGTTTATTAATCTTCCCATGGGTAAAGAAGGAAAAATTTATATTTATAATTTAAGTGGAGAATTGGTTTTTGAAGATAATGTGGGTCCTTATTATAACTCCATAGATTTTTATAGCTGGAATGCAAAAAATAAAAGTAATAAAAAAGTATCTTCAGGGATGTATTTTTATATTATTAAGATGGATAATAACCTGAAAAAAGGAAAAATTGCTGTCATTAACTAAATGTATTGGGACGGGAATGAAAACTTAAAAAAATAATATAAAAACCTGTGGGTTGAGTATCCTCAGATAGATAAATTCCTGATTCAAATTTGAAATTATTAAGAAGGAGACTGGAAATGATATCTTTAGACTGGAAAGAGCGGTTAATAAAAGATACAATTGATTTTTTTGAAAGGAAACTTACACAAGGCGATTATGATATAGATATTGTCTATAATGCTTATCCACAGAGAATTGATAATAAAATACCTCATGCAGTTATTACCTTAGTTGGAAAAACCTTAGCAAGAAAGATATTCAAAACAGCCGACAAGTATTTTGAATTTTATAAATATCTAATTGAAAATAAGGGAGAAAACGGTATAATAATTTTTGCCTATATAATGGCTCGTGCTGTAAGAAAGAAAACAGATATATTTCTTGAATATCTCGAAAATTACCTTTTTAATATTGAAGATCAAAAAACCTGTAATCTAATCATTGATAAAGCTATTTTTCCGCTTATAAAAAAGAATCCAGCAAATTATCTGGATTTAATAACAAAATGGATAAAAAAAGATAATAAAATTCTCACTTTCAGTATTCAAAAACTTCTCATAAAACTAATCCATTTCGACCCCGGATTAATTCAGTTAATATTTTGTAAATTAGAAAGTTCCTGGCTTTATGCAACTCCCAATATGATAAAATTAAATGCAAAATTTTTAAAAGAAATCTATACATTTGATAGAAAATTTTATCTTTCCGTTTATGAAAATTATCATAACACCAGGAATCCAACTTTTGCAGAGATTCTCAGCGGAGCGATTTGTGTTTACAACAATAATATCAAGGAACTTGTCGATCTTTGGTCTCACAGTGGAAATATCAATTTAAAAAAAATCGGGCTGCACTCTCAAAAAATACTTAAAAAAACAGGCAAAAAATAATGCCGGACTATATTACTAGAGAAGGTATGCATAAACTTCATAAAAGAATGCATGTTCTGATTGAAGAGCGAAAAGAAGTTATTAAACAGGTCGTAACTGCAAGGGAAATGGGTGATTTAAGTGAAAATGCGGAATACAAAGCAGCCAGAGAAAAACAAAGAAATATAGAAAAAGAATACAATCATATAAAATACAGAATTACCAGACTTCGTGTAATAGATATTTCTAAAATTCCCAAAGATGCTGTTCGTTTCGGCGCTTACGTTACCATTAAGGATATTTCAGACAATAAAATTTTTAAACAGTTCCTCGTTGGTATCGATGAAATTTACGAAACGGAAAATGAATACGAACGGATATCAATAGCATCTCCTATCGGGAAGAGTATGATAGGGAAAAAAGTAGGTGAAAACTTCATAGTAAAGGCGCCAAGAGGAAAAAGAGAATTTGTAATACTAGATATTAAATAGGAGAAAAATAATGAAAAAATCTGAAGAATTAATGAAAAAACTAAAATATCAAAGGAAGCATTTCTGGAAAGTTTCTTCCATAAAAGAAAAGAAGGAAGCATTTGGCTTTGCTGAGAATTATAAATCTTTTTTAAACTCTTGTAAAACAGTAAGGGAATCAATTGAGTATTTTGAAAAAGAACTGGAAAAAAGAAAGTTTTCTGATATCAGTAAAAACAGGAAAGAAAATAAAGTATTCCGAATATCAAGAAATAAAAATGCTGCTATTGCAGTGATCGGGAAAAAACCTATTAGCGAGGGTGTAAACCTTATCGTTTCTCATATTGATTCGCCACGGGTTGATCTTAAACAAAATCCTTTATTTGAAGATGATACTACAAACCTGGGATTGATGAAAACTCACTATTACGGTGGAATAAAAAAATATCAATGGCTTTCCACTCCTCTTGCACTTCACGGAGTTATAGTTAAGCCTGGTGGAAAGATCGTGAAAGTATCCATTGGGGAGGACGAAAACGAACCTGTTTTTACAATGCCTGACCTGTTACCTCATCTTGCCAGGAAAGAACAATACACAAAGAAAATTGGTGAAGCCATTAATGCGGATACCATGAAACTTTTTTTTAATTCTATTCCTTATATTGAAAACAAAGATAAAGATGTTAAGGAAGCAGTAAAACTAAACGCCTTAATTTTGCTTAATGAAAAATATGGTGTTGTTGAAGAAAATCTTCTCAGTGCGGAATTGGAACTTGTTCCTGCCGGAAAAGCCAGGGATTGCGGAATTGATAAGAGTATGATCCTCGCTTATGGTCAGGACGACCGTGTATGTGTTTACACTTCTTCAAAAGCTGTTTTTGATGTTAATGATTTGAAAAAAACTGCTATAGTATACCTTGCAGATAAAGAAGAAATTGGCAGTGAAAGTAATACAGGAGCAAAATCCGTATTTATTATTGATTTTATTGCAGACCTGTTAAAGTACAACAAAGAATCTTTTGACAGTAGTACATTAAGAAAAACCCTTATTAACAGCCAGATTATTTCTGCTGATGTGAATGCAGGGATAAATCCAAATTTTCCTCAAGTGCATGAAAAGGAAAATGCAGTACATTTAGGTTTTGGGGTCAGTGTAACTAAATACACAGGCAGTGGTGGAAAAAGCGGCTCAAATGATGCTAATGCTGAATTCAACGCAAAAATAATAGACTTATTTAATCAAGAAAAAATTAACTGGCAAATTGGAGCCCTGGGTAAAGTAGATGAAGGGGGAGGGGGAACTATAGCCAAATTTATGGCTGAACACGGGGCAGAGGTTATTGACTGCGGACCTGGTGTTCTTAGTATGCATGCATTATACGAACTGACCAGTAAAGCAGATGTTTATTCTGCCTATAAAGCTTATAAAGCTTTCTTTGAAAAAGCTTAATTATTATTAGAGGATATAATGAAAAAAATATTATTTGTATCATTAATTCTAATCGTGCTTATCGGATGTAGTAAAAATCAACTTACCCGGGAAATGCCTGTTGAAGATAAAATGAATATCGCTGAGGAACTGTTTGATCAGGGCAAATATCACAAAGCAATCCCGTATTATACAAATATAGTTTTGGATAGAAACTCTATCTACACTGCCAAGGCTCAGATGAAACTCGGAGATTGTTATTTTTACCAAGACAATTTTCTGGAAGCCCGGTTTGAATACGAAGAATTGATCCGGTTATTTAAAAATTATGAAGACATCAGTAAGGCATATTTTAATATAGGAGTATGTTATTTCGAGGAATCTTTGAGCCCTCATTATACCCAGGAAGAAACGGAAAAAGCTATTGTCTCCTTTGAGACCTTTATTGAAAAATTTCCTTTTGATGAAAGAATAGATGAAGCTCTGGATTACTTAGAAAAATGTGAATATAAATTGCTGGAAAAGAAATATAATAATGGATATGCTTATTTTAAAATGTATGATTATAGTTCAGCTTTATTATATTTTGATGAAATCACAGCTCTTAATATAATAGATAAGATCGATAAAATGTCCCTTTTCTACTCCGGTAGAATCTATATTGCCAGAAAAGATAAAGCAAATGCGTTACTGATTGTAGATAAAATGAATACACGTTACCCTGATTCTAAGGAAACAAAAAAGATCAACAACCTTTTCAAAAAGCTGAAATAATTTAAATAACATGACTTGAAATTAGTATAAATCATTTTATCTAATAAAAAAATATGAAAATAGGTTTACTCGGCGGTTCATTTAATCCCATACACAATGGCCATATTGCCCTAGCACTATGTGCTTTGAAAAAATTGAAGTTAAATGAAATCTGGTTCTTACCAACAGGAAACCACCCTTTAAAAGAAAAAACTGATGTTCTGCCTTTTAAAATAAGATCCAAATTAGTAAAAACTGTATTGGAAAAATACCCTGGTTTCATAGTTTCTAACCTTGATTCCGACCAAAATAATCTGAACTATACAGATAAATTGATGAAAGATCTCTATGAAAAATTCCAGGACTATGATTTTTACTTTATTGTAGGTGAGGATATTGTTCTTGAGCTTCCTGAATGGCACAATTATAAATGGTTGCTGGATAATGTAAAAATAATTGTTTTAAATAGACCGGATACAGATAAATCAAAATGGAAAGACCTGGATTATTTAG